>JBFYKV010000206.1:0-8291 GCA_041305745.1 Methanoregulaceae archaeon | reverse complement strand
TCCCTGTTTGGTTCATTAACAAAAGGGTCCTCAGAAAATAACCAGATCGGTATGAATGGGTCTTTTTCCAGGATTTCCCCGGGTGACCGGATCACCGCAGCAGAACTGCTCAATGAATCTTTAGTTTCAGGGACCGGAATTTTTTCACATAAAAGCACCTCAGCAGGAGTATCCGCAGTATTGCTACCAGGAGACGACCGTGGGAGTATATCCCTGCTGAAAAAACAGACGGTCGCAGCATTCCCTACCCCGGTCCTGCAGGGCGTCTCTTCATCATCAAAGGGGTTCTCTGATACCAGGTCCGCTATGCTCGAAGCACGGAGCAGGGGTTAGAGAACACGCTCCACCCCCCCCCTCCCCGGGCCGTTTCTTTTTGTGCCATGAACAGAGAAGAGAAAAGGCATGAGAACCAATATATCACCGTGAATTCCCATACTGAAGGAACGATTCAGAAGGGAGATAGTGCCCGTCTCGCGAAAGGGTGCATCCTGTGCCATGAAGGAGCGAAGATGGTCCTTTTTATCACCGGTACCTGTCACCGTACCTGCTGGTACTGCCCGCTTTCACGCATGCGAAAGGGTCATGATGACGTCTATGCAAACGAGAAGAAAATAAACAGCCCTGACGAGGCAATTTTAGTGGCACATCTGATGAGTGCAATGGGGACTGGTATCACCGGCGGTGAACCCCTTGACCGGCGGGACCGGGTGGTGGAATACTCGCGGGCTTTAAAAAAGCACTTTGGTCCTGACCACCATATCCACCTGTATACCGGAACTGCGCCATCCGAAGAGGATCTTTTGGCACTTGTCGGGCTTATTGACGAGATCAGGCTCCACCCGCCGTACGAGGAATGGGAATCCATCGCCGGGAGCGAATTCATCAGGTCTGCACAACGGGCAAAAGAACTCGGCTTTGATATCGGGATAGAAGTCCCTGCACTCCCGGGACTTGAAAAGTTAAAACCGGCACTGCAGTACCTTGATTTTCTTAATATCAATGAACTCGAATGGGGCGAGACGAACGCAGACGAAATGAGGAGCAGGGAAATGGAGCCGGAAGACGGGGTGCACAATGCAGTCATGCATGCCCGTGAGTGGGCAGAAGAGCTCTGCCGCTGCGAAAAAGTCCACTGGTGCTCTTCCAGCTTCAAGGACTCGGTCCAATTACGAAAGAGGCTGCTGCGGATAGCCGAAAATACTGCACGCCCCTTCGACGAGATAACCGACGACGGGACCGTGGTATATGGCCTGATTGAACGCGCAGATAACACAATTCCGGAACTAATACGTGAACTCGGGGATGAGGGGTACGAAATGACCCCTGAAGGTATCGAGACGGCATGGTGGATCGTCACCGGGAATGCCGACCTCATCGACGGGAAGAAATCAATCGTCGAACGCTACCCGAACCGCGGTTTTATCGTGGAGGTGACCCCGGTATAATGCTCCGTTCGCTTGCGGACTCACTCTATGAAAAGCGTCTCCGCCTCCAGTGCAGCCATATCCCGCGTCATATTGCAATTATCATGGACGGGAACAGGAGGTTTGCCCGGTTAAAGGGGATGATGAAAGGGGAGGGTCACCGGGCAGGTGCCGACAGGACCGAGGAGATGCTTGACTGGGCATGCGAGCTTGGCATCAGGTATATCACGCTCTATTCCTTTTCCACAGAGAATTTTACCAGGGACGAACGTGAAGTCCACGAACTCTTTACCCTGTTCAAGGAAAAATTCGAACGGGTAGCGACCGATGAACGGGTACGGAAAAACAGGATCCGCGTCCAGATGGTCGGGGACAGGGCACTTCTCCCGCCGGACCTCCTGGAAGTCATTGAACAGGCGGAAGCCAGGACCAGGGAGTACGATTCATACTTCCTGAATGTTGCCCTCGCCTACGGGGGAAGGAACGAGATCGTCAGGGCTGCACGGCGGATCCTCTCCGGGGTGGAGGCAGGCTTTTATACTCCAGACGATATCGGGTGCGAACTTATCGAGCGAAATCTCTTTTCAGGCAGGGAACTCCCTCCCGTTGACCTGATTATCCGGACAGGAAACGAGTCCAGGA
The DNA here is from genome assembly GCA_041305745.1 of Methanoregulaceae archaeon. Taxonomy (GTDB): domain Archaea; phylum Halobacteriota; class Methanomicrobia; order Methanomicrobiales; family Methanospirillaceae; genus UBA467. Next base: position 6,225 of record JBFYKV010000206.1, on the reverse strand, counting down.
CCTCAAATTTTCTTCCCTGGCTTGCAAACGGCCACGAGAGTGCGGTATATTTCTGTGCTCCCTACTGGCCGCTCTTCCGGAAAATTGATCTCCTGCGTGCCGTGCGGCTGTATTCCCAGAGAGTTGATGCCCTCGCAGAAAACGGCACGACCTGAAAAATCTTCGTTTATTTTTCATTGCAGATTTATGCTACAGGGTAAGGAATAAAAATTCCTGGATTTATTTTCCAAACCTGCGGACCCGTGCCTGGTAATCGCGCAACGCCCGTAGGAAATCCACTTTCCGGAACCATCTCCAGTTCACGTCAGAGAAAAAGAGTTCTGAATAGACCGACTGCCAGATGAGAAAATCGGTAAGGTGGTCCCCTCCGGTTTTGATAACGAGGTCCGGGGCATACGGAAATGTCAGGTACTGCTCAAATGTCTCTTCGGTAACGGATGCCGGGGACAGACCTTTCCGGGCCATTGCACGTATGCACCCGGCAATCTCCTCCCTTCCGCTTTTCCCGACTGCAACACATACCGCCATACCTTCCCCGCGTGATTCATCCGTCTCCCCGATATGGAGGGATAAATGTGCAATCTTTCCTATTTTCTCTATCTGCGATAAATACGGGGTCAATGATTCCGGGTTCGGTGTCGAGATATGGAAGGTAATCCCGGCGATATTTGTGTTTCCTTTCTCTCCATTCTTTTTCTTTTTCCCGACATGGACTGATATGTCCCTGCACCACCGCGTCACTTCATACAACTTGTCGGGTGCTTTCAGGAGGTCTTTTTCGGTCAGCATGAAGCAGATATTTGCCGGGAGGATATGGAGTTTCCTGATCAGTGCCCGCTCATAGATCCAGTATATCATGCTGCCCACTCCAGTAGTCCGGCCATATTCCGTGTATTGAGGATATCGGTGGCTGATGCCCATCCCCGCCGGCAAGTGATGATTCCATACCTCATATTCGTAAATTCGGCCGGGTCGTGGGCATCTGTTCCGATCGATATCAATACTCCCCTCTCATGTGCTTCTTTTACATTATTATCATCAAGGTCCAGGCGGTAAGGAGATGCATTGCATTCCAGTGCGGTCCCGGTTTCAGCTGCACGCTCAATTATCCGTTGCATATCTATCTCGTATGGCTGACGACGGCCGAGGATCCTGCCGGTGGGATGGCCGATAATATCAACGTGCTCGTTTTCAATGGCATTCAGGACACGGCGGGTCATGACATCACGTGGCTGGGAAAAGCCTGAGTGGACCGATGCAATAACAAGGTCGAGGTCTGAAAGGACATGATCCGGGAACCCCAGTGTCCCGTCGCTCATGATATCCACCTCGGTCCCATGCAGGAGCGTGCATGACGATTCCCGGTTCACCTGTTCTATCTCCCGCCCCTGCGCCTTTATCCGGTCTTCATCAAGGCCGTGTGCGATACCCAGCGTTGCAGAATGGTCTGAAATAAGGAGATATTCATACCCCATGGCCTCTCCTTTTGCGGCCAGCTCCGGAAGACTGAGGTTCCCGTCACTCCAGTCGCTGTGGACATGGAGGTCTCCGCGTATCTGCCCCTGCCCGATCAGGACCGGCAGGGTATGACTGATGGCTGCCTGTATCTCACCCCGGTCCTCCCTCAGTTCGGGGACTACCGGGTCCATTCCAAGGAACGAAAAAATATCCTCTTCCCTCTGGAATTCCTGTAATTTTCCCGTTTCACGGTTTATTATGCCATATTCGTTCAATTTGGCACCTTTATTGATTGCTATCTCACGCATACGGATGTTAAAGTCCTTGGACCCGGTGAGATACATCAGCATTGACCCAAAACCGCCAGGGTGTGTAAACCTGACATCCACTCTTTTTCCCGTGCAGCGGAACGATGTTTTCCGGTCACCTTCATCGATAATCTCATCGGCAATTGCCCTTATCTTCCTGTTCAGGAGACCGGCCGGTTCTGTTGATACGATGTCGATATCGCCGACGGTGCTCCTTCCCCTCCGGTAACTCCCTGCCACTTCATAGGTCCCCGGAAGAAGGATCGATGTCACTTTTCCGACAACGGCATCGGCCTCCAGCCGGTTCATCCTCCCGGACTGCTGGCGGTAGAGGGCGATCGCCTTTAAAAATCCCTCCTCCTTTTTTTCGCCAAAGCCCTTTAATGACCGTATCCTGCGGCCCCGTGCTGCTTTCTCGAGGTCTTCGATACTCTGTATGTTCATCTTTTTCCAGAGAGTGCTTACAGTCTTTGGGCCCACCCCCTCAAGCTGCAGCATCTCGATCAGTGGTTCCGGGACCTCTTTTCGTAGCTCTTCAAGTTCTGCAAACGTACCGGTCTCAGCAATTTCCAGGATTTTTGCGGCTATATTTCTGCCTATCCCGGAGAGGGCTTCCAGAGATTCTGAGTCCATCGTGGAAATATGTGCAGTGAGACGTCCGACTACGTCCGCTGCCCGGTAAAATGCCCGTATTTTAAAGACATTCTGCCCGGTTATCTCCAGCAGCTGTCCCATAAAAGTCAGCCTGTCTGCCACCTGCCGGTTTGTCAGATCCATCGGAAACCCACGCCTGCACTGTGAAGGGCACTTCTCCCTCGTATACCATTATCGTTCATATTGACAGGATTTAAAGACTCTTTAATGCGCCAGGTTGTGGTGCCCGGAAAAATACCCCCTTTTTGTCCGGAATTTTAATGCCGGTTCATCCTGTCGGCATTTAACCAAAGTGGCACCTGGCAGGCATATGACCGCATGAAATTTTGTGTGCATCCAAATCCATAAAAGGCTAAAAACCCAAAGAATTATGCATGGAATCCTCATCCCGGGAAGACTACCTTGAAGCCCTCTTCAAACTGGGCGGAATTAAGAAGTCGTGCCCTTCGGTTGCCGAGCTTGCTGAGCTGCTCGACCAGGATCCCGGGGAGGTCCGTCGTCACGTCGATCAGCTCGTGACAGCAGGGGATGTCAGAATGAGCGGTGATGACTGCATCGAACTCACCCCCTCCGGTATGGACACCGGAAAAAAGGTGATGCGGAAACACCAGGTCCTTGAATGTTTTTTTACGGAAATGCTCGGGATGGAGCCTGATGCCGCATCAAAGGAGGCCTGCGTACTCGAACATAATGTCTCAGACGAAACTATCGCCCGGCTGGGGAGTTATATCGAGAATCCCCCGTGCATGATCGAGAAACATGCACGAATGAGGGGACGGGGAAAACATAATTTCCAGACCCTCGATGATTTTTATGAAGACGATCTCGTTATAGTCCGGAAACTACTCTGGCACGGGGGATGCAACCGGCTGACGGACCTCGGTATTTTTCCGGGGGAGACCGTCAGGATCAGGAGAAAACTGAATAACCGCGGCGTGGTGATACAGGTAAAAGGCTGTGATATTGCCCTTTCGAGTGAGGTTGCCGGAATGATCGTCGTGGAGAAGGCCCCATGAAATTCGGGCTCATCGGCAATCCAAACGTAGGAAAATCCCTTATTTTTCATCAGCTGACCGGCCTCGGGGTGGAAGTCAGCAATTACCCGGGGACTACTGTCGATCTTGAACGCGGAAATGTCTGTTTTGAGAAGGCGAAACTCGAAATAGTAGATCTCCCGGGAATTTATACCCTTGATGGCAATTCTGAGGAAGAGGTCATGGTCCGGACGTTCCTCGAGTCCGGCGATGTTGACATGCTCATATGCGTCCTTGACTCCACTCACCTCGAGAGGAACCTCTACCTGCTTGTCCAGGTCGCAGAGTACCGCCTCCCCACCATGGTTGTCCTTAACATGACGGACGAGGCGGAAAAACAGGGGTACCAGATCGACAATGAACGTCTCTCTTCTCTTCTCGGGGTGGAAGTACTTACAACCGCGGCAATCCAGGGAAGGAATGTCGACCGGATTATCCCGGCTGCAATGGAGTCGTCCCGCGTTCCTACACTCGTTGTGCAGTACGACCACCATATCGAGGCGGCCATCCGGAGCCTCAGGTCCATGCACGGAGCGGGAAGGGTCGATGCATTAAATGCCCTGCAGGGGATTGGACCAGACCCTGATCTGAACGAGTCGGCAGCGGTCCTTGCCGTTGAGATTGAACCGCGGCACCGGATGTCAGTCCACCAGATTATCGCGGGAAACCGGCATCACTGTGCTCACACCATCAGCGAAGCGGTATTAAAATATCACGAAACCGAACGGGGATTTGATATTGACCGGATTCTTACAAAATCATTCCCGGGGATTCCCATCCTTATCGGGATAATGATATCAATTCTCCTGATTGTCTTTACCTTTGGGTCATGGCTTGAAGAACTGATTGTTGCGGCCTTTGAATTATATGCGATGCAGCCGCTGCTCGCTTTGGGCCTTCCGCCGCTGCTCGAACAACTCTCAGTTTCAGTTATCCTGGCGCTCCAGGCCGGAATCGGGATAGCATTTCCATTTGTCCTTACGTTTTATCTTCTTATCTCCCTGCTCGAAGACTCAGGATACCTGACAAGAGCCGCATTTCTTTCTGACAGGGCGATGCACAGGCTTGGAATGCATGGCGAAGGGATTATCCCGATGGTTCTCGGGTTCGGGTGCAACGTCCCGGCAATCATGAGCATCAGGCTTCTTCACAGCCGGAGGGAACGGATTATTGCGTCATTTCTCGTCACCATGATCCCCTGCTCAGCCCGGACTGTCATAATAGCCGGAATTGTCGCGAGTTTCGTCGGGATCCTTGCTGCCCTGAGTATCTATCTGGCCGTCTTTGCCCTCATCATCATTACCGGGATATTCCTTTCCCGGATCACTCCCGGTGAACGATTCGGCATGATCATGGAGATGGCCCCGCTTCGTCTCCCGACGGCGCATAACGTGGTAATGAAATCATGGAACCGGATCAAGGAGTTCCTCTTCATCGCAATGCCGCTGCTTATCGTCGCAAGCATAATTCTTGGTTACCTGCAATATGCAGGTGTATTTGAGGCATTCCAGAACATAATTGAGCCATTTTCAACAATGGTGCTCGGGTTGCCGTCGTATGCTACGACCGCGCTGATATTTGGCATACTCCGGAAAGAGATGGCGCTTGAGACGCTTGTTATCCTTGCCGGGACTGCCAACCTTGATACGGTGCTTACCGGGGTCCAGCTCTATACATTCGCCATCGTCAGCGTACTGTTTATCCCCTGTATCTCCACTATTGCAGTCCTTTACAAGGAAATCGGGTTGAAAATCACCCTCATCGTCTCGCTCTATACGCTCGGACTCGGGATTTTTATAGGAGCACTTATAAACATGCTCATAAAATGATGGAAGTGTGGTATGTACACCTATAAAACAGGCATAGCACTTATCGACGATGTCACTGGCGGACTGGGGCCGGGCACAAATATTCTTATACTTGCTCCTCCACTCAGCGGAGCTGATATTCTCGGATCCACCATCGCACGGCCTGGTGAAGGTGAATATTCAATAATCATAACCACTGAAGAACGTTCCATCGACATGGCGAACCGTTTCAGCGCTGAAAATCTCAACCGGGATCGTATCGGGATTATTGATGCGATTACCAAAGCGTCGTCACCCGACGCATCAGATTCCGTACAGGTAAAGTATGTTGCCAGCCCGAGTGACCTGACCGGAATCGGCATTAAATTTTCCCAGATTGTTGAATCAATCTTCAGCGGTGAATTTGAAGGATCCGCGGACCTCGACCTGTTCCCTCCACCTATCAGGTTTTATATCAATTCTCTTTCAACGCTGCTGATGTACAGGAAACTCGAGGTACTCTACCAGTTCCTGCATGTCCTTGGTGCGAAGCTGAAAAAGATGGAGGGGCTCGGGATATATATCCTGAACAATGAATCGTTCGATGAAAAGACAATATCTGTCATGAAGCAACTGATGAACGTGGTGATCGAGGTGAAAGTGGAGGCAGACGGGCATTATCTACGGGTTCGGGGATTATCCGGCGTTTCAGGCGACTGGAATAAATTCCGTGTCGAAAAGGGTGAAGTGGTGATTGGGAAATGATTCAGACGGGTATAACCGGAATAGATGAGATGCTCGGCAGTGGCATCCCCCGTGGCACGCGGGTCCTGTTTTCCATGGAACCGGGTGTTGACGGGCGCCTCTTTATGATCAGCACACTGAATAATGCCCTTTCGCGTGGTCACCGCTGCCTCGTTGTGATCCCCACCTCCACCACACGGGTATTCCGAAATGAGATCCAGACGCTGAAAAATGTCGATA
>JBFYKV010000205.1:0-3955 GCA_041305745.1 Methanoregulaceae archaeon | reverse complement strand
GATCATTTCCTACCCACTGATGTCACCGTTACGGTATACCCCTGGAGAGTGCCCGTAATCCCAATGATCCGAGGGAATCCCGTCACGACGACATCGGGCCTGTTCCTGCCCGGTCCTGAAGGTCCGGGAACATGGCTGCAGGTCCGGGCCGGTATCCGCGGGCATAAACGTCCATATTTAAGAACATGCATCACGATAATTTATTGACTTAAAAGACCGGGTCATTTATGCGTCAGGAACATGGCACGCCTTCGGGATTATGGCTGGTAACCGCGGTACTCTGTGTTATCGCACTTGTACTGCCAGGTATCGTCGCCGCAGAAACTCTGGCGAACAATACAACCATCAATGAGACCACGACAAGCGTCGTTCCTGAAAGTACCGTGCTGCCCGTAACAACAGAGACTACGGATACGCCGGGACAGGAGAATATCACTGCCGAAGTTATCCCCCCTCCCTACCTCGTCCCGGGCATCCCGGAAATCACGAACCTCACCTGCATCATGTACGGGACCGTCGTCCCGGGCTCGGATATCGTGACAATCGAAGATGTGATGTGGGACTGGGGTGATAACACCACACCTGAGTACCATGAGTTCCCGGCCCTGCATACATACAGCACTCCGGGAAATTACACCATTTCCATGACAGCCCTGCAGTCCGACGGCCAGAACGTCACCGTGACCGAAACCATTTCGCTGAAGGCTCCGGTCATACCCGGAACTCTTCCGCCGACACCCAAAGCCACGACCCCTGCAGGTCCGTCCGGACCCGGGATGATGGCGAGTCCCCCGGTCCTGACCCTTCTTGAGCCGGTGACCGACGGGCTGAATGTCACGCTGAACGGCAACCTCAATCCCGGTACACCGGGCTCCTCTGTTACATCGGTGGATGTCAACTGGGATGACGGAAGCGTTTCGAATTACCCTGATCTCCCGGCGACCCACCAGTATTCTGACCCCGGGATCTTCACCATCTCCATAACCGGCAACCAGTCCGACGGCCTGTCGGTCACGAAGAGAATTACCCTTGACCTGAAGACGACAAACCCTGGGGGTCCGGTCCCGGCATCGAACGGTCCGCCGCCTGATGAGCCTCCGCTTTACCTCATCATCATCGTCACGGCAATCATCGTCGTCGTGATTGCAAGTCTTCTCCAGCGGATTATGCTGCGGAGGAGAGGGCTTGCAGATTCCCCCGGCAACCGGAAGGCCTCCCCTCCGGGAGTGAAATCAATGCCGGAACACATGCCATCACAAAAAGAACTCCGGACGATATGCTCGGGAACGGATGTCACCCAGGAAGTGCTTGATTCGGTCATCCAGGTCGCCGTAGAGATCGCAAGGGAAGGCCGCGAAGGTCAGCAGGTCGGGACCTCGTTTGTCGTCGGCGATACAAATAACGTCCTGAACCATTCGAGACAGTTTGTCTTAAACCCGTTCTATGGTCACCTGGAGGAAGAGCGGCAGATAACAGATGTTGGTATCCGGGGACATATCAAGGAGTTTGCCCAGCTGGACGGGGCGTTTCTCGTTACCGGATCGGGTATTGTCGAGGCTGCAGGCAGGTATATCACGGTTGACATGAGCAAAGTGCACCTTCCCGGCGGGCTCGGGTCGCGGCATTCGTCGATCGCCGGCATCACGCAGGTCACCCGGTCAATCGGCGTCGTGGTATCGCAGAGCGGCGGCCTGATTACCATATTCAGGTGCGGAAAGATTGTTTACACTATCCACTCGTGAGTGCTCTTTAAATTCGTGCGTCCGCCGCAATAGATCCGGTTTATCTCTTTTAAGGATATACCAGGACAGCATGAAAGGCGTAGTATATGCGGGCATTCTTCTCCTTGCTGTATTACTGATTTGCGGGTGTACAACGGTATCCCGGGAGAGCGATGCGGCAGCCGCCGTCGTTCCTGGAATGATCGGAAACTGGACCGGCTCCGTGAAAGCATTCGACGATGGTACAGGCTACAATGACGTCTCCGGAGACATCATGACCATGAGGGTTACCGGACAGCAGGACCGTATCTTCTCGGGAGAGATTATCTTCACCAACCAGAGCGGAGATGCATGGTCCACCGTATTTGCCGGAGCAGTAAGCCACGACGGAAAAACAATCTCCATGGTCCAGCGCGATGGGGGGTATAGTACCGGCACCCTCATTTCTCCTGAGGAGATTGAACTGATCTACATGGATACTACCGATCCCTTTACCATCGGCATCGATTCGCTGAAGAAGAGTTGAATTAAGCCCTCTTTTTTTACAATCGGATCTGATTAGTCACTCTTAAAGGATCCGCCTGTACGACAGGGAATGCGGGTATCAAAGGGTCGTGCTCGCAGGTGACCCGTAGGGATACCATCCCATATAACTGTGTTCAGGATGCCGGATTACAACCGGCACGATACCAGGCTGTTCCACTTACGGAGCCCGGGTTATGTTCAGCCCGGCTGCCCGGACCTGGTCTTCGATTGTGCTGAGCAGTTCGGGGTCCTTGAGGGCATATTCAACGAAATCGTATTTGTTAACCAGTGCGATGGGCTTAAGGATGACAAGCGGCTTTTTCCCGCCGGTCCCGCCTGAATAATCGGGCGGCACCACGGTTATCGTTTCATCCGGCCATACGGCGAGATTCCCGTTCCCTGCTTCCTCCCAGAGTTTTCTGACAATATCCTGTGTTATCATTGAATTCATTCCTTTGCGGGGAAGAAAGATCGGCCCGGGATTATATAAGAGTGATCAAATGACCATTCCGGGGTTTCCGCACATATATTTTGTCATGCACTGATGATAAGAGATACCCGGAATGAAGCGGGTTGTAGGGGGATATGATATCTTCCAGGGATATTATTCCCGGGAAAAATGTGCCCGGGAATGACTCCAAAATGGGTGTGTTTCCTGTCCGCATCACCGGTGAAAGGGAATTTCCCGCTCACTTAAGGTTCTTCACGACAAGATCTGCCGCCCGTTCTCCCGAGAGGAGCATCCCGCCAAATACCGGACCCATGCGGCTCTCCCCTGCAACGGCATTTGCTGCCATGCCGGCAACAACCAGACCGGGATAGACCTCCCTCGTATGCCTGATGATATGGGATTCGGCGCGTTCTGCCCACATGAATCCCTCACCTTTCACCGCGAGATTTCCGCCCTTCTTCTCGACCAGCCGTGCGACAACCGCCTCGTGGCCGGTTGCATCGACCGTATACCTGCACGCCATTACTAGCGGGTCGACATGCAGGTGTGCCATCTCGACCGCCGTCCAGTTGATGACAAGTCCGCTGATTCTCCCGTCCGCCTTGATCATGACATCCTCCACCGACGTGAGATTGAAGAATTCCGCCCCGGCATCGCAGGCTGCAGCGGTAAGTTTTGAGACCGCCTCGACAGATTTCGCGACATAGTATCCCTCCCGGTACTGGGTGTAGCATATCGAGAACCGGTCGAGCAGGCGGCGTGCCTCTTCCTGTACGACAATCCTCGGAAACATCATGCCGCCTCCCCACATCCCGCCGCCGACCGAGAGTTTCTTCTCGATGATCCCGACCCTGAGACCCTTTCCGGCGGCGATTGCCGCACAGGTGAGTCCTGCCGGCCCTGCTCCGACGATAGCGACGTCCAGTTCCATAGAGTCGATCAGCGTATTCATCTGTGCTGAAAGAATCGCCCTGCTGATGGTAATTTCATCGAGTTCCATAATATATGTCCCCTGAAGTAAAATTCAGGATACTATTACCCGGAATAGTATTACAACATTCGCTCTTATGGGGCATAGTAGTATAAGATCTCTACAGGAAGCCGGGGAAACATCGATCATTTCGGTTCTGTTAAAATTCTTCCCGCTCTTTCATATTTCTCTTTCGCCGCACTCCTCATCGCGACACTCCCGGGACTGATGCCCTGCCGGATGAGTGCGTCCATATAATCCGACAGGGACCGTGATTTGTTCTTTTGA
>JBFYKV010000204.1:0-15439 GCA_041305745.1 Methanoregulaceae archaeon | reverse complement strand
GGGGGATTTTTATAATATTTAAGGCGCGAGAGAATGGAGGAGATTGCACTCTGTACATTTGTGCGTGTCTGCTTGCTTTTAATATTGGCGCATTGCCCGAATTCATCGCGCAGTTGTGCGGTTACATCATATATCTGCTTGTCAGGCGGAATGTAAATAGTGATAAGCTCTGTTCCGCTGCCCTGCTTCGCCTCAAGTTTTTCAAGCGTTTTTTTGAATTCGTAGCGCTTACGCCCCTCATCCATCTCAACTGAATCTGTCATTTCCCCGATCACCAGTCTCTTAAAAGCTTATATCTATTCACCCGTGAGTGCCATAAATTTGAGCACATTCCCTCATGATAATTAGGTCCACCTCATCATCTGGTCCGTGGGTACCGTTGAACGAAAAAAATTCATGGGGGGTGGCTGTGCGGTTATAGAGATCCATACCGTCCCCGAAAGGTATGACCGGGTCGGCAGGTGCATGAAATATCCATGCGCTCCGCGGAGAGATCCTCCCTGCATATGTGTCAGGGTCGATACTTAAGAGAAACAGGCGGGCATCCCCGGTATACTGCAGCCCGGCCTCCCTGAAACCTGACGTTGATACCCCGATGTATCCCGAAAAGACCGTGTCTGATGCAGCTGCAATTGCTGCATACCTCCCGCCGTTGCTCTCACCCATGGCGTATACCGGTATGGAATACCGGGTAGCGAGGTAGTCCCCCGCATTCATCACATCACAGACCGAGAGATAATATTCAGGCCACTCACCCCCGGAAAACCGCCGGTAATCCTCCTTAATGTCAAGGGGATATCCTCCTGTCTCGCCGCCGTTCCCCCGTATATCAAGGACGAGGAAGGCAAAGCCATGCTCTGCATACATCCGTGCCCTGTCTATACATGCATCTTTTGTGACCTCGGCCCCGGGGGCGACGACGAATCCTGCAACAGGGTCTGCCGGGGAGGCAAGGATGGCATATACCGGGCCGTGACTGTCATTAAACACAATCCTTGTTATACTGACCGTGCCATCACCTGTCCCGGGACTCTCTGATACAGACGGGGTTCCGCACCGGAGTGAGAGCACCCCGTCGTCGCTTACAGAATAACTTCTGCTGTCCTTATTCTCCTGCACACATCCCATGGTCATTATCGCCGGTATAAGGATGACCATGATCAATCCGGTGAGTTTCATCGCGGGGTTCCAAGGCACCTGTATGCCAGGCATATGGTTTTCGCATCGCAGATCCTACCGTCTGCGATCATCCTGAAAAGTTCATTCTGCTCAACTTTCTGCACCTCGATTATTTCGTCCTCATCTTTTTCATATTCGCAGGACGGGGTGAGGGAATGAGCCTCGAAGAGGTGAATCTTCTCGTCGGTAAAGCCCGGTGTCGTATAAATAAAGCCCCTTGAAATAAAGGTCTCTGCCTGAAACCCGGTCTCTTCTATCAGTTCCCTGCGTGCGGTATCCAGCGGGTCTTCCCCGGGATTGAGTGTCCCGGCAGGTGCTTCGTAGATATACTGGTCAATTGCGTAGCGGTACTGGCGGATGAGATAAACCCCGGAATCCCCACGGAGGGGGAGGATGGCGACCGCGTCACCAGGATGCACAACAAGGCGTTCTACAAACCCCCCCTTCGGGAGAGGTACCATCTTCTTCTCGATGCAAAGCCGCTTCCCTTCGTAAATATACATTATTCCTCCTGTTCGTAGGCAATCGGGTCTTCCATTCCCATTGCCTTGAATGCAGCCCGCCGGAAATGGCAGGCCCCGCATATCCCGCACGCACGTTCTTCGTTCTGGTAACAGGACCACGTGTGTTCGTACGGTACATGAAGCCTTCTCCCCACCGCAAGGATGTCACGCTTGGTCATGTTGATAAAAGGTGTCATCAGCTGTATATGGGTCGTATCCCGCGTCCCGATGTCGATTAAGTGCTGGAATGTCTCGATAAACCGGGGCCTGCAGTCCGGGTATCCGCTGTAGTCCTGCGACTGTACGCCGATAAAGACCGCATCGGCTGACCGGGCCTCTGCGAAACTTGTCGCGATGGAGAGGAGGTTTGCATTCCGGAATGGCACGTAGGTATTCGGAATAACTTCACGTGAACCGTCAAATGCATCCACATTTTGTGAATGGTCGGTGAGGCTGCTCCCGCCGATCAGGGAAAGGTACCGGAGGTCGATCTCGAGAAACTCCTTCACACCAAGGAGACCGGCAATTGTCCCTGCACATGACCGCTCCTTTCTCTCGGTCCTCTGACCGTAATTGAAATGGATGCTGTAAATATCGTACCCCATATCCTTTGCCACGTAGGCAAGCGTGCTGGAGTCCATTCCCCCGGATAACAAACAAACCGCTTTCATTACTGTACTCCAAGAATTTTATGCAACTGCAGCTGGAGCCGCACCGGCAGGTCATGCCTGATGATATACTCCGCCACCTTCCGGTAATCGGTCCCGTATACCGGGGAAAAAAAGACTTCGCACCGGATATTACACGTATCAAGGACCGATCGTGCATATTCACAGTCGGCAGTATCCAGGACAACGAATTTCAGGCTGTCGGTATCGCCAAGTGCCTCAGTGAGTTCAAGGGAGCTCGACTCACCTGACGACGGACATTTTACGTCCATGCATACCGATGCAAAGGGCAAAACGCTGCGAAAATCGATCGTACCGTTGGTCTCTATCTCAATTTTGTACCCCTTTTCTCCGAAGTATTCGAGGACCGGAAGGAGGGCGGGGATCTGGATGAGCGGTTCACCGCCGGTGACACAGAGGCAATGCCCGCCAAGACGTTCAATCTCATGTATGATCCGTTCATAAGGCCATTCTTCGCCCCCGGTCCGTGCATAGCGGGTGTCGCACCAGCTGCAGTCGAGGTTGCACCCGGCACACCGGAGAAACGTGCATGCCCGCCCCTGGCTTTTACCTTCGCCCTGGATGCTCCTGAACACTTCAGAGATCTTCATGCGGTAATCTCGGCATAACAGGTTGGAGATTCCCATACCCTCAGTTTTATTACTTTTATTTCATGGCCGGGTGCGTTGCACTCCTCCTCAATCATGTCCCTGACAAGGACTGCCAGAAGCTCACTGGTGGGATCACCGGGGGTGGTAATGACCTTCTGGAACTGCTGGATGCAGGGGACCATCGGGTCATCCTCGTTGAGGAGAATCTGGTGGTCAAAACGTTCAACGATGTTTTTTATGACATTGTAATCAACCAGTATACAGGTATCGTTGTCAACGGCACCGTCGATCCATACCTCGACTTTCCACCGGTGCCCGTGAAGATTGGCGCATTTTCCCTTGTAATGGAGCAATCGGTGACTTGCATCAAAGTGCACCTCTTTGTATATCCGGGAATTCATTACTAGGAATTAGCCGGAGTGGGATATAATATTATTAGCAATGCGGTGTAATATATACAAGCAAAAGTGGGTGATTCCACAATATATAAATCCGTTCCGCGCGTTTGTATATATCTCAGTGAGTCATATCCACAGTCATAAAATTTAAATCTACGAGGGTATTTCATGGGACAGGGAAAATTTGCAGCCAGAAAACTGAAACGTTTGGCAAATAAGTTTCGGTGGAGTGATACGAACTACGCACGGCGTCAGGACGGTCTCGATATTAAATCAGATCCGCTTGAAGGTGCGCCGCAGGGCAGGGGTATTGTGCTTGAGAAGATCGGTGTTGAAGCAAAACAGCCGAACTCAGCCATCCGTAAATGTGTCCGTGTGCAGTTGATCAAGAATGGGCGTCAGGTAAGTGCATTCGCCGTGGGCGACGGTGCAATCAACTTCATTGATGAACACGATGAAGTTGAGATTGAAGGAATAGGTGGCCGTCTCGGGCGATCCATGGGAGATATCCCAGGTGTCAGATTTGTTGTGACCAAGGTCAACAATGTGTGCCTGCACGAGATGGTTATCGGCCGCAAGGAGAAACCGCGCAGGTGAGTAAAATGACGGAAGACGATATTTCGAAGAAACTTCTCTTCAACAAGTGGGATATGAGCGAGGTGCAGATCACCGACCCCGGCCTTGTCCGGTACATCAATCTCACATCAATGATTGTCCCTCATTCCTGTGGAAAGTTCACCCGGCAGGAGTTCAATAAGGCAAATATGCTCATCGTCGAGCGGCTGATTAACAGGCTGATGCAGACTGAAATGAATACAGGAAACAAGCAGCTTGCAATCAGGATCGTCAAGAATGCATTCGAGATCATCAACAAGAAGACCAAGAAAAACCCGGTCCAGGTGCTTGTTGAAGCGGTATCCAATTCAGGTCCGCGTGAAGAGACGGTCAGGCTTAAATACGGAGGTATTAATGTCCCGAAGTCGGTGGACACCGCACCGATCCGGCGCGTAAACACAGCCCTGTATTTCATCTCCGAAGCGGTAAAGAAATCCGCTCACAAGAGCAAGAAATCAGCGAGTGCCTGCCTGGCAGATGAACTGATCGCGGCGTCCAAAGGCGATGTAAAGACCTACTCCGTGAATAAGAAAGAAGAACGCGAGCGCATTGCAAAATCCGCGAGATAAAAAAATTTTACTTTTTTGATGGTGTGTAAATGGCCCGAGGCAAAAAATCAATTGAACGAGTAACCCAGCTGATGAATGATCCGGTTCATATCCGGAACATTGGTATTGTAGCGCATATCGATCATGGGAAGACGACCCTTTCTGACAACCTTCTTGCAGGGGCAGGAATTATCAGCGAGGAACTCGCCGGAAAACAGCTTTTCATGGATTCCGATGCGGAAGAACAGGCACGTGGTATCACTATCGATGCAAGTAACGTGTCAATGGTCCACGAATACAATGGCCAGGACTTCCTCATCAACATGATCGATACACCCGGACACGTTGACTTCGGTGGTGACGTGACCCGTGCAATGCGTGCAGTCGATGGTGCGGTTGTCCTTGTGGACGCCGTGGAAGGGACCATGCCTCAGACCGAGACCGTTCTCCGGCAGGCACTCAAGGAAGGTGTCAGGCCGGTCCTCTTTATCAACAAGGTCGACCGTCTGATCAACGAACTCAAGGTTGACGAGATGGAGATGCAGATCCGCCTTGGGAAGGTCATTGACAAGGTCAACAAGCTGATTAGGGGCATGAACGAGACTGCGTATAATAACGGCTGGAAACTCGATGCAGCGGCAGGAACGGTTGCATTCGGGTCTGCACTATATAACTGGGCTGTTTCGGCACCATTCATGAAAAAGAGCGGTGTCTCGTTTAAGGATGTCTATGACAAGTGTCGTGCAGGAGACATGAAGAGCCTGGCAAAGTCAAGCCCGCTCTCCGAGGTCGTCCTCGACATGGTGGTCAAGCACCTGCCAAACCCCATGGACGCACAGAAGCGGCGTATCAAGGTTATCTGGCACGGCGATGTGGAATCGGTTGAAGGAAAGTCGATGCTGAACTGTGACCCGAACGGGCCTATCGCCCTGATGGTTACTGATATATCATTTGATCCGCATGCCGGGGAAGTCGCAACAGGGCGTCTCTTCTCAGGGAAGATGAAGCGTGGCACTGAACTGTTTGTCATGGGAACCGCGAAGCGCGGGAACCGCCTGCAGCAGGTAGGGATCTTCATGGGACCGACCCGTGTCGAGGTGGAAGAGCTTGTTGCCGGTAACATTGCAGCCGTCACAGGACTCAAAGATGCCAGCGTCGGATCAACGGTAACGAACCTGATGGATATGACTCCTTTCGAATCGCTTAAGCACTACAGCGAGCCGGTCATGACCGTTGCCGTCGAGGCAAAGAACATGAAGGACCTCCCGAAACTGGTCGAAGTGCTTCGCCAGGTGGCAAAGGAAGACCCGACACTGCAGGTGACCATCAACGAAGAGACAGGTGAGCACCTCATCAGCGGTATGGGAGAACTTCACCTTGAGATCATCACCGGGCGTATCAAGCGTGATAAGGGTGTCGAGATCCTTACTTCTGAACCGATCGTTGTCTACCGTGAGACCGTGACCCAGAAGGCCGGTCCCATTGAAGGGAAGTCACCGAACCGGCACAACAGGTTCTATATCGAGCTTGAGCCCCTTGCAGACGAGTTTGTCACCCTGATCAAGAACGGGGACGTCTCCATGAACCAGACGGCACTCGAGCGCAGGGACACCCTGGTCAATGCCGGAATGGAAAAGGATGAGGCAAAGAACCTCAAGGATATCTACGGCACCTGTATGTTCTTTGACATGACCAAGGGTATCCAGTACCTGAACGAGACCATGGAACTGGTCCTCGATGGTCTCCACGAGGCACTCGCCGGGGGCCCACTGGCAGATGAACCGGTGCAGAACCTCAAGATACGGCTCATTGATGTCAAGCTTCACGAGGATGCAATCCACCGTGGTCCTGCACAGGTTATCCCTGCAGTCCGGAGTGCGGTAAAGGCAGGTATGCTGCTTGCAGGCGATTCGCTCCTTGAACCGGTTCAGAAGATCCAGATCACGGTACCGACCGAGCAGATGGGGAATGCCACTGCACAGATACAGGGACGTCGCGGGCAGGTCTTTGATATGAACAGCGAGGGAGACACCATTACCGTGGTAGGTAAAGCCCCTGTC
The DNA here is from genome assembly GCA_041305745.1 of Methanoregulaceae archaeon. GTDB lineage: Archaea > Halobacteriota > Methanomicrobia > Methanomicrobiales > Methanospirillaceae > UBA467. The sequence goes on along the minus strand of JBFYKV010000204.1, from coordinate 8,857 downwards.
GCCGAACTCTTTGGGTTTTCCGGAGACATCAGGTCAGCGACAGAAGGCCGTGCCATGTGGAACACTGAATTTGCAGGGTTCGAACTGGTACCAAACAGCATGGTCAAGGAAGTCGTCACTGCGATCAGAAAGCGCAAAGGCTTAAAGGAACAGATGCCGACCCCGTCAGATTACCTGGCATGAACCCCTTTTTTTAGTGTATTTCCACACATAAAGACCGTATATACACACACTGCCTCAATAATCCGGGCAAAAGAGGGGAACCCCCTTCAATCTTTATTTCAGACCTGATCACCCGGTCATAGTATCCCGTTATTCTAAAAACAGTCCCCCTGCTGAACGTCCCGGGGAACAATGCCGGGTAAAAAGGGAATTAAAAGCCGGGAAATTTTTTAAAAAAATTGTTTATTCAACAACTGACGCCGCAACAATTTTAACATCCTGCAGCGGGCGGTCCTGCCCGCCGGTCTTTACCGATGCAATCCTGTCAATAACATCCATACCCTCGGTTACCACACCGAAAACGGGGTGCTGGGCGTCGAGATAGTTATTGTTGACGAGATTGATAAAGAACTGGCTTCCGCCGGTATTCGGCCCGGCATTTGCCATGGAGATGGTTCCCCGGTTATTTTTGTTGTTACGGGTAAACTCGTCTTTTATCGAGTAGCCGGGGCCGCCACACCCGGTCCCGGTCGGGTCGCCGCCCTGGATCATGAATCCGGCAATGATGCGGTGAAAGATAGTCCCGTTATAGAATCCCTTCTCCACAAGAGATTCGAAATTTCCTGCAGTAACCGGCATGTCAGCGTAAAGGCGGATAGCAAATACTCCCGAGGAAGTCTCGATTTTGACTTTTTTTCCCGGGGGGTGGTCTGATACATTGGCAGTCATTTCAACTCACGTTCACTTATATTTCCCGGAAAACAGAAATAGATGTATGATCCGGAACAACACCCGCCGTTTTTTTCCATACCAAAACATGCACCTCCGACGGTAACCGGATAGTGTTAAATAATGCCGGAAAACTGATTTTTCAGGACCAAAAAACCTGGGAAACCAGCATCCGGTCAAAAAAAACAGAGGGTATTTCCGGGAATAGTTACCTTCTGACATGTACCACTTTTGCGGGAGGGAACCCGTTGAAGTACGTCGAGGAGGCAATCGAATACGCACCGATATTTTCCGAGTAGACAAGATCACCTATCTCAAGTTCCGGGAGTTCTGCAGAGAGCGTAATCGTATCAAATGCATCGCAGGTCGGTCCGAATACTGCAGATATCTCTGTTTCCCCCTCTTTAAATGCCATGACCGGGTAATTGACGTGATCAAATATCTGCCCTGAAAATGTGTGGTAAACACCGTCATTGATGTAATAACAGGGCTTGCCGTCGCGGAATGCTTTTCCAATCACCTTGGCCACCAGCGTACAGGCATTGGCAACAAGGAACCTGCCGGGCTCTGCGAGGATCTGCATATCCTCCGGGAACAGCCGCCTGATCTCGGCATCAAGTTTACGTGTCAGGGTCTTTAATGACCGTACTCCGGAATGGTACTTCACAGGGAAACCCCCGCCGATATCAAGTATCCTGATTCGCTTACCTGCCCGCGTCTCGGTCTCATTTATGATATTTGCAGAGAGCTGCAGGGCCTGTATATAATTTTCAAAATTTGTACACTGGCTGCCCACATGAAAACTTAAGCCTTCTACCTCAAGACCCATCGAGAACGCCTGCAGGATTAAATCAACTGCTTCTCCAGGCTCTGCACCGAATTTAGAGGAAAGTTCAACCATGGATCCGGTGTTAGGAACACGGAGACGAAGGACAAGTCCGGCATCCGGTGCGTACTGCCTGATCTTTTTTAATTCCTCAATATTATCAAAAGTGACCAGTGGTTTGTACTGGTTGAGTTTTTCAAGAGTTTCTATAGGTTTTATCGTATTTGCATAGATGATCTTGTCCCAGATCCAGTCCTGGCGTTCTTTTTTCGGCATCTTTTTGATATTTTCGTAGACGACCATGAATTCGGGCATTGATGCGACATCAAAACTGCATCCTGCGTCGAAGAGGGTTTTTACAATATCAGGGTTTGAATTGGCCTTGACGGCATAGTACACCTGGACATGCGGGAGGTATTTCTTAAACTCCAGGTAATTTTTCCTGATTCTTTCATGGTCAATCACAAAGATGGGAGTTCCATGTTCTTTTGCCAGTTTTTGAAGAAGCTTTTTCTTCTCGATGCTTACGTGATGAACTCCATTCTCATCTCTGTCTTTTATCTTTTCCTTATCAGCTGCCGGTCCCATCTTTGTCATTAGCTGAGTGGTTGATCCGACGGATAAAAGTTTTTGAAGATGCTGATATCGCTGATGTGAGGGAGAGCCACTGAGTATCCTTTAAAATCACCTCTTTTTCAATGATGTGCATCCCGGAGGCATTTTTCCGGTACCCTTGTGAAACACGGCGAGACCGGATAAGTATGAGCCTCGCGAGAGCGGATGTCCGCGGCAGCTGTTGTTCAATACCGCATACGGTGAGCATATCGCCGTGAGAATGAGGGATATTGCCTGAAGGGGACTATATATGGAGAAAATGGATACTGTCCTGAAAGGCTGTGAAGATCGTTGGTATGTGTGCGAGCCCGCGGGGGAGGAAGAGCCGGACGCTGGCGGTAGTGAATGCGGTACGGGTGGGCGCGGGAACTATGGGTGCGGATGTATTTCCATGACGATTATTTCCTGACAAAATTTATGGTATTATCGCATTTGCAGTCTCATCGAACGGATTGGTCCGCATTGCAGGCGAGAAGAGATACGGGTAGTTGTTCTGCAGGTATTTCCATGTAATCGAGCCATTGGAAGACAAGGATGCGGTAAACCCTTCCAACATCTGTTGAAAGGTGGACCCTGGTCGTTATCAGGAAGTGCTGACAGGTCCTTTCTCTCTGCAAGCTCCTCGGTGAGATGGAAGACTGCCATGAGTAGTCCGGTAAATTTTTCATGCTCAGGCAGTACCGGGTTTTCAGGGAGGCGGATAGAAAATTCCTCTTTCTGGAGCAGAAACATTTTTTAGGGCGGGAAGATCAACCCTGCTGATATCTATATCACACGGGTATTGGGCGAGTCTTGATTTCATCGCCAGAAAGTCTTTTTTGGTCCATTTATCAGTCACGATTAGGTCTTTTCTGATGTCGTCAAGGCATGGGTCCGTGTCTGAAAGACAGGTCAGGAGCTGGCGGCCGGTTGAACTGAAATAGCTGCCGATTACCATGTTTAATTTCTCCAGTTTCGCCCTGGTTTCCCGCTCTTGCAGGAGCTCGTGGACGATAAGGGTAACCAGCAGGACCTCAACAGGGAGAAATGCAAGGTCACCGAGAAGGTAAATCCCGATATGATGTGAGTCAAGAAAAATCAGGTAATGTATCGCATAGAGAACGACGATAAAAAAATAAGTGCTGCTCCAGGCAGAAGCATCCATTTTTTGTTACCCATACACGATATTCTCTCCCGGTATGCTATTTATCGTTATTTATTGCATCCGGTGCTGTATTCCACATCCTCCGGGAGAACAGGGACCTTGGTTGTATCTCCCGGAAAAATCATACCGAAATAATAAAAAAATATCCCGCTAATAGTTCGACAATGGCTGCAGGCAAACTAAAGATTGTTGTGTTCGGTGCCTTTAATGCAGGAAAATCATCCTTCATTCAGGCGATAGACCCGTCATCAAGGCATGTCGAAGCACCTGCCGAGGACGGGACAACGACTGTTGCTATGGACTTTGGCAGGGTTACCGCCTGTAATATGCAGGTATTCCTGTTTGGAACGCCGGGACAGGAGCGATTCGGGTTTGTCAGGCAGATCATCTCCCGGGGAATGGATGCTGCAATTATGATTATAGACTGCACCTGTGAAATGGATGAGTTTACACGGGCCCTTTACAATAAACTTGCCGAAGAAGGGATTCCCCTGGCAGTGATGCTGAACAAGTGTGACCTGGTGGAGTCCTGCCCGGCAATGATACGCCGCCAGCTCGGTGATGTTCTTATGTTTGAAATCTCGACAATCGATAAGGACTCAGTCAGAAATGCGCTTGATTCGTTTGTCGGAACCCTTGTTGCCGATCTTTAAATATCCCTGTAAAAGAGGGAGAGAAAAAGTAAAAGAGATAAAATTACCGGATACGGTCACGGATTTTTTCAGCCCAGGCCTGTACTATTTCCCAGTTGCGGTAATCTCCGGATATGGTACCCCCTATGGTGGCAATCGCCCTGTCCTGTGGGTTTAGGGTTTCCATGGCTACTTTTCCGGGAAAAAATGCGACATCTGCCGGGTTTACATACATCCGTACCGCTTCAAGGGCTGCTTCGCCGCTTTTTAGTGACGCATCCGTCTGTTCACGCAGCGAATAACCGCAGGAAAAGACATAAAGCGACCGCTCCTGGAGGGCATGACGATACCTGTGGACAAAATCCCTTGCTTCAACAAGCCATTTTCCCATGTAAAGCGGGCTGCCGAGGATAATGACATCGTAGGAACCAGGGTCGTTGACATCCATAATCGGGCGTATATCAACTAAATTACCCGATTTTTCAAGAATTTTTCCGATAAAGGACGCAGTCTCAGCAGTCGAACCATACCGCGTTGCATATCCGACAAGAATCTTTTTTCCCATCCGGCATCTTCCACATTACTATCTGTGCGGCGGCTGCAAAAATCTGTCCATTCAGGGAGGTACATGTGGTTAAAAAATTAAGTCCATGGGAGCACCTTTTTTTTGGTTCGTATTTTTGTGCATAACCTTCATTTTAATACCACTGAAGTCCACATTCCGTATACCATGCGGCGCGGGCTTTTTCGTGTCCGTATCCGTGGTAAAATGGATGTGGAACAAAAATGAAGCAGAAAGAAATTTTTCAGGGCGTTCCCGGAATGCTCAGGCCCTTCAAGGAGTTCATCGACACCCGTGGTCTGAAAGCGGGGGAACAGATCGTCTATTACGGATGCCCGGGGACCTGCACTCCCTTTGTTGAACTTCTGGGGTATGCCATACGAGGACTTGATCTGCAGCAGGTATTCGTGCCATTCACCGATGAAAGCAAGGCAAAGAAGATGCAGCTGGTCGAGGACGTCGGTATGCAGGCTGCAGGCGGTGTCGCGATTAAGAATCCGTCTGCAGTCGTGGTCATGGGAGGACTCTCAATGCCGAATGTTCCGGTATCAGCAGCGCAGGTCAGTCATGTTATATCCCCGCACAAGAATGCAGCCCGTATCGGCGTCTGTTTCATGAATATGTTCGATAAGGCCGGCTGGAATAAAGAGATTGAATTTGACCTCCTCATTGATGCAGTGATCAACCCGGTTGAGGTCTGGAAATAACAATGAATGAACAACGGACGGCAAAAAACTGCCGTACGATGTCTCTTACCATTTTTGATGAAAAGTGGGGCCATCCAGGCTTTTTCTAGTTATAGTCGCACCCGGGCGAAGAACCGGTCCGTCAGCATGGGGCATTAAAGATGCCCCCTTCCCGCGTTTTTTGGTTATGCATATCCGTCGATATGGTGGTGCTGACTTTTACCAGGTGTCTGGCGCATTCCCTTGTCAAGTGAATCTGCAGATTTCCTGATTTGTGAGGTAATTTCAGGATCCAGGAGATCGGAAGGTATCTTCTGCAGTTCGATCAGTAAAAGATTTGAAAGCTGGACGGCGGATAGCGGCGGCATACGTAGAAATACCACCTCACCACTGTATTTAATCATATCCATCTCTATGAACCACAACTCTCCTTCTCCCTTCCTGTAGGCCGAAATATCGGCAGTTTTCCAGTCATCACCCGTATGGCGGAACGAGAGAATGAATGCGGATTTTAACTGATGGCCATACAGCGAGGTGATATGCTGAAGGAACCGGATTGCAGGTTTTACCTTCTCTGCACCATCTATCTTTACCGTAAGATCGTCAAAAAAATCCTTCGAAAGGATTTTTGACGATTCAGCGATAAGTCGTGCAGATGGTTTTCCCACGAGAACACACAGGCTCATCATCAGGCGTTCATAGGTATCACGGGTAATATGGTCATTCAGCTGCCGGGACATTACCCCATGGATCTGCTCAGCAATTTCAGGATTTTCGACGAGCACTTCAGAAAACTCAAAGAGATCTTTTCTGATAAGGTCGGCGGCGTCAAGAAAAACTTCCTGATTTTTTTCAGGAGATATTTCACCCTCACAAGATGTGATACCAGACGCCCCGGGTGTCAATTCCTGCTCACACGGGTCTGTCTCTTCCATGCATCATCCCTGTTTACAATTATTTAAACGGGAATTATGATAATGAATTGTATTTTAATCCGGATTATTCATCAGAAAAACCGGTGTAAATAAAAGATTAAAAAATTTATGGTTTTATATAGGGGTTTCTCAGTGCCTTACCCACACCGAAGGTGGCACGTCCCTCGACGGTCTTCTGGTTCTTGCTGATCTTTTCGTTCGCAAGCTTGCTGACAAGCTCAAGACCGGGCTTTACCTGCTCGATCGGCTTGGTCTCGAAGCATCCTGCTGCGATAGCCTTTGCCCAGATGTCGTCCCCGTTCTTTGTCCTGACAAATACCGTGCTCCAGCCGTCCGGGCTTCCCACGGATCCGGTTGAGACATCCGCCAGGTTTGCAACGTAGTCAAGACAGACATGGCATGCCGGCTGCTCGTACTTGTGGGTAACCTTGAGTGGCAGCTGGACGACCTGTCCGCGCTCTCCAAAGACCCAGAACTTGCCCTTTCCGATCTCCATCTTCTTGACCGATTCCATCTTCATGGCTGCGTGGTCTTCGACCAGCTGCTTGATACTCTGGTACGGGAAGTTCTCCATGCAGAAGATACCGATGGCGAGCTTGATCTTATCATCGACATCTCTCCACCCGAACGGGTAGAGTTGTCCCTTCCGAACTGCCTGCATCTGGCAGGGTGTTCCGACGATACCGATCTTGTCGAGCCCGTAGCTCCTGGTTGCTTCCTTGATAAAGGATACATTCGGGCTGATATTATACCGGGTTCCACGTGAGGCCATGAGTTCCTCGACCGTGGTTGCGACGTATGGCCGTGGCCTCCAGGGCTCATCGCTGGGGCCGGAAACGATTGCACCGTCAATGATGCCCTCTTCCAGAGCATATGCAAAGAGTGAGGTTACGATACCGCCATCCTGTGCTTTCTTCAGGATCTCCTTGCTGGTGCTTCGTGCCGATACACATGTCTTGTATTTACCGAGTTCAGTTCCCATTTTTCACACCTCACTTGAGCGCTGCACCAATTGCTTCCATGATGGCCTCAAATTCAGGTACAACATCGAAGTTGAAGAAGCTCCTCGGGCACTGTGCATAACATGCACCGCACTTGATGCACATCTCACGGTTCACGTTGGGCTTCCCGTATTCATGGGTGATTGCACGAACAGGGCATGCTGCTGCACAGCTTCCACAGCCCATGCAGAGTCCCTGGTTGACGACATCATACATGAGGTCGCATCCGCAGGCCTCAGTTCCGCGATCTGCAAGCTGCATCAGCGGGGTGAGGAACTTGGTTGCCAACTCTTTCTGTTCCTTGTTACCCTTGAGAAGCAGGTACGCCATAACACAGACGTTCCTGATCATCTGGGGACAGGGTGCACATCCGGGGATGTACACGTCAACCTTGATAAGGTCTCCAACTGGTAAGAATGACTCGTGCTGGGGCTGGTTTGGCTGACCGCCGCGGGAGAACCGGGTAATGTTGCCATAACACGCGCATCCTCCGACTGCGACTACAACCGCTGCCTTTTCACGGGTTTCCTTGATCTCTTCCACTGCTAACTTGTCCTGAATACAAACGGACCCCTCGACAAGCGCTACATCCATCTTTGGGATATGTCTGACATCTGCTAAGGTCAGGCCATAGACCAGGTCAGCGTACCTGTCAAGAATTGTTAATAATCCGCCGTAATTGTCTGCTAAGGACACAAGACAGCCAGTACATCCACTCATGTGTACATGACCTATTGTAATCTTGTCTGCCACAGGCTTATCCTCCTTTTTAGTAATTTCCGCCTTTTTCGCAACGTCAGCTTTCGCCACTGGCTGTTTCGCCGTCGGCTCCTCGCTGGCGCTCTTCTTTCCGAAGATTCTCGATAGCCATCCCATAATCCACCCCGATTAATTCCAGTACGATACGTACTGCTCTGGGTATTGCATTTGAAACTTCTTCCGTGATCCCCATTTCAAATTCGGGGGCAGTGACGCGCTTAGGCTGACACCCGATAACCGTAATGTCAACGAGGTCTTTCAGGCGCTGTAATGGTTCGGCCAGGTCCCACGAGTGGGCATCCCGGTAACTTCCAACAGGAAGGTCTTCCGGTGGGATTAATGTCAGTTCACCCGGCCGGGCCCCGAAGTCTGCGATATCAATGATAATCAGCCTTTTTGTGACCTCGGGGTCTATCAGGGTAAAAATAAAATGCGGGCCGCCAAGGCCGGCATCTATGACCTTTACATTGTCGGGAAGTTCGAACTTCGAGAGTTCCTCTGCTACGGCAGGGCCAAACCCATCGTCTGCAAACAGGGGATTTCCGCACCCCGTTATCACGATCTCTGGATACAGCATCGCATACACTTCACTGGATAAGTTTCTGGGCAACTATCCTCTTGTCCTCATCGACCACGATCATGTGGGTTGCACACGAAACGCACGGGTCGTAACCCCTGACAATTACCTCTGCAAGCTGCCATGGTGCACCGGTCAGTGCACGGCTGCATGTCGGGAAGTTCCAGGTGGTTGGCACGAGCATTTCGTACCAGAGGACTCTGCCGTCCTTGACCTTGGCAAGGTGGAC
>JBFYKV010000203.1:0-5633 GCA_041305745.1 Methanoregulaceae archaeon | reverse complement strand
GGTAAAAATTGAATGAGGAATTTCCAATCCTCGTCAAGTTGCATTCCATTCACCATCTGCTATATCTGATATTGCCTCCCATGTTATATTAATATCATTCTTAAGTTAGCGCATATGGGTGTAACCCCTCCTGTCAGAGAAATGGTTTGAACACGGTTTATCGAAATTCAGCATTTCAAAAAAGCCCGTTTTTGTAAAATTTTTCGTCATTGCAGGTATTCCCGGCCTCGCCATGGTTTTTTCCTGTCCCGCCTGGCAGATACGGTGATCGGTAAAGAAGATCCTGGCCGGGTATCTCCCCTGTCCTGCCCTTTCATCAGTCGCATACGAACCGGCCGCACCCGCCAGAAACTTCCCGGTTGTCGCCGTCGTCATGCATGCCTCATTGTATCCCGGTTCCGGCATAGTAGCGGGATATGGCGAATAGGTGGCAGGGCATACACACTATCAGCATTTTCTTATAGCATTCCCGTCAATTTTTCATCAGATGATCTTTCTCTCCCGTGCATTTACCGGCCGGAACCCGGACAGCAAACGGTCTTTTACGGACTGGACCGGTTACAGGAGGGATGACACTGCCTGCAGGACCTGACTTCCGGAGCCCGAATATCATCTCCTGGAATATCACGCTCCGTTGCCCGCTCAAATGTGCCCACTGCTACATAAACGCGGGAGAGCGTGAGGCAGAGGGGGTGCTCTCCACCCGCGAGGCATATGGAGTCATTGACCAGATATGCGACCTCGGTTCACCAGTTGTGATACTGAGCGGAGGTGAGCCGCTGATGCGGGACGATATTTTTGAAATCGCCCGCTACGGTACAAAAAAAGGGCTGAGAATGGCGATGGGGACAAGCGGCGTCCTTGTCGATGAGAAGACAGCACGGGATATCAAAGATTCAGGGATCCGGAAGGTTGCTGTCAGCATTGACTCGGCAGATCCTGCGGTGCATGACCGGTTCCGTGGTCTTCCCGGTGCATGGGAGCGTGCCGTGCAGGGGATCCGTCATTGCATTCGTGAGGGAGTCGGGGTCCAGATCAATACAACTGTCCTGTCTCCCGGTATCAGGGCGATCAATGAGGTGGTAACGCTTGGTACCGGATTTGGAGTAAATGATTACCAGATCTTTTTCCCGGTCCCGACCGGGCGTGGAAACGAGGTCCCATGGCTTACACCGGAGGTGTATGAAGACCTGATCCGGGATGTGCTGGTCACGTACAAGGGATCAGGTGTGAATATCCGCCCGACCTGTGCACCGCAGTTCCGCCGGATTGCCGACATGCTCGGTATATCCAACCCTGCGTGGGGCCGGGGCTGCATAGCAGGTATCAGTTATTTCCGGATTTTTGCGAACGGTGACGTGACTCCCTGCCCATACATGCCTGCCCGGGCCGGAAACCTCCTTGAAATCCCGCTTAAAGAGATCTGGAATGAATCCCCTGTCTTTACAGTCCTCCGCGATCCCTCACTTCTCACCGGCAAATGCGGGAGATGCGGGTACAGGGAGATCTGCGGGGGTTGCCGGGCCAGGTCATGCACAAGCGGCGTGAACATGACGGACATGTGCGGGGGGATTGCACGCCCCGGGAATCCGGCAGTAGACCTGTGCGGTGAGGACCCGTGGTGCCGGTATGAGCCGCCCGGGGAGTATCCTGTTCCCGTGGACACTGCAGATCTTGCCGTTCTTGATGCGCTCCAGGACGATATCCCGCTCGTATCCCGGCCCTTCGGAGTAATAGCCGGACGGCTGGGAATACAGGAAGATGACGTTATCCGCAGGGTCAGGGGACTGCAGGAACGGGGAATTATCCGGGGGATCTCCCCGGTCCTCGAATCCCGGCAGGCAGGGCTCTCTGCCGCCACGCTTATCGCAGTCAGGGTTCCGGATGAAAAGGTCCGGGACCTCACGAGGTTGATCAATGCATACCCTGAAGTTTCGCATAATTACCGGCGGGACCATCCCTACCAGGTCTGGTTCACCATTGCGGCAAAGGATGACGGCCGGATTAAGGAGATTTCAGAGGAGATCACGATGCAGGCCGGGCTTTCAGAACAGGATATCCTGAAACTACCGACGGTCCGCAGGTTCAAGATTGATGTCCGGTTTTCATTTCCCGGAATGCATGAAAAGAAGGGGGATCATGGATCGGATTGACCGCGACCTGTTGGCCGTGCTGGAACAGGGGCTTCCCGTTACCGGTACTCCGTTTGAAGAGATCGGACGACGGCTCGGCATTACCGAATCCGATGTGCTCGACCGGCTGCACCGGTTGAAGAGCGAAGGAGTGATACGTCGGTTCAAAGCCAGGATCGACCAGCGGAAAGTGGGCCTTACTGCGAATGCCCTCGTTGCATGGCATGTTCCCGTGGACCGGTATAATGAAGCGGGTGAAGACCTTGCCATGGCACCCGGTGTCACCCATTGTTATGAACGCCGTCCGGTGCCGGGCAGGTGGGACTATACCCATTATACAGTGCATCACGGCAGCAGCCGCCGGAGCGTAGAATCGGAGGTGGAAAAAATAGCGGAGATGACCGGACTGGACGAATATATTGTGATTTTCAGTACCGAAGAACTAAAACGCGTCCCGGCAGCACGGGTCGGGGAAAACGGGGGTGAACAGCAGTGAACAGGATCACCCAGTGCATGCATGGCCGGGGTACGGTCAGCGAAGTGATGCATCACCGCCTTGGATCGCCAGACCGGGTGCCGGGCAGATACCTTGCTTACGCCGGTATCCGCCGGCCGGTGGTCTTCTGGAACCTGACCGACCGGTGCAACCTCGCCTGTTTACACTGTTACAGCAGGTCTGGCCCAGGACAGGACACGAAGAACGAGTTGTCGACCAGAGAATCCCTGGCCCTCATAGATGACTTTGCCGCAATGGGTATTCCGCTGATCCTGTTCTCGGGCGGCGAACCCCTGCTCAGGGAAGATATCTGGGACCTTGCCCGCCATGCTTCGCGGAAGGGTATAAAGATGGCGCTCAGCACGAACGGGACCCTCATCTCGGCAGAAACCGCCCTGAAGATCAGGGAGTCCGGGATCGGGTATGCCGGGATCTCACTCGACGGCGCCACGGCAGCGACCCATGACCGGTTCAGAAATGTTCCGGGTGCGTTTGAACGCTCGATCGCTGCTTTCTCCCATTGCCTTGATGCCGGTGTACGATGCGGGGTCAGGATCACCCTGACGACAGAAAACTACAAAGAACTCGATGCACTTGTAGATCGTGCAAAATCCCTCGGTGCCAGCCGGTTCTGCCTGTACTGGCTGGTGCCGGCCGGGCGGGGCATGGATGCATATAACCGCCTGCAGCTCGGGCCAGGGGCAATAACTGATGCACTCAGACTGCTCTACCGGAAAGCACGGGAGACCGATGCAGGTGAAATGGAATTCCTGACCGTGGATTCCCCGCAGGACTGCGTCCATCTCCTCGGCTCCATGGAACGTGACCACTCCCCGGACCTGGGTGATGCACGGGCCCTCATCGCCTCTTTAAATGGCGGGTGCAGTGCAGGGGACCGGGTGGTAAATATCGACCCGCAGGGGAACGTATATCCCTGCCAGTTCGCCCGGTTTCCTGAGTTTATCATAGGGAACGTCAGGGACCGGCCGTTTTCAGAACTCTGGGCCGACACATCAAACCCGGTGCTGGCCCGGTTCCGGCAAAAACCTCTGCCTCTGACCGGACGGTGCGGCGGCTGCCGGCATCGTGACCTCTGCGGCGGCGGCTGCCGGGTACGGGCGTATGTGGCATCAGGGGATTTTTATGCGGACGACCCGTTCTGTTACCTGCCAGAAGGAGATACAGATCAGTTTTGGTAATGCCTGCAGTCCTCTTTGGACAAACTCGCCTCAATTTTAATAGTTCTTACAATATTTTTATATACTCCCTGAAATTATATGTTTATTGACCGGAAATCCGGTATATTGGACGTAGGAGGTTTTATAATTCAAAAAAGGATTGTCATTATATCATTAGGCGTATTAATGCTCTGTTCAGGTCTTGCACTGGCAGACACGGGTGTACCGCAGGTCCCTGAGACCCAGGGATTTGTCACATCAACCGCTATCTCTGCATTTGGCTCGGCAACTGAAACTGACTCCATTGTCTCGCAGATAATTAACTGCGGCGAGTGCTGTCTTCCTGTGCCGCTGCACCTGTGGTATGACAGCCACGCGGTCTATACCAGTTCATATACTGAAAATACGATCGCAGACCAGGGCCTTATCACCTATACCAAGGGAATTTCGGCGGATACATCAGGCATGGCGGCAGAAAACCAGTATAATGTCGTTACGAACAAGGTTGTCGAATTTGTCGGCAGCGATACCGGACGGATGGTCTCTGATGAAAGCACGCTTCTTGATGGAGTGGGAACCTCATTCATGGACGAAGATATCATGCTGTGCCCGTTCGCATCGGGATTGCATACCGCTAACCCGCCATTCTGCAACATCGTTGAAGAAGGGAGCGGAGTCGATCTGACAATCGGTTCTCTGACTACCGGAACAACCCAGCGGCACATCATGCCGAAAGCAGGTACTATACTTGAACAAGGAGTGGATGTCGGTTGGGATCTCCCGGCCTCTGATGCAGGTGTCGCGCTGAACTACAACATAAAGCTCACCGGATTTGACGATATCCCTGCGATGGGCAGCGCTACGGCATACATGAACGTTCACATCCAGGAAGCACGGGCAGTAACATATAATGATGAAGACCCGATCCTGAAAGCGGAAGACCTGGTCTATACCGAGTCCACCACTGCTTCAGGAGAGATTACCCTCTTCCAGAAAGTGATGAACTATAAATCACAGATCACGGCACCGGGTGCTGTATCCGTAACGTCATAACTTCATCCTTTTTTTCATTCTTTTTTGAAATGAAAAATCACTCATATCCATTTGATTTCCTGTTCTGATGATGACATGTACATCATTGGTGAACACATTCAGACCGTGGAATGTAATCTTCCGGTCCGCTTGTATCATATCCGTAATTGAGAAGAGGTTCAGGAGGAAGGTACTGAACCTACGCATCAACCACCAGGTGAACCGGATGTGGAGGCCCGGTGGCTCAATCCGTAATCCAATCGCAGTCAAACCGGTATTCCTGTACGAGGACGGGCACCCTGAACAGTCAGGGATGGTTATGAAGGAAAAGAACCTGATTAACCCTTATTCCGGAAAAAATCTGCTGAACAGGGCGATTGTGAAAGGACGCATAACCCTATCAGGTCTATCATGAAATTCGATGGCCGTGGATTGGGAACTGCCTGTAAACGACTCTGCCAGCTCATGAAATTCGTCGTAAATCAGATCCCGCTCCCGGGTCATCTCCAGGCTGGTATCGGGCCGGCTCAACACCTCTCTCCCTATTTCTGAACAGGACTGGATGATGACTACCATGAAGATCTGGTAGCGGATAATCTCCCACCTTTATCCATTTTGAACCCGGCTGACTCCTTTTTTCCCTGGTTACCGTCCGGCATGCGAATCGTGTACCTGTTTCTTTCTCTGGGTGACTTCTATGAATGCTGCGGGATTTGGTCCAGATGTGGTTCTGGCCAACCAATTGTGTCCTCTTTGAACACCCATATTGAGGGACAGCCAGAGGAAAAATATAAT
>JBFYKV010000202.1:0-12991 GCA_041305745.1 Methanoregulaceae archaeon | reverse complement strand
CTATTATCCGATGGTCATCTCAACCCTCATTTACTACCGCTTCACGACGGGAGGCATCAAGGAAAGCACCGCAATCGCATTCCTCATGATAGTGGCATCATTTTCCGTGTTTGTACTCCTCAAACTCGTGACACGGTACGTCGGGAGGTATGATGATCGAGTTTGATAACGTCTCATTGAGGCTCGGCGCGTTTGCCCTCCATGAAGTCTCGCTCACCATCATGGAGGGGGATTATTATTTTATCATGGGACCGTCGGGTGCGGGAAAGACCATCCTTCTCGAGGCGCTTGCAGGCCTGCATATACCCGATGAAGGGCGGATTCTCTTAAAAGGGGAAGATATTACCGGGATTCCCCCGGAAATGCGTAAAATAGGGCTGGTATACCAGGACTACTCCCTCTTTCCCCATATGACCGTTGAGAAAAATATCGGGTTTGGGTTAAGGATGCAGGGGCTACACAATCCTGAACGAAAACAGAGAGTTGATACCCTGATGAAAAAACTCGGGGTCGGCCACCTCGCACAGAGGGCACCGTTAACGCTCTCGGGAGGAGAGATGCAGAGGGTGGCGATAGCACGCGCACTGGCAATAGAGCCCGAGATATTGCTCCTTGACGAGCCGCTTTCTGCACTCGATCCAATTATGAGGGATTTTTTTGTTGATGAGCTGCGGGAACTCCACCGTGAACAGGGGCTGACAATAGTGCAGGTCACCCATGAGCGGCATGAGGCCCTGAACCTCGGAACACGCATGGCACTTATCCGCGACGGGTATCTCGAACAGGAAGGAGCAGTCGATGACGTATTTGTCAGGCCGCGGACACGGACCGCAGCAGAATTCATGGGTTTTGAAAATATTATCCCCGGAACCGTGTCATATGTCAACGGTCCTGTATGCCGGTTCGATACCGGAGCAGTGAGTTTTAACTGTTCAACAAAGGCCGTGAAGGGGGAGTACGGGGCGGTCTGCATCAAGGCAGATGAGATATCAGTCCGTGAAAAAGCAGATCAGGGTGGAGACGGCGATAATATATTCAGGGGCAGAATTGTGGCAGTAAACCCGTCCGGTCCCATGGTCAGGATTGATGTTGATATCGGCCTGAATATTGTCATGGTGATGTCCCGGAAGGCTTTTGAATCACGGCATCTTGAGAAAGGGTCTGAAATCACGATATCCGTCAGCCCTGACGATATTTACCTGATATTTACCGGCACACCTGGTACGGCTGGTTCATAACCTCTGGACATCTGTTGTAGATAATAGTCTTTTTATGAGAGGAGATCGAGCGCCTCTTTTCCGCTCATCCCTTCCTTTAAGCCTAATTTTAGTGCAGCCGGATTTGACTCTCTGATTTCACCGGCCAGAAGGTCATCGAGCGAGGCAATGGAAGACCCCCGCGAGGGTTTTACCCGCGCTGCAGGATATCCGAAGTTGTTGAGTGCGGCTACGTCAAATGCCCCGCACCCCACCATTCCGTGTCGGGCTATGACCATGACAAGATGAACCGGACCTGCAGGAATGACATATCCGGTAGCGTCTGAATTTTTTAACGTAATTTTTTCCTGCATAATAATCACTGCACGAATGATGTACATTTCCGTCCAGATGAATCATATGGTGAAGGGGGAAGTGGATACAATTGTTTATATGGACGTCACCCGAACGATCAGAACAGTACTATGTCAATATGTAGCACGGGGAGTGACCCATGACAGACCTCGATACGCTCCTTTCTGACGTTCTTTCCGGATACCGGCTGAGGCCGGATGAAGCACTCATGCTGATGCAGACCCGCAACAGGGATGCATGGAAGATCACCGCTGCGGCGGACGAGCTGCGTCACAGGAAGGTCGGAGATGTTGTCACCTGGGTGAAAAACCAGAATGTCAATGTGACCAACCTGTGTGTAAATTCCTGCGGGTTCTGCGGTTTTTCAAAAAAACCCGGTGATGAGGGCGTGTACCTGTTCAATAAGGAAACCATACAAAATAAAGTGGCGGGTGCAAAAGAGAGGGGTGTAACCGAGATCTGCACGGTCAGCGGGCTCCATCCTGATTTTAATGCAGGGTCGTATATTGATATCATTTCCTGGATACACGAAGCCGCACCTGAGATCCATATCCATGCCAGCAACCCGATGGAAGTTGCCTATGGTGCAGCGAAGAGCAGGATATCAACACGGGACATGCTCTGCAGGATGAAAGAGGCAGGTCTCGGGTCCCTGTGCGGCACTGCAGCGGAAATCCTCGTTGATAGTGTGCGGGAGATAATCTGCCCGCAGAAGGTCAGCAGTGATGAATGGGAACGAATTATAAGGGAGGCACATGCGCTTGGCATACCCACCACCGCGACTATCATGTACGGGCACTGCGAGAGTGAAGCAGACAGGATCGAACACCTGAAACGTATAAGAGATATTCAGGACGATACCCGCGGGTTCACAGAGTTCGTACCCCTTTCATTTATCCATATGAATACCCCGCTCTACAAAAAGGGCATTGCCCGGGCAGGTGCGACAGGAAGGGAAGATGTCCTGATGGTTGCCGTTGCGCGCCTCTTCCTGGATACCTTCGACCATATCCAGGTCTCCTGGGTGAAGACCGGCATAAAAATGGCACAGATGGGACTCCTTTCAGGTGGGGATGACCTCGGGGGTACGATGTACGAGGAGAGTATATCAAAAGGTGCCGGAGCGGTGAATACCGACTACCTTGACCCCGAAGAGATGCGCCGTATCGCAGAAGATCTCGGAAGGACACTCTGCCAGCGGTCTACCCTGTACGAGAGGATCTGAACCCTCAGGTTATCGTGACGCACCATTCCGGACCGGACGAAAACGAGGATCAGAACGATGATAAGAAGCGATAAAGAGGTCACTGACCCGCAGGAACCCGAAAATATAATCAGTTCGCCGGCTGTCTGCCGTATCGGTCTCTGTGACGGTGACCAGCCGTACGTTGTGCCGGTCTGTTTCGGGTATGAGGCAGGGATGATTTTACATTCATTCGTATCCCGGTGGAAAGAAGATGGAGATTATCAGGGAAAACCGAGGGGTGGGTACCGGGGTCGATTCCGGTTTCGAACCCATGCCGGCAGAATCCCCCTGTAATTGTAGAATGAAGTACCGGAGTGTCATCGCCTTTGGTACATGCCGGGCCCTGTCAGGACCAGCTGAGAAGAAGAATGCATTAAAGAATATATTAGAGCATTACGGTGTAAATCGCGAAGAAGTCCCTGACTTTTCACCGGATGGTGTGGATGTCTTCTCAAATTGACATTGAGACGATAACAGGAAAAAACCAGGGTAAAAATCCCGGGTTAGTCCTTTGGATTTAAGAAGTGGATGATCTTATCCCCGATCTCTTCTGCCCTGTGCATAGCCCGGTGGTCATTTAAGACATCACCGGCAAGGTATCCCTGCCCCCTGACCCACCCGAGGTATGAAAACTCGTGGGTGTTTAAAAATCCCTCAAGTGTCTCGATCGTCCGTGCCCCGCCTTTGTTTGCACAGACTGCGACAGCCACTGCTTTTCTTCCCGCGAGTTTTCTCTGGTGATACAGCGAATAAGAGCGGTCGATGAAGTTTTTGAGGTGACCGTTCACGTCGAAATAGTAGGTCGGGGACCCGATGACGAGTACCTCGGCGTCCATGACCTTTTTCATAATGTCACCCCAGTCATCGTTCTGTATTACGCACCAGTCTTTCTCTTTACATTTTTCACAGCCAAGACACGGTTTAATCTCCTTTCCTGCGAGAGAGATGAATTCGGTCTTCAATCCCGCATTTTCACAGCGTTCAAGAATGCTCCGGATGAGAAGAGAGGTGTTCCCGTCTTTTCTCATACTACCTGAAATGCCTACCACCGTCATGATCTTACACTGAACTTAAGAGTTTTTGATTGTTGTGATAATGGCATGAAGACCGGTATCTTCGATACAACTGATCACGTGAGCAAGCGGGTATTTCTGGAAAAAAAAGAGGTGGGATACACAGGAGCAGTCCGATGAACCAAACCCGCATATGGGACAGCCGGCCAGTCTTTCTGCAATCCTGCATTCGAAGTCATCCCCCGTGTGGGCGCAGACCGCGTGGGTCAGTTCAAACGACGGGTGTGTCAGGAGATAATCGATATGCCATCGTGGTTTTTTCAGCATTCCGCGGGTGCACCTGATATGCCGGGCAACCCTGAGGAGTCCTCCCGGCCCGAGTGCGGACCCGACATAGACATGCCACCCATCCCGGTACGTGATCTCACCAAGTGCGCCTGTTTTTACTATTGAGGCTTTGTTTTTCAGGACCAGGCAGTAAACGCCTTTATCCATAGCTCATCTTCAGGAGAGCACGTGCTCCCTCGATATGCCGCCTTCCGCCGTGCTGCACAGGGCTTCCGTGACCCGGGTAAAGACCGTCGACATCGAGGGACGTAAGCAGCTCAATCGACCGTGCGAGCTCGATCCTGCTCCCTCCCGGGAAATCAAACCTTCCGAACCCTCCTTCGGTAAAGACGGTATCACCGCTCATCAGTGCCTTTTCGTCTTCCTTGTAGAGGCAGATGCTTCCCGGGGTGTGGCCCGGTGTATGGATGACATGGAGGTCTCCGACCATGTCCCCGTCTTCCAGTATCCTGTCAGGCACCCTGCCGGGAGAACGGGTCCCGAAATTAATGGAGAGGCTCTGCGCATCATCAGAGAGGCCGTGCGCATCGAGACGGTGGATGCAGACCTCCGCGTTGCACATGCGGGCAATTTCGTTGACATATGCGATATGGTCGAAATGACAGTGGGTGAGGACGATAGTCCTGATATTATTCCTGAAAGGTTCGATTGCGGTCGGCAGCACCGCTGCGTCGACAAGGACGTTTCCCACCAGATAAGAGTTTCCGAAAAAGGAACTGCCCGGGATCCATCTGACTGGCATGCACAATAATAAGGCTTCCCTACCAAATGTGTCTTATGCATACCCTGATCCAGGAGTGCTTCACGGGGACTCCCCCCGAAGTAGAATCAGCCGCCCGGGATGAAGGCGTCAGTGCCAGGGACCTGGCGCGGGCAATAAGCCGGGGGAGGGCTGTTATTCCGGCGAATCCCCAAAGAAGCCATAAGATATGTGCGATAGGGGAACATTGCCGGACCAAGGTGAATGTCAATATCGGCACTTCAGGCGGGCGGGATGACCAGTCGATGGAAATGGAGAAAGCGAAGGCAGCCATCGCGAACGGTGCGGATGCGCTCATGGACCTCTCAACCGGGGGTGACCTGCAGGAAATGCGGAGAAAGATCCTCGGCCTTGATATTACGGTCGGGACGGTCCCTATCTACGATGCTGTCCGGAGGGCGGGAAATGCCTCAGATGTCGATGCTGATCTCCTCTTCAACGTGATACGGGACCATTGCCGGGATGGCGTTGACTTTCTTACCCTTCATTGCGGGGTCAACATGCAGGCATTTGAGACGCTCCGGGCAGATCCACGGATCATGAGCGTAGTGAGCAGGGGAGGTGCATTCCATATTGCGATGATGGCCGGACAGGGAATTGAAAATCCCCTTTTTGCGGAATATGATTACCTGCTCGAGATACTGGCTGAATACGGAGTGGTTATCAGCCTTGGCGACGGCATGCGGCCGGGCTGCCTGCAGGACGCGGACCGGCATGCAAAGATGCTCGAGTATCTCACGCTCGGTGCACTCGCCAACCGGGCGCTGGATGCAGGCGTCCAGCGGATGATTGAAGGTCCGGGCCATATACCCCTCCCGCAGGTGCAGTATAACGTCCAGGTCATCAAGGAACTGACAAACGATGCGCCGCTCTATCTGCTTGGTCCAATGGTCACGGATATCGCTCCCGGATACGATCACGTGGTCTCTGCGATTGGTGGTGCAGTGGCAGGGATGCATGGTGCCGATTTCCTCTGCATGGTCAGCCCGAGCGAGCACCTTGCCCTCCCGCTGGTTGAGGATATTGTCCAGGGTACACGCGTGGCAAAAATTGCCGCACATATAGCAGATATTTCGAAGGTTCGCGAGGGTTACAAAGACCAGAGGGAGATGAAGATGGCCCAGGCCCGGAGGAACCTTGACTGGGAAGAGCAGTTCAGGCTTGCAATGTATGGAGATATCGCACGGGAAGTGCACCGCCGTGACGGGGACCTTGAGACCTGTTCCATGTGCGGGGACCTCTGTGCGGTGAAACTTGTGCGTGATATTTTTTCAGACAAAGAAAAGAAGAAGGATTGAAGTAAATATTTTTCCGGTAATTTACGCTGATATGAAAAAGGCCGGTTCATCAGCAGAAATAAATATTTCATGCGTATCTATGAGCATCCGGCTTATAGCACACTCTATTGACATCCCCAAATCTATCAAAACTGTTTGATTCATTGTTCTGACAGGAGGGGTTCTCACCTCTCCCTGCCCCACCCCGCTGTGGGATAGTCTGTAGGCAGGGTTGACTTAGATTCCAATAAAAATGAGAGCACTGCCCCTATCGCATTATGGGGGGCCGTAACGATCATCGGTATCAGCCCCGGGAGTGTTGTGATAAGGAGTGCGGTTAAAAGTGGAATAGTAAGAAAGCGGGAAGAATGTCAACAGATCCGGTTATTTTATGTTCAGTATTCTGACTGCAAGCAATGCGGCATTTTCACCGTTGTCCACACCCACGCATGCAACCGGGACCCCTTTCGGCATCTGCACGATCGAGAGTAGTGCATCCATCCCCATCAGTTTACCGCTGACCGGAACACCGATCACCGGTTTGTCGGTCTTTGAAGCGATAACGCCCGGGAGGGCTGCAGAAAGACCGGCGATGGCAATGAAAATCCTGCAGTCACTCTTTTTGATGTAGTCATCAAGGCGGTCAGGGTCCCTGTGCGCAGAGATAACCGCAACATCATAACTTATTCCCTGTTCTTTCAGGATTTGTGCCGCCTTTTCCGCAATCGGGGAATCAGAGGCGGACCCGCTGATAATAGATACCTCTACCATGAATGCCATCCAAACATATATTTCATCATTATAAAAATACTATGGACTGATTTCAATGGAAAAAGAACCACTCCTGATGCTCCCCGGTCCTGTTCCCATGCCGGAACGGGTCCGGGCTGCAATGATGCGACAGGCAATCAACCATCGTGGCGCCGAATTTGGCGAAATATACGCCGATTGTGTGAGGATATTAAAACCCGTGTTCGGGACAAAGAATGAATTGTTCGTTATCAGCGGTTCAGGCACTGCCTCAATGGAAGCGGCGGTAGGCAACTTCGGCAGGGGAAAGAAGATCGCCTGTCTCGTGAACGGGAAATTCGGAGAACGGCTTTATAAGATAGCGCAGCGGTATGGCACGGCCAGGGAGGTCTCATCGGAGTGGGGGACACCCCTCGATCTTGCTGCACTGGAGCGCGAGCTCAAGGAAGGGGCAGAGATGGTCACCCTTGTGCACAACGAGACATCTGTCGCCATCAAAAACCCGGCTGAAAAAGTCGGGAAACTTGCCCGCAGGTATGATGCTCTCTTCGTGATGGACGGCATCACCTCAATTGCAGGAGACGATGTCAGGGCCGATGCATGGGGAGCAGATATTGCAGTTGTCGGGTCACAAAAGTGCCTTGCGGCACCGGCAGGACTTTCAGCGATCTCGGTCAGCGAGCGGGCATGGGAACGCATCTGCGACCAGCGCCCGTATTACCTTGACCTCGCGGCATACCGGAAGAGTGCATCTGCAAAACTTATGGAGACCCCGTATACACCTGCAGTACCGCTCTTCCTTGCGCTGCGGGAAGCCTGCCTGATTGTCGAGGAAGAGGGACTGGAAAATCGCATCGCCAGGCACAGGAAGCTTTCCTCTGCAGTCAGGGCTGCGGCATTGGCATGGGGTCTTGAACTCTTTCCGAAAACCGATGCCGACCATACCTATTCAAACACGGTAACCGCGGTCACCATTCCGGCCGGGGTGAAGGACAGCGACTTCCGTGGCAGCATAAAGAAGATGGGTATCGAAATTGCAGGCGGCCAGGACCACCTCAAGGGAAAGATCTTCCGGATCGGATCAATGGGAGCGATTGGCGCCCCTGAGACGCTCGCCACAGTGGCAGCGGTGCAGGCATCCCTTAAAAAGAACGGGTTTACGCCGAAGGGCGATGGTGTTATGGCTGCGGCAGAGGTGCTCGGATGAAGGTGGGGGTCGTCGATACCACCTTTTCACGAGTTAACATGGGCAGCATCGCAATCGATGAGCTGAAAAAACACGCCAGTCTCACTATCGAAAGGGTCACGGTCCCTGGCATTAAGGACATTCCTGTTGCCTGCAAAAAGCTGATCGAGGAACGAAAATGCTCGATCGTCATGGCACTTGGAATGCCCGGTGGCAAGGAAAAAGACCGTCTTTGTGCCCATGAGGCATCGCAGGGACTCATTCTATGCCAGCTGATGACTAACACGCACATAATCGAGGTCTTTGTCCACGAGGACGAGGCAGCGGATGACCGCGAGCTGGCATGGCTTGCAGAGCAGCGAACGAGGGAGCATGCAGTCAATGCAATTTCGTTAATCATTTACCCAAAAGACCTTGAAAAACAGGCCGGGACCGGGCAGAGACAGGGATTCCGTGATGCGGGACCTGCCCGGCGCTGACGTGCATTTGATTTATGAATTATTGAGTAGCAGTTGTAAGGAGAGGACAGATATGGCAATAAAACTGGGATTTGTAGTTGCAGAATTTAACCGTGATATTACGTACATGATGGAGATCGAGGGCCGGGAACATGCATCATTCCTTGGAGCTGAAGTGAGCGAGTGTGTCTATGTCCCGGGTGCCTATGACATGCCGCTTGCCATCAAGAAGATGCTCCAGCGCGGTAAGGTGGACGCGGTCGTGACCATCGGGTGTGTGATTGAAGGTTCAACCCAGCACGACGAGATTGTGGTACAGCATGCCGCACGAAAAATCATTGACTTAAGCCTTGAATATGAAAAACCCGTGGCCCTGGGGATATCAGGACCGGGCATGTCCCGGATGGAGGCCAGCGAGCGGATTGATTACTCAAGGCGTGCAGTGGAATCCGCTATCAAAATGGTCCAGAGATTGAAATGAGACAGTTATCAGAGAAGATCTCCGGTATTGCAGCGTCAGCTACGATTGAAATAAGTAACCGTGCAAAACTGATGCAGCGGGAGGGTATTGATGTTATCAGTCTCTCAATCGGTGAACCTGATTTTGATACACCGCAGCATATCAAACAGGCGTGTATTGATGCACTGAACAGGAACGAGACCCATTATGCCCCGAGCAACGGGATTCCTGAACTAATCTCGGCCATAGCGGAAAAAATACGGAAAGAAAACGGCTTTTTCTGCAGGGACGAAGAAGTTATCGTCACCTGTGGTGCAAAAGATGCTATCTATGACGCCATGGAAGCGGTCCTCAACCCCGGTGACGAGGTCGTCATTCTTGACCCGTCATGGGTTTCATATGAACCCTGTGTCAGGATAGCGGGGGGCAAGCCGGTCCACCACGCATTGAAAACGCCGGCATTCCAGCTGGATGACAGCATCCATGACCGTATAAGTCCGAAGACCAGGATGATCGTGGTCAATTCACCGTCAAACCCGTCGGGGGCCGTCCTCGACAAGGCATCGCTGAAAATTTTGACCGATCTGTGCGAGGACTATGACATTTTTGCACTCTCTGACGAGATATACGAGAAACTGGTGTATGGAAAGGAACACATCTCCCTCGCTTCGTTAGGAGATATGTCACAGCGGACTATCACGATAAACGGGTTTTCAAAGTCATATGCAATGACCGGATGGCGCATCGGGTATGCGGTCGCACCTAAGGAGATCATCAGGCAGATGTCAAAGGTCCAGCAGCACTCGGTCACCCACCCCACCACGTTTGTGATGTACGGTGGCGTCGCCGCCTTAAACGGGGATCAGTCGTGTGTTGAGAGAATGCGATTAGAGTTTAACAGGCGAAGGAACTACCTTGTACAGGAACTTGGCCTGATGGGATACGAGATTGCACCGGCAGACGGGGCATTTTATGCATACGTCCGGGTTGAAGGGGATGATATGGAGACCGCCTCCAGGTGGCTGAACAAGGCGCATGTCGCTGTTACACCCGGATCGGCATTTAATACCCCGGGATGGGAGCGGATCTCGTATGCGACCTCGATGGAACGGCTCGGCCAGGCAGTGTCACGTATAAGGCAGTGCAGGTAACAGGGGATTGTATCTTACCTCTGATTCCTGTTTTTTTACGGTACTGCAGCATAATCCGGGGGGAAACGAGATATGCCAGAAGACAGGGAGTGGTTTATCCGGGCACTTCGTCACGACGATCCGGAGGTCAGGTGGATTGCCGTGGACGAGCTTGCCGACGTATCATCAGACGATTCGGTAGA
This sequence comes from Methanoregulaceae archaeon, assembly GCA_041305745.1. GTDB lineage: Archaea > Halobacteriota > Methanomicrobia > Methanomicrobiales > Methanospirillaceae > UBA467. Next base: position 2,589 of record JBFYKV010000202.1, on the reverse strand, counting down.
CCTGCTGGTCCTGGCACTTCAGGACCGGGATTTTACCAGCATCCGCTGGCGTGCAGCAGTAGCCCTTGGCGAAAAGAAAAGCCGTGCTGCAACAGGTGCGCTCATTAATGCGCTTTCCGATGAGAATGACCATGTGCGCGAGGAAGCGGCAGAATCGCTCGGGAAGATCGGGGATGAGTCAGCAGTACCTGCCCTTATCAGGAGCCTCGGTGATCCGCAGCGCGGAGTACGGCTTCGCGCTGTCAGGGCACTGGAAGCCATCGGCCCTGCCGCTGAACCGGCACTGAAAAAAGCACCCGGGGTCGAAGGGAACGTCTTTTCGCATGCAGTCCGGGAAGCGCTTAACGGGATTGCAGAGAGAAAAGGCAGGAGAAAAAAATGAAACAATCGGTCCTTTTTCTTTGTGAACGCAATGCCGGACGCTCATAGATTGCAAACGGACTTATCAGCCATTTTTACGGTGACCGCTACGAGGCATTCAGCGCAGGGATGAGTTGTCCGATCTCGCCTTTTACCTGTTCCCTGCGGATTGACCCTGGATTCAGGGGTATGATAAGGTCACGTGCTTCAGAAAACGCGGATGTTATGCTGTCCACATACATGAATGCAGAAGATATCGTTTTTTTGGGGATTTCATGGTGTGTCGGGAGGTATGCCCCGATCGGTGTATATGCAGGGCGCCCCGATAACTACTCCTTCTCTGTCAGAAGCGAACATTTTTCCGGGAATTTATCCAACTCCATTCAATCAGCGGAGGAGATTTATGATCATTCGCACTGTCCTGACAACAAAACGGGAGGTGGTGATGGACGGTTCACACCTTTGTGAGCTTTTCCACCCGTACCGTGACCCGGCGCAGATCCCGCTCGGTTACAGCATATCGCACGCATTCATCGGTCCCGGTGAATATACCTGTCCCCACCGGCTGAAGAATTCGAGCGAAGTCTATTATATCCTGTCAGGTACCGGCAGGATTCATGTGGGAAACGATGAATCGGCCGTCAGTTCCGGGACAATGGTATACATTCCCCCGGGTGAAGTACAGTCGCTGGAAAACTGCGGTGAGGACGACCTGAAATTCCTCGTCGTGGTCGAGCCGCCATGGACCGACGACGACGAAGAGTGCATTTCCGGGGGGGAGAGAACGTGAGAGAGCATGATGTATACATGGATGAAGCGGTCCGGGAAGCCCGTCTCGGCCGTGATGAAGGGGGTATCCCCATTGGATCGGTCCTGGTACGCGACGGGATAATCATAGGCCGCGGCCATAACCGTCGCGTCCAGCAGGAAGACCCCGTACTCCACGCCGAGATCGACTGCCTCAGGAATGCGGGCAGGGTCGGAGTCTATACTGACTGTATCCTTTATTCCACGCTGATGCCGTGCTATCTCTGTGCCGGAGCAGTCGTCCAGTTCCGGATCCCGGTGGTAGTTGTCGGGGAGTCAGAGACATTTCATGGTGCTGAAGAGTTCCTGCTCTCGAAGGGTGTCAGGGTGATCGACCTTGCCCGTGCCGACTGCAGGGACCTGCTGCAGGAATTCATCAGCACTCACCCGGAGATCTGGGATGAGGATATCGGGGAGCTGGAGAGAAAGTGATTCACCATATAGTATCTGCAGATCAACCAGCCTGAGATTCTTATCACGGCAGGGTCCGGAAAACAGTTATAACGGTTTCATTTCAGGGGCATATCCCCTGCAAAGAGAGATCCTGATCCGGTGGAGAATTCCCCTCAAGGGGGTTGGCAAGTATGTCTGAACAGGTAACTGCAAAGGGAGATCCTGATCCGGTGGAGAATTCCCGGGGTACTATGCAGGATTCGGGATACACTGCAGCCCCCGGTTATTTGCAGATCTGCCCGTTGGGACGATCTCCGGCAATACCAGTGGAGAGCCGCTCCTTATACCCTGCCTGGTAAAATGGAGTTGAGATGGCCGCAAGTACTACAACGGTTTCCCGTGGAGATCCGGGATGCGGATGCCCGCTTCGGAACGAAAACCTGGTAAACAACCGGAACAAACAGGATACGGGAAAAAAATATGAATAAATGGTACATCGTGCTTTTCGTGATTATACTCATATCCGGAGCAGTCATGGCCGGGATCTTTCTCAATCCGCCACAGGAACGACACGATCATGACACCGTTTTCCAGGTATCCACGATTAATGCCCTGCTGCAGGCGGAATATGACGGGGTCATGACATTTGGCGACCTGAAAAACCACGGGGATTTCGGAATATCCACGCTTGATGCCCTTGATGGTGAAATGATTGCCTTTGACGGGAATTTTTACCAGGTGAAGGCTGACGGGCACGTGTATCTGGTCAGCGATGACATGACTACACCGTTCGGTGCGGTCACGTGGTTCGAGCGGGACATGGAGGTCCCGGTCCGGAATGCCAGTAACTTTACAGAATTTATGGAAATTGCGGATGAAGCCCTGCCGTCAGGCAATTATTTCTATGCGGTGCGGATCGACGGGATGTTTCCCTATATGAAAACCAGAGCCATACCTGCACAGGAAAAACCATACCCCCGCCTTGTCGATGCATCCGCCAATCAGTCGGTCTTTGAATTTTACAATACA
>JBFYKV010000201.1:0-24816 GCA_041305745.1 Methanoregulaceae archaeon | reverse complement strand
TTCCTGACACGGATGTCCGTAAACGGTTCGCAGCTGGTCTTTTCAACGTACCTTGGCGGGACATATGCCGACCAGGCAATGGGTCTTGCAAAGGACAGCGGGGCGAATATCACGATGACGGGATGGACCCAGTCCCGCAACTTCCCGGTGAAGAATGCCTTCCAGCCCGCTTATGCAGGGCCCTTCGATGCATTTGTCGCACGGATCATGCAGCAGCAGCCGGTAGCAAACTTCACCGGCCAGCCGGTAAAGGGTCTCCCGCCGCTGGCGGTACAGTTCAACGACACGTCAACCGGCGGCCCGACGACCTGGGGCTGGCTGCTTGGTGACGGAAATACCTCGTCAGAACAGAACCCGGCACATGTCTACATGGCCCCCGGCAACTACACGGTCAACCTCACGGTAAGCAACGTCGACGGCAGCAACACGACCGGTAAATTTGAGTATATCCAGGTCGGTGTGCCGCTTATCACCGACTTTATCGCCAATGTTACAGCAGGCATGATCCCACTTACCGTCAACTTCACCGATATGACCAACGACACCCCAATCGCGTGGAACTGGTCATTTGGTGACGGAAGCTGGAATGATACCGCCCAGAACGTGACGTATACCTATACGACTGCCGGGTACTACAATGTCAGCCTGAACGCGACGAATGACTACGGCAGCAACACAACGACAAAATACCAGTATATCATCGCGGGGGACATCCCGGCTGCAAACTTCACCGGAAGTCCGCTGAACGGTACGGCACAGCTCCCGGTCAGCTTCCTGGACAACTCGACTTCGATACCTGCAGCACTGAACTGGACCTGGGATTTCGGTGATGGAAACACAACCGTACTGACCGGCGGAGGAAATGTAGGGCATACCTATACCGCTGAAGGGAACTACACGGTCAACCTGACGGTCTGGAACATCTACGGAAGCAACACGTCGTCCCTGTTCGAATACATCAGTGTGGGCGAAGTACCGGTGGCAAACTTCACTGCGATGCCACTATCTGGAGCAGAACCTCTCGATGTAAACTTCACCGATTTCTCGACAGGATCGCCGACGCTCTGGAACTGGAGTTTCGGTGACGGCAATACCACAAGTTACACAACGAATACGACCTTCAACCATACCTACCTCAATGCCGGGAACTACACCGTGGATCTCACGGTCTCCAACCTGTACGGCAGCAACACGATGGAGCGGTTCCGTTACATCAGGGTGTACGGGAACGTGAGCATCGTCAACCTCTCGTTCGTCCCGTCCACGGTTACGATACCAACCAATTCCACGACGGCAGGCTCACTCATCCTTGAAAAAGCCGAACAGGGCCTGGCAGGCTACAATATAACGGTCTTCTTTGCGGATCCGACCGCCGCCAACTTCGTGGTGCTGACCCCGCCGGCATGGGCTGACCCGAGCTTTACGGTGAACAGCTCCATTCCTGCATCGTCGTTCTGGCTTAAAATTCTGGATAACGCAAATGCGGTCCAGCCCGGGGATACCAACATTGAGCTGGCCAGGTTCAATTCGACCGGTGTAACCCCGATGTCCACCCAGTTGAACGTGACCGTTACCCAGATGGACACCGACACGGGTGATGCGGTCGTCACCAACAACGTCCCGGCACAGGTGACGGTTGTAGCGCTCCTGAACCTGCCCGGTGAGGCCCTTCCGCCGACAGATCCCTTCTATGACGGAGTTTACTGGGACTTAAACGGCAATGGCCGGATTGATTTCAATGATGTAGTCCTCTACTTCAATTACCTGGAGTGGATGCAGGCAAACGAGCCGGTGAGCCTGTTTGACTATAACAACAACGGAAGAATAGACTTTAATGACCTCATCCTGCTCTTTAACATGCTGTAAAGGGCATGATATTATTTTTTTATGGAAACGGGGCACGGATGGATACCGGCAGAAATGATGCGAAATCAGGAAAATGTCTCTCCGCCCCGGTCAGTCAGCCGGAAATACCCGGTTATCATATCAATATAAATAGAAAAACAAATAATTCAGGAATTAAGAGGAATCACGAAAAAAAGTAAAAATTACTGATAGTATTCAAAGAGGAAACCCAGATGAAGTTATTCCAACCACACACGATCATCACGATTCTCATCCTGCTGTGCAGCCTTGCAGCCGGGGTTGCAGCAACCACTATTATCGCGGAGAGCGGTACGATGCTGGCAGCAGGAGAGACCCGTGACTTTACCATTACCGCAGACAGTCTGCCGGACGGGTTGTCAGGATATAATATCACGATAAGCCTGACCGATCCCTCCAGGGCAGAAATTGTCGGATTCACCCGGCCGACGTGGTCACCCGCCATTGCAGGCCTCAAGATGAATTCAACCGTCCCGGCAGACACTTTATGGATAAAAGCGGTTGATTTCGGAGATGCAATCCAGCCCGGAGCGACAAATGTTCTCTTAGCGACGGTTTCGGTCCGTGGTGATGCAACCGGCACGACAAACCTGACGGTTTCCGTGACTGTTATGGACCCTGAAGGGAGCGGTGCACCGATTGTTCCTGCGATACAGCAGGGAGTAATCACCATCGGTACTCCACCCCCGACGACGACGGTCCCCACTACTACACCGACGACGGTCCCGACAACAACTGTTACTACAACGGTGACTACTACGCCTCCGACAACCGTCCCGACCACCACATCAACGACGGTCCCGACAACAACCGTTACCACAACAGTCCCGACCACTGCGCCGACAACCCCCCCTCCGGCTCCCGGGACCCTGACCGTCTATTCTTTTCCTCTGGGTGCCGATGTTGCCCTGAACGGGGTTTCAATCGGGGCTACTCCGATCATCAATAAGCCGGTTGCAGCCGGGACGTATACCCTTGCCATCAGTCTTGCCGGTTACCAGACCTATACCACAACAGTCGTGATATTACCTGACCATCTTACCAAAGTCCCGCTCGTACTGCTCCTGAAAGGGACAGGCACCCCTACGACCACTCCGACAACCGTCCCGACGACGACGCTAACCACCACGGCGACCACGACGGTGCCAACAACATCCCCGACTACGCAGGCGACGACCGTTCCGACAACGCAACCGACTTCGGGAGGTCTGACCGGGGCAATCCTCGTGTCCTCGTCCCCGTCCGGGGCGACGATCCTCGTTGACGGGCTTTCCAAAGGTGTTACCAGCGCCATGGTGCAGGGAATACCGGTCGGAACCCACACGGTAACGCTGGAAAAATCCGGATATATGACGGAAACACGACTGGTGACAGTGAATGCGGGCAGCCTGACAAGGATGCCCCTCGTGGTGCTTGTGCCCGGGACCCCCTCTCCTACTCCGACCACGGTGCCGACAACAATGGTGACGACAACCAGCACGACAACACAGGCCACCACAATCCCGACGACATTCCCGACCACGGTTCCGACGACTCCTCCTCCTCCGGGAACAACCGGTGCGGTTTCTGTCATTTCCTACCCGATGGGGGTATCGGTCTATATTGATGGTGTTTTGTCAGGGCACACACCGGGCCTTATTGAGGGAATTAGTCCGGGTACGCATAGCGTCAGGTTCACCCTCCCCGGGTACCTTGACAAGGTTACAAGTGTGAATGTTCAGGCAGGCGCAACGACAAACATCCCGTTTTTCTTTATGCAGCCTGATATCAGCGGTTTCCTTGCAGCCCTCCCACTCTGATCCCTTTTTTTTGACAGTGCAGGTGGGGCAATGAGGAGAACATCTCTCATCCGGTGACCCTGTCCGTTTATGGAATTACCCCCGCGTTCCAGTGAAGCGGCGGCATGGAACTCTATCATACTGCCTGGCAGGATGTGCAGGACGGGACAGGGAGGGGATCCCTCCTGTCAGAAAAATCACAATCCGACAGGTGTTATCGATATGAAAATGTCAACAGGGCGCACCATGAACCACTGGCTCATAGAGCCGCCCAATGGTATCCGGACTTCTATATACCCGCCTGAAATTTTGATTTTTTATCGCATTTATTAAATGATATTCCTGACCCGGGACTTTACAGAGGATTTGCCAGTATCTTTAATAATGCTCTGTGCTAACATATAACACGATATTTTCATCACGGTGTCCGCATGCTTGTCGTTTCGGGGGTAACCAAAAAAATAGGTGGACTGCTGGCGGTCAGCAATGTAGACCTTTCGATTGGTGAAAATGAGATTGTCGGGCTTGTCGGCCCGAACGGGGCGGGAAAAACAACTCTTCTCAATATGATCTCTGGTATCAGCAAACCGACCGCGGGAAAAATTACCTTCTGTGGGAAAGACATTACCGGCCTGAAAGCAGACCAGATCTGTAAATTAGGGATTGCAAAAACATTCCAGATTGCAGTATCGTTTCCTGATCTGACAGCGCAGGAAAGTGTCATGGTTGGTGCGCTGTTTGGAAGCTCCCATCGGCCCGGCATGGCGGATGCACGAAATGAGGCGTTATCGGTCCTTGATTTTGTCGGATTCCCTGCAGAAAAGAGGCAGACGATAATCAAAAATTTAAATGTCGTCGAACTGAAGCGGGTACAGCTTGCAAGGGCACTTGCATCGCAGCCAAAACTTCTCCTCCTTGATGAGCTTACTACGGGGCTTAACCCGAAGGAGAGTGGAGAAGCGGTGGACCTGATAAAAAAGATATGTGACACCGGGGTATCAATCCTGATAATCGAGCATGTCATGAGTGTCATTATGGGGGTATCAAACCGTATCGTCGTGCTGGACCACGGGGAAAAGATCGCAGAAGGGCCGCCCTATGATGTCGTGAACAACCCAAAAGTCATCGATACGTACCTTGGTGAACACCATGCATTCTGAAGGGAGGTAAATTCTGTGCTGTCGGTATCCGGTCTAAATGTGTTTCATTCAAACCTGCAGGTTGTCTGGGACCTCTCATTCCATGTCGGACAGGGTGAACTGGTGACCCTGATCGGACCGAACGGCGCCGGGAAAACAACCACGGTCGAGACCATTGCGGGACTGAACAGGAACGCAAGCGGCACGGTGACGTTTTCAGGGGAAGATATCCTTGGCCAGCACCCATATGAAATTTTTAAAAAGGGTCTTGCCCTCGTTCCTGAGAAACGCGAGATATTCCCAAAAATGCCGGTAATTGAAAATCTCCTGTTAGGCATCAGCGATCCGGCGGTTACGAAAAAAAACCTGGACCATGTCTATTCACTCTTCCCCAAGCTCCAGGAACGTGAGCGCCAGATCGCAGGCACCTTGAGCGGCGGAGAACAGCAGATGCTTGCCATCGGCCGTGCACTGATGTCAAACCCGAAGCTGCTCATCCTTGATGAACCCTCGACCGGGCTCTCTCCGATCCTCGTCGGCCAGGTCTTCCGTTCTCTTGAACAACTGGGGCGTGAGGGAACAACGGTCCTTTTACTTGAGCAGAACGTCCGTCATGCCCTTGCCTTATGCCAGCGGGGATATGTCATCGAAAACGGCAGGATTGTAAAGGAAGGGAAGTCAAAAGAACTTATGCATGACCCGGAAATTCAGAGGGCATACCTCGGTTTCTGATAAAGATTTGAAATCGGTTTCCTGACAGGTCTTTTCACCTGAAAAATCCGGTTTTTGTCCCTGGATGAATGATCAGGGACTGTTATTTTTCCTGTCGGGCGTCCCACCACTTCATCAGCTTATCCGGAAGGTCAACAAGCCCTTTCGGAAGGAAGATGATGACGAGGATCAGGAGGATGCCCACAATGATATATCGCGCAAACGTGAGACCCGCCATTTTCAGGCCTTCCCAGATAATGGTGAGAACGACTGTTCCGACAATTGGTCCGGCAAGGGTTCCAAGCCCCCCGAAGATAACATAAGTTACCGGCCAGAACGACAGGTCGACACCAAAAATTTCCGGAGTGATATAACCGATGTGATGAATTTCCAGTGCTCCGGCAACTCCGGCAATGTAGGCACTCAGTCCGAACGCGAGCAGCCGGTATGTCACGGGATTAACACCCGCTGCCCGGGCTTCGAGTTCGTTTTCCCGGATCGCCAGAAATGCAAGCCCGATCCGGGACTTCATGATATACCAGATGGCGATAATGGACGCGATGGTGATGATAAGAATCGAGTAATATTCAATCAGCTGGTACCCGGGAATTGCAGGGCTGAGAAGCCGGGGGGATGCGATGCCGTCCCATCCCCCGGTAACCGGTGCGAGAATGCTTACCGTTAACGTCTGGACAATGATTGCAAACCCGAAGGTGACCATTGCAAGGAACCACTCCTTAAGGCGGACACAGGTAAGACCTATGAGCACCCCTACAAATGCAGCTACTGCGGCACCGAGAAAGATCGTAATGTAGGGTGTGACCCCGCTTCTTACCGCGATCATTGTCGAGGCGTATGCCCCGATACCAAAGAACGCTGCATGTCCAAGAGAACCCTGCCCGGAATAGGCAAGGAGGTTCCACGCAGAGGAAAAGATGATAAAGATCAGCATCAGGGAAAGGAGGTTGAGAAGAAAGAGGCTTCCTGATAAAAACGGGGCTATTACGGCAATTGCAATGGTAGCGAGGGAGGCTCCCCTGACCAGCTGATCACGATTCATCTTTATCATTGCCTATTCTCCTGATTCTCCGAACAGCCCGGTTGGTTTTACGACTAAGACAACGATCAGAATGATAAATGATATTGCATCTTTCCAGACTCCGCCAAGGTAATATGCAGCCCCGTTCTCAGCAATCCCGTAAATCAGTCCACCGATGATCGCACCGGGAATGCTCCCGAGTCCTCCGAGGATGATGATTGCAAACGCCTTGACAGCAGGAATAGATCCCATATAAGGGTTGAACACCTGCCCGCTTACCACCCAGAGTGTTCCCGCAGCTGCTGCAAGCGCACATCCGACCCCGAAACTCAGGACGTCCATTCTTTCAACATTTATTCCGACCAGCATCGCACCTTTCCGGTTCTGGCTGGTGGCCCTCATCTCCCTGCCGGTCTTTGTTTTTTTCAGGAACAGGTACAGGGCACAGAGGATTCCTGCGGTGACAATGATGATGATGATATAGTCAAGTGGAATATTGAGCGATCCGAAAGGAACGGTAATTCCTGCATACGGGCTTTGAATGCTCTGCCACTCGTCACCCCAGATCATGGCGGCTCCGCTCTGGAAAATATAGATAAGGCCGATTGAGAGAAATATCTCATTTAATTTACTGGTCCCGAGAATGGGGCGGAAACATAACCGTTCGACCACGGCACCTATCCCGATGAGGGCAAGCATCGAGAAGAGGATTATGACATATGGGTTGAGCCCGGTCAGGAAGAATATCGTTGCCGTAATATATGCCCCGATCATGAGAAACTCGCCGTGGGCGAAGTTGACGATCTTCATGACACCAAAGATCAGGTTCAGTCCTGTAGCAAGCAGGATATAGATGCATCCCGCATACAAACCCCAGAATATAATCTGTAAAAGGATTCCCAGGTCGTCCATGGTCAAGTTCAGATAATTCCTGATTCTTCCTGCAATAAAATGAAATGTGCCTGATTACGCACTCCCGGGCTGGTACCAGTCGGGAAGCACGAATTCAGTCACTTTCAGGTTGTCGGGCCAGACAATGACAGGCCTGCATTCACCGGCAGCCTGGTCAAATGAAAGCTGCTCTATCCAGAGATCGAACTGCGATTCGCGGTAGTCCTTTGAGAAAGAGATTGTACCGTCTTTCATTGCCTCGATGATCTGGGGCATATTGAGGGTATCAAGCGCCTGCTTTACTGCCGCTTTATCGGTCGTCCCTGCGTTTTCAATCGCCTGGACCGCAATGTATACTCCTTCGTAGGTCGATGCACCCATCATGTCCGGGTAATTGCCATATTTGGCCTTGTAATCTTCCTTGAATGTGTTCTGGGCGATATCGATACTTCCCGCGGGTGCCGTGTAGGGCGAGAACCGGCTTTCTATGACAGAGCCTTCACCATACTTTCCGATCGCCTTGTAATATTCAGGAGCGTCGTTATTCTCGGGAACGGCGAAGATGGTATTCAGCCCGACATCCCGTCGTGCCTGGGGCAGCATCTGGCCCACTTCGTTCGGGAATGCCACCGCGTAGACAACGTCCGGGTCAGCAGCCTTGATAACGGTCAGTGGCGTCCTGAAGTCACTCTCTCCCATCTTGTAGCTCTGCTCCGCTACGACTTCGATATTCAGGTTATTTTGTGCAATTGTGTCCTGTACTGCAGTGAGCACGCCTTTCCCGAATGGACTGTCCTGATAGATGACTGCAAGGCGCAGCGGCCTCGATTCAGGGAAACCGAACTTTTCATTGATGGCCGGGCGTACGGTCTGATCGATGAACAGGGTGGTGTACTGGCCATATGCATCGGTTGTCGGGCAGTGGTGGAAAACGGTGCTGGTATCGATATCGTCACGGTGGGTAATTATGGGGCTTGATGCTCCGGTGACCACGAAGGGAATCTTGTGCTCGGCAATGGTCTGTTCGTATGCAGAGGTGACCGCGCTCGAGTATCCTCCGACGACAATATCTACTTTATCATCGGTAATCAGCTTGGTGACCGCCTTTTGGCCACCTTCACGCGTGGATTCATCGTCTCCCTGGATCAACACGACCGGCACGTTTCCATTGAATGATTTCACGTATACACCGCCATCTGCATTGATCTCGTCTGCAGCGAGCGATGCGGACTGCCACATGTTCTTGCCGACATTACTTGCAGGACCGGTCAGTGAAGCCACAACACCGATCTTGATCTCACCATTCGATCCGGCTGCCTGCGGTGAGCCAAGGCCGACAGCGGCCTGCTGCTGTGTACATCCTGCGATGAGTGCGGTTGCGATGAGCATTACCGCAAGAAACAGAACTGAATATTTCATGATGTCTCCCCCTATGCTATGTCTTAGCATGGCACATTAACAGTCGTTCTTGATCATATAAAAAACAGGCGAATCAATAAACTCTTCAGGGCATAAAAAAATTTATGAAAAGACTGGAATGCTTATTGTACCGGGTCAATTCCGAACGTCGTACCTGTGGATTAACAATTATTAAAAGAAAATCAGAATAATAATCATATCAGTTAATCATTTTTAAGGACGCCCGCATAAAGGCACTGCCCGTACGAGATGCATCCGTCCCCGAAGGGATATTCGGGGTTCATCAGGAGTTCGAGGCCGGCCGCCTTCAGCTGGTCCCTGATTGTCTCCCTGATAGCGTAATTAATTGCAACGCCTCCGCTGAGTGCGACATGGCGTATACGGGCGGCACGGGCGGATTGTACTGCAAGCCCGGCGATGCCCCGTGAAAGGTTGAACTGGAACGAGGCGGCGATATCCATCAGTGCCCGCGAATCTTTCTCGTCTTCCCGGAGGAACAGTTCAAGTGCCCGCCTGCAAAGGGATTGCGTGTCCAATACGTCGCAATGGCCTGAGCGGGTGTATTCGAGGTCCCATGAACGGGGCGTTCCCCCAGCTGCCCATGATTCGAGTTTCATGGCGGGCTCACCGTCATAGGTCTTTTCACGGCAGATCCCCAGAAGTGCGGCGCATGCATCGAGGACCCGGGCGGTACTGCTGGTCATTGCCACATTGATATTCTGTGAGAGCTGCCGTTCAAGTACCCCGAGCTCGATATCGGTCCATCCGCGGCGCGATAACAGTTCAGATACGTCCTGTTCAGGTAGTATCCCGTACAGCATCCGTTCGGGGAACCGGGTTGCAAGGTCCCCGCCCGGCATTGGCACCACCGCGAGATGACCGGTCCGTTCAATGTCCGGCACTTTCCCGGTAAATATCTCTCCTCCCCAGATAGTGGCGTCGTCGCCGTATCCAACCCCGTCTATGGCGATCCCGATGCAGGGGTCTGTCGTGACCGATGCAATGTGGGCTTTGTGGTGCTGGACCGACACCATTTCGGCTCCGTATTCTGCTGCAAGTTCCCGTGCATACCTTGTGGAAAGGAACTGCGGGTGGGCGTCATGTGCGATGATATCGTATCCCGCACCGAGCAGGCCGCCAAGTTTTTCCGTTGTTTCCTTCAGGTATTCATAGGTCTGCGGATTTCTCACGTTTCCTACGTGCGGCGAAGTAGTGCAGAAGCCCTGTGAGTAGATGGTGACGTTTGAGTTGAGCTCAGGGCCCACTCCAAGGATGCAGCGGTCTCCAAGGTCGACCGGAGTCCTTTTCGGGGCGATCCCCCGCGAAAGGCGGATAATATACCCGTCCCGGACCACGGAATCGTCACAGCGGTTAACGATGACCCGGTCATTGTCAAGGAAAAAATCGACATCATCAGACATCTTTGCCATGGCGTGACCGATATCGGTAATCATCGGGTATCCCGGCATATTCGCACTGGTCATCACCAGCATCGGGTGTTTCAGGTGGTGGAAGAGGAGGTGGTGAAGCCCGGTGTAGGGGAGCATGCACCCGATGGTGTGAAGGTTGCTGATCGATGCATGTGCAGTCGGGTCACGCTTTGTCAGGACGACAATCGGCCGCTGGCAGCTTTCGAGCATGAGCCTGTCACCCGCGGATACGTCCGCTATACGGTCGATATAACCAGGCCTGACCATAACTGCAAGGGGCTGCTCGGTCCTTCCAAGACGCCGTTTCAGATCGTGGGCAGATTCCTCAATACAGGCAAAGTGGAACCCCCCGATCCCTTTTATGGCAATGATCGAGCCGTTATCGAGGAGGTGAGCAGTTTCACGTATGAGGTCGCTGCAGTCCACATCGGTTCCTTTTGTATCGAGGAGGCGGAGACGCGGGCCGCACGTGGTGCAGGCAATGGTCTGGGCATGGTGCCGCCGGCATACCGGATCACTGTATTCGGCCTCGCAGGCGGGACACATCGCAAAGGAGGACATTGAGGTCCGTTCGCGGTCGTACGGAAGGGTGCGGATAATACTGTAGCGTGGTCCGCAGTTCACGCATGATGTGCACCAGTAATCGTTGTACCGTCCTCCTGCCTGTTCGATATCTGCAATGCATTCGTCACAGGTGGCGAGGTCAGGCGGGATCATGCCCGAGAGTGATCCTTCGCTGCTCGGCAGAATTACAAATCCTTCAGGAATATCCCTGCGGTATTCCTCAACAGTGATGCTGTCAATACGGGCCATCGGAGGACCACTCCGGACCGCCTCAACAAAATCAGAAAAACGATCCCCGGTGGCTATTATCTCCACTTCACTCCCGAGGTTTTTCACGCGGCCGTTTATACCCAGCCGGGTCGCGTTGGCATATACAAACGGGCGGAAACCGACCCCCTGGACGGTGCCCTTAACCCGTATCCTCCCGCTCCTCTGCATCAGATTCCTACAAAAATTTATTGATTTATAGCGCCATATAATAATAGGGTTTTACTTTTGACCGGCCATATCAGGATAGTGAATGATCCAGTGGAGCTTGTCCCTTTGCTCCTTACATTTCATAACGCTACGTATAAACAGATATACGATCTGTTGAACAAGTCTTGGATGACCGAGGAGGAGCTCTGCGAGCAGATTTCGTATGACGGAATCCCGGAGTGTCTTCTGATACTTAAGAAGGGGAATCTCATCGAGGAACAATGGAGGATGCCGAAACCCGGGAGCAACCCTATCAAGGAGTTTAAGGCGACCTACAATAAGTTCAGGGCAAATTTTCAGTGTAATTTTACCGATCTCTCTGACCTTCTCTATATCTCGATGTCAAATGACGAAAGCCTGCGGACGATGGTCGAGCAGGTGGAAGAGGAGTTAAAATGTGGAAATTCCTCAATTAACGATATCGCACGCAAATTTGGGGTGAGCCCCGTATTTATCAAGGGACTTGCAAAGCGTATCCCTCACCTCGATGTGAAAGGGCAGGGACTGGTGCTCCTTGACAGAAGTCAGTAAGGACCCCCTGTATACTATTTTGCGAAGTAAACGGGAAGTAACACGTCTCCAGATCCTGGTGGAAATTGCCGAGCACCAGCCTGCAGTCCGGCAGCAGGAGATCGCCGAAAAGCTTGGTGTCACCCCCCAGGCCGTGTCAGAATATATCAGGGAGCTCGTCGACGAGGGAATGGTTGCCGCCCACGGGCGGGGCCGTTATGACGTCACCCGCAGCGGAATCGAATGGGTTCTGAACAACGCCGAGGCTCTCGAGACCTATGCCCGCCATATCCGCAGGGATATTATCCAGCAGGTATCGGTCTGGACAGCGCTTGCCGATACCGATTTATCCGGGGGTGACGAAGTCGGCGTTTACATGAAAGGCGGATGGCTCTATGCAGGAAAAGAAGAAAAAAGTGCAATGGGGACCGTTATCCACGATGCAAAGACCGGGGAGGATGTCGGGGTGGCACGTTTAAATGGCATCATCGAGCATTCGGAAGGGATGGTCCATGTCTGCAAGGTCCCGAGGATCCAGAGAGGCGGTTCACGGATGGTGGATAAACGCCTGCTGCAGGAGGTCATTGCAAAGGCTTCGATGGTCGCGGCAGTAGGACTTGAAGCATACATCGCACTGGTATCGGCCGGGAGAAAGCCGGATATGTTCTTTGGCTCACGGGAAGGTGTGATCGAGGCGGCATTTCACGGGATCAACTGTGCCCTCATCATCGTAGACGAGGAGTTCACCGACTTTCTAAAACGGCTGGAAAGCGTGGGGCTCGCCTATCAGATCCACGATCTGGTCGCTTCATGAAGATCATCGTGCATCCCCAGAGGGGGAACTATAAACTTTTGTTTTTTGATGACCGTGTGGTCAGGGGACTCGGTGTCACCGAACTGGCTACGACCTCCAAGGGTATCCGCCCGGAAGGGTACCGCCTGCGGTGGGGGAATAAACGTCAGTTCAAACACACCCCTACAAAAGAACTTATCCTGTCCCTGCGCAAATCTGAGGTCTTCCTGACGGACAGGGACGAGACCTTCGAGGAATTTTTAAACGCCTTCCAGGTCCCCTACAAAATCGCAGGGCTCTGCCGGATCTGTCTCATGGACGACCGGGTGACCCCTCTTGACCGCAGGACCTCGGTATTGTACCGGGGCTCCGAGCACATCTGTTTTGACTGTGCCCGACGTGAACTCAGGCGCGAGATCGCTCACATGGGCAGGGTCGGGCGTTCTGCGATGGGTCATATGGATGAGCTGCTGCGAAATTTCAGGGACATGGACAAGGTTATCGCAAGTCTCGAGCCGGAAAAGACCGGGACAAAACAGGCCCTCTTTGATCGCCTCGAAGCCCATCCGTTGCAGAATACCCAGAGGCTCGAGGAACTTCCGCTCCCCAGACCGTTCGTGGACGCCTGCGGCGTCGGGACCCTGATGCCGGCCCAGCAGATGGCGGTTGATGCCGGGTTACTCTACGGGAAGGACCTGCTCGTGGTCTCTGCAACTGCGAGCGGCAAGACCTTTATCGGGGAGATGGCAGGGCTCAAGAATTACATGGAAGGGCGGGGCCAGACCCTTTTCCTGGTCCCGCTTGTTGCGCTTGCCGTGCAGAAGTACCAGCGTTTCGACGAGCGGTACGGGAAGATTGCCGGTGCAGGGATCATGATCGGGAAGAGCCGGATCCGGCTTCCGGAAAACCGCCCGGTGGGCGACCGGAATACCCATTCGCCGATTGTTGTCGGGACCTACGAAGGTGTCGATCACATGATCAGGTCGGGGAAGAAACTCTCAAAGATCGGGACCGTGGTTATCGACGAGGTGCAGATGCTCGAGGACAAGGACCGTGGCCACCGGCTTGACGGCCTGGTTGCACGGCTCAAGTACCTCGCTCCCCGTGCCCAGTTTCTCTACCTGAGTGCAACGATTGGTCTGCCCAAGCTCCTCGCGAAAAAATTAAACGCAACGCTCGTGCGGTATGACGACCGTCCGGTATCACTTGAACGGTACCTGATGTTCCTTGAGCACAAGCAGAAAATCCCCACTATCAAGAAGCTCTGTGAAGATGAGTACAAGAAAGTCTCGTCGAAAGGCTTCCATGGTCAGACGATTATTTTTACCAATTCACGGGCACGGTGTCATGTCGTTTCAGATGCACTCGGCCCGAAGTACGCGGCATACCACGCCGGCCTGACATCGCAGGAGCGAAGGGAAGTTGAGGATAAGTTCCTGAAGGGCAGATTAAAGGCGGTGGTGACGACTGCGGCACTGGGTGCAGGGGTGGACTTCCCTGCATCACAGGTCCTTTTTGACTCACTTGCGATGGGAATCTCATGGCTGTCTGTCGGGGAGTTCAACCAGATGGCCGGACGTGCGGGACGACCCGATTTCCACGACCTCGGCCGGGTTGTCATCCTTGCCGAGCCGGGAGCGACGTATTCCCGGGAATCCCGCGGTACAGAAGAAGAGATTGCCATGCGCCTCCTCAAGGGCGAGATGGAAGAAGTTGCGCCGCAGTTCGATATCGAGCAGAGCTCGGAGGAGTACGTGGCAAATGCAGTTGTATGCGACGGGAAGGAGGAAGACCTTGCAAAGATCAACGCGTCCATGGTCGGGACAATGGAGCCGGTGCTGCCGGTCCTCATGGAAAATGACCTTGCAAAACGAAACAACGGCATCATAGAAGTGACCCCGCTCTGCCGGGTCATGGCCGAACACTTCATCGGGGTGGAACGGCTCCTCGATATTGTCAGGCTCGTGAAAACGATGGACGACCCTATTGCGATCCTTGCCGAACTGGAATGTTCTGACCGGACGGGTGAGAAACCCGAGCGTAAAAAGTTGGGAAAACGGTAAATCAGGGTTTTTTTTATTTTTTGATATATCGACGTTACGACAGGTATCCCGCGATGACATCACGGATACGTTCCGGCTCGTTTAATCCCCTGATGACAAATTCAGGTTTCTTTTGACCTTTCAGATGCAACACAACGGGAAACGTCCCTGATAATCTTGATTCCGTCCCCGGTCGTATGGATATACCATCGATATCGCCATACAGGATGCGTCCGGACCGGTGCAGCCAGACCCCGCTCTCGAAGATGAGCCCTTCGCTATCCAGCGTATACCTGATGGAGCCGACATATGCCCGGATCCATTGCGAGACCGCGACAAGCACGGCCATTGCCGCCACTGCAACGGCAAGGACGAATTCAGGCGGTGCGATGAGCGAAAGCATGATCATGCAGGGCAGGACGCCTGCCCATACAACGATGATCAGGATGAGCGAGTATAACATTCTGAGCCGGGGCGAGGGATAGAATTCCATGGGGTCAACGTACCTGTCCGGGTGGAGATGAGCCGGTCTGCCGCCAGTACAATTGCCGGAAATCATGGATATGGGGGTATAACGTGAGGAAATAATCCTGTACTATCACGTGAGTCGCATCAGCCATTGGAATTTCGCCGTATCCTGCACACCCAGCGGTCATAGATCAGGTCCCGCTGGTTTTCCGAAATCGTGACGTCGCATTCGAGTTCAAGCCCCCATTCTTTGATGATTCCCGCTTCTTTTTCAGTCCCGACCGTGATGAGGGAACGGGAGGTGAGGGAGATCAGTTCGGAGGTGATATCCTCCCAGAGTTCCCTGTTAAACTCGTTAATCTCTCCGAACATGAGCCCGAGGCCGCAATCGGCACCGTTTATGTAATCCCCGGCCCTTGTTGCGTCGATATGCATTGTATCAGCAGGAAGGAGCCTGCCGCTCTGCAGGCCAAGCGAGAGCAGCGCCGGATCGTTGTCATACGAAAAGACAGAATATCCCCTCTCCCGAAGGAGGAGCGACCCGACTCCCGAGCCGCAGCAACAGTCGATGCATGTCGTCCCGGCAAGGTCATTCCTATACTCGGAAAGGAGCTCCCGCACCTGTTCTGTCCGGGCTGGATTGAGGTCCTCGAGTGCCGGGGTGACCATGCGTGCAAGGATCCCACTGTAATATTCCCTGACTGCTGATTCCCAGTCGGAACGGTCCTCCTGGTAAATATCGCCGCCGAGGTCCTCGAAATATTCTATAACGGCACCGGTGGGTGAGCGGAGGTGGAATGACCCGGCAAGCCACCCGGCACCGGTATGGACCGCGAGAGCCATGGGATCGGACTCCTCGTCGACCAGGAGCCGTCCCTGGTCACCCTCGATCTCAAGCATCAGAAATGTGAACGATTCATCGGGGAGGTCGGAATAGGAGGGCTCGATAAACCGTACCTCTTCCACCCCGAGCAGTTCTGCAGCTTTTGTATACGTCTCCATATCTCCCTCCCTCACGCCCCGTATTTATGTGCCAGGTTGACCAGGTCGAGGATGACCGGCATTAGCGAGCCGCCGTTTATGCGGTGAAGTGAGCCTTTTGCACAGGATAATTCATCAAAGGCTGAGACATCGTCGACCCTGACACCGTCTCCGCAGAGGACGAGCGGTACGGGATCGGCACTGTGGTCCTTTATCGAACAGGGCGTGCTGTGGTCGGCACAGATTGCGATAAGGCAGTCGTCAAGGTCCCTGAGCGGGGCGAGTGAAGCATCGATCCGCTCGATAAAGTCCTTCTTCCGGACCGCAAGGCCGTCATGACCCGCCTCGTCTGCACCCTTGATATTCAGCAATACAAAGTTTTTTGTCCTGAATTCATTGAATACAGCCTTTATTTTTCCCTCTAAATTTGTATCTGCCGACCCCGTCGCTCCGCTGACATGGATACTGGTCAGGCCGACTACCATGCCGATGCCGGTAATAAGGGTCGCTGCCGATATGACACTGCCTTTCAGACCGTATCTCTGTTCAAACGGTTCGAAGTGCCCCATCTCACCCGCACCCCGGATGAGCACGACGTTTGCAGGCGGGAGTCCCGATTGTACCCGCTGCAGGTTCAGCGGGTGATCTTTTAAAATTTTTGTGGACTGCCGTACAAATTCATTCAGTGCAGAGGCTGTTTTCTCGTCACCCTCACTGCTCCGGAGGCTTCGGAAGGTGAGCGGGGGCACGCCGTCCTTTTTCGGGTCATTTGATGATACGCACTGGCCAAGGTCATCGCCCCTGAATGCAAGTGCTGCCCGGTGTCCGGCACCTGAACGGAATATGAATGTCACCCCGAAGGCCGAAAGGTCCACATTTTCCTGGATTGCCTGCGAGAGGGCATCGGTTGAATGTATCCGTCCTGCCCGGCGGTCGGTCACCCGACCCTCTTTATCGAGGGTTGCGAAGTTGCACCGGAATCCGATCATCCCGGGTTCCATGTGTATACCTGTACCTTCTGCCTCAAGAGGACCCCGGCCGGTATAGTACTTTTCAGGCGGGTACCCGAGAAGGCTTAAATGAGCGGTATCTGATCCCGGCCGGATACCCGGGCTGATGGTATCCATGATCCCGCATGCCCCGCTTTTTGCAAGGGAGTCAAGGACGGGAGTATGTGCAGCCTGGAGCGGGGTAAGACCCCCGAGCTCGGAACAGGGTCGGTCTGAAATCCCGTCGAGCACGAGCAGCAGGACTTTATGAGCAGTCATCTGAGAAAGGATGGGTGCCAGGGATAATTATGCTTCACCAATTTTTCCGGTGCAGCATTCGTTTTGAGAAGAGTTAAAAAAAGGGAGATACCCATGATAGTGCCGTTTTTCCGGCATAAGGGTTTGTTCGTATCTTATACATGCTTCGGAACTTCAACTTTTGACTTGATGACTTCCACGCGCCGGATGGGAAATACCAGTTT
The DNA here is from genome assembly GCA_041305745.1 of Methanoregulaceae archaeon. Lineage (GTDB taxonomy): Archaea > Halobacteriota > Methanomicrobia > Methanomicrobiales > Methanospirillaceae > UBA467. The sequence continues at coordinate 7,219 of JBFYKV010000201.1, read as the reverse complement.
TAAGTCCTTGAAGAGCTCTTTTGAGATCTCGCCGGTAATAATCCCGTTTAACAGGGCTGCAAGGTCACCCTCGGTCGCTGTTGCCAGCACTTTCCGGGTAATGATACCGCGGATTGAGTGCACCTGGCTTAAGTTCGCCCGTGAAAGGGTGTAGCAGACAACCGTCAGCTCAACCTTCTTGCCGTCCTTTGTAGTGATAGGTATGTGGGAGTCGATCCTTGAAGTACGGCGCTTTACGAGCGACCGGAGGTAATCGCGGGTCAGTTCGTGCCCTATAAACTCGGTATATGCCGAGTCCCCGGCCACTTCCGCGATACGGAACTTCATCTTCACGTTCTGTCGTGAGTAGTCATTCAAAATCTCACCGAGCGTGGTCTGCATAACGCGTCCGACCACGCTTTCTGCGTCATTGGCAATGGTATCGCCAAGGTACGCCTTGCCAAGGTTTTCAGGTGTATATACCTTATACCAGCTCTTGGCTTTCCAGCCTTCGACTCTTCGTCCAACCTGTTTCTTTCTTGCCATAATATCACCTCAGAGGAACCTGAACAGTTCCTTCGGTTCGCCGACAATCTTTGCAACGCCTTCCGGCCAGTTGCCGGTGTCAAGGCCCTTCTGTGCAAGGAACGCTGCAGTCCAGCGCTCCAGCCCGATACCCGAACATCCTGACCAGCAGTCGGCGCCGCTCTGGATTTTTACATTGAATCCTTTGGGGTACTTATCCCCGTTGATGCTCACATTCTGGAATTCCAGCCAGCTGTCGCTGTAGGGCAGGTACGCCTCGTAATCGGTAGTACCTATCCGCTCACCGCACCCGCACCCGTCACCGGTGTCGATCATGCCTTCCTGGGCCATGAACCACGGTGTCACCCGGGCAGAGCGCCATTCCAGTTCGAGGATTTCCTCAAACACACGGAGGTATGCCTCGTGCAGCCGGTCTGCAATATCAACTGTCTGTTCCGGCGTCCCGAGCCAGAGGATCTCGATCCGGTGGAATTCGTCCACGCGTTCGATCCCGTGAATGCCCCCGCTCTCGTAGCGATGTGATGTACCGCTGCGGTCGAATATCCTGATGGGCATGGATTCATTTGCGACGGTCTCCCCCTGGATAAACGGCCAGAACGACGGGCACTGTGCATAACAGAGCCCGCCAATCGGGCCGTCGACCCTCTTTTTGATCTCGTCGACCCAGACCTCGCCGGTTACCTTGAAGTAATCGCCGATGTCCTCCCAGTAGGCGGGGTCGCGGGTTTTTGGAGTGCAGACGTAGTAGATCTCGGGATAGACCCCCTTGGCATGCCCTGATTTTTTCCAGACGTCCCACGGGACAAGCTTTGGAAAGATCATCTCGGTAAAACCAAGCGGCCCGATGATCTGGTCGACCACTATCTGCTCAAACGCCCTGAAGAGCTGCACCGACTGGGGGCCGTGGATCCACTGTCCCCTGGAGAGGGCGTGCCTGATCCAGCCCCGCCTGATCATCTCCTCGGTGGGATCACCCAAAAAGAACCGGGACTTTTTCCCGCTCTCGAAGATAAGGTCCCAGTGCTCGCTCTTCCCGCCATACCCTGCAGCCTGTATCTTTTCCTCGACAAGCTTCACCAGCCGGTCGGGGACCTTGTTTTCAAGGTCTGTAGCAGTCACTTTCAGCTGAAGGGTGAGAGTATCCCCCTCGATCGAGGACTCTGCGATAAAGGGAAGGTTCGGGATATGAACCCCTTCCGGGAACTCTCCCTTCATCGTGATGACATACTCGAGGACCGAGATGTCCCTCAGTCCGAGACGGTGTTTTCCAAGGTATACCGGGATCTGCTTCCTGAACCGGAAAAGTGCATCATGGACGCGGGTATACGTCCCGCTGACAAATTCCAGTTCAACACGATTTCCTTCAATCAGGGGAGTCCCCTCGATATGGCCAGCCTGCGCCGGGTCCGCATCCTTTGGTACACCCTTCATGAATAGTGGCCCTGAGTCTGAGACCGCCTTGTAAAACGCCTCTTTTGACTCGTCTGAAAACTCAGAACTGAACAGCAGTTCTGTTTTCATTCTAAAGTGCAGCCACATATCTCCTCCGCAATTGTCAGATTCATCAGATAATCATCCACTGATGCTATCACAGACCTGAGCTGATGACCGTTCACACGTGTGACCACGCGTCCGTCATGAGCAGTTGTCGCCATCGATGAGAGGTTATCCGGTCGTATCGCACCGGCAACGCACTCTGCGTGCGGGTGCGTAGTGGTAATCACCCCTTCGATTCGGATCACTGCGTCATCACTCCTGCAATGTGCCCCCGGAACGTGTCCAGCCGGGCACAATTGATCGTTGCACCTGCTCGTCTGTGGTGTCCTCCTCCGAAGCCGTCGCACTGGAGTGCAGCCTCCCTTACCGCCTTTCCGATATCGAGGCCGACGCCTTCCGGGCACCGTGCCGAGATGTGGCAGAGGTCCCCGGCCCGTGCGATCACGAACACCGGTCCCGTGCTGACGCAGTCGCGTACAAGCACATCTGCGACGTCGCTCGCAACCCGTACATCCCCGACCTCGTAGAACCCTGACTCGTCCCTGCTCTGGAAAGCAGACTTAAGTGCATCGATCACGTTCATCCGGTGCTGCCTGGTCAGCTCGAAGGCCTCGTCGATGCCGTCGGTTGCCCGAAGGCAGAGCGAGACCGCCAGGCCACCCCGGCCGGATTTGCCGCAGGCGTCGACCACTGCAGCCATGGTATGGCCGTCGATGATGACCTCCCGTTCAAGTGAAAAGAGGTCTCCGTAAAGCCCCCGCATCGCCTGTGGTGAGGCATACGGGCTTATCCTGAGCACAGTAAGGGAGAGGAGCGTATCAAGTGCGATTCCGTCTTCTGCCATTGAACTGTCGATTAAGTCTGCCACGGCCATTTCGTCGCCGCTGATCTGGTGCAGGTAGGGGTTGACTGACATGAGCAGCCGCTCATGGTCGTCCCTGCCGACAATACGGAGCCCGCGTCCGGTCGTGATGATTCCTTCAGCGACTGCGTCATTGAATATTTCAAGGTTCTTGCCGGCTATCTCCTGCCCGTCACCGATGATGCCGAGCATGGCAAGGCCCGCGAGGTCGCGGTTGTCACCCAGTTTCTGGGCGAGGATGTAGGCGGTTCCTGATGCTGACAGTTCCCTGTCACCATCGATGCCTGCGAGACGTGGATTTACGTGAAGGCCGCCGCTGAAGTGGGGGTGGTGGTGATCCACCACCATCACGTCATCAGGGAGGTCTTCCAGGCCCGAACCAAAGTCGCAGAGAAGTGTGCCCTGGCCAGGGGAGATGTTTGCAGGGCTGATCCTCGGCAGGACGCGAAGGCGGAACCTGATGTTCCTGCGCATCATGGCCATACAGAGGAGCGATCCCGCCGCGATGCCATCGGCATCGTGGTGGGCATAGACCTCTACAAACTCCTGGCGAAGCAGGTGTTCTGCGACCTGTTCGGCGGCTTCTTCAAGGGACATGCATCATCTGGAGAGGATGATCTCTGCGGTCTCCGGCTTGTAGGTCCAGCCCTTTGGCATCCTGCCGTTGCCGGTATAATACCGTACCAGTCTCCTGACCTTTGACTCGGTCAGCTGCAGCTGCCTCTTGTTGTGCAGGTCGTTCTTGTTCTCGACCAGGTGCTTCCGCAGTCCGAGTGCCTTCTCGATCAGGTTTCTTAAGTCTTCAGGGATATCGGGTTCCATTCCCTTCTCTTTTAAGATCTCCCCGATACGTTTGCCTGTCGCAAGCTTGACGTCCGGTACTCCGTGCCTGTCTCTCAGGATAAGCCCGATACGGCTGGTAGAGACTCCTTCCTTTTTCAAATCGACGATGATCTTCTCAATCGCCGCCACGTCGGCATTGGCCCATTCCGGGTTTTCCTTACGGTATGGCCGTACTGAACCGGAATCGCCCCTGCGGCGTGCATGCATTCGTGCCATAAATTCACCTCCATAAATATCTATGTAAATCCGAAAAGAGTCGCTAATCTGCTGACTCTCTGTAATCCCAAGCCTGCGATGCAGGCCGTGCCGTCGGCACGTCAGACTTACATATGCCAGCACCTTTTCTCTAAAAAGTGCCTTCGTATAATTCGTCAGGGCGGATATTAATCCTATCGCAGGAGAACCCCGAAAAAAGAAAAGAAAACGGGGTTTCAGGTACCGTGCCTGTTGATGGTGCGTATCAGGTCAGCACAGGATTCGAGTTCGAGCGCCAGGACCTCTGATTTCGTCATGCCCATGCTCGTCTCGGCATCGGCGGTGAGGCTGTCGGGTCCGCGGATGACCTCCCGATCCACCCCGTCACGCGAGAGGACGTCTGCTGCCTCGCGGTCGTGAACAAACGCCCTTCCCGGGATGATGACAACCTCCCCGACCTTTGAGAGGTCGAGGGCTTTTAAGTCGTCAATGGTGATCAGGCAGGCGATATCCTTGTTGACCGGGATAACGCTGCATCCTCCGCCGCAGGAACCGATGAGCCGTGTAAGGAACGGTGCTGCAACCTTCCCGGTGATGAGCGTTGCCTGCCGCTCGATGCGGGGTAGTTTTTCGAGGAGATCGGGTTCAGAAAGGATTGCAAACGGTGATCCGGTATCAGGGTCCCAGAGGGGTGTCCCGCTGATCTTGAGCGAGAACCTGCTGTTTAATTCGGTAACCATATCTGCGAACTCTTCGGTCGTCTGGATCCGCTGGTTCCTGATAACCGGGGCATTCCCGAGGATGAGTCCCTGCTCGGTGCTGTTTGCAAACCGCATGAGGATGAGGCCTTTTGCACCGCGGTCCTCGAGCCACTGGCAGGTCTCAATAAGCCGCTCACCGTCGTTAATTCCCGGGAGGACGACTGCTGCGCCGTAGACGTCGATGCTGCCGCAGAGCGTCTCCAGGATCTTTAAGGACGCCTCGGGGGTGGGATCGTGCATATAGCGCTTCCGGAGCCTCGGGCTTGCAGAAAAGATGGTGAAAGAGACTTCTGAGAGGCCGTGGTCGATGAGGAAGCCTGCAATTTCAGGGTCATCGAACCCTTTCCCGCTCGTATAGCCGATGTGGAGCGGGGCTTCGATGCTTGCGAGGAGCTCGACAAGGTCCCGGAACTGCGGGTAGCAGCTCGGGTCGCCGCCGCCGCTGATGGTGACCCGGGTGATATCGCCGGTCACCGAATGGAGTCCGACGAGGATGTCGTCTGCGATATCGCGGAGCGGGCGAAACCCTGAATAGTATTCCCGCACGCTCCGGGAGCAATAATCGCACCCTTTCTGAAACGGAGGGCAGTAGCGGCACCCGAACGGGGCGATGTCCTTCACGTGCTTAAAATAGCAGTATTCGCAAAAGCCACGGCAGTCGATTCCCGGCCTGCCCCCGATATCAGCGGTAAGCTGCGCCATTTCAGACAATATCGGTTGTAAAATGCTATTAAGGCATGTATTTTCACATGCGGGTTTCCGGAAAATTGAATGACTGGAGTTTATTACAAAGGGTTACCTGTTTCAGGGGGACTTTTTATGTCTCCACGACTGCGGTATCGTTCCCTTCCCAGATGATGTGGATATTTGTCCAGGCTATCGTACCCCTGCCCTCCCTCTGCCATGTATCCGGTGTTTGGTCTGGAGTACGAGACGGACCGTGACCGGTGGTTTTTCCTTACCCGTCTCGTCGGGTGAATATGACCCGCGCAGAGTAGGAAAAAAGAGTTTACGGGAATTGTTGCCCCGATTTTTCGTCAACACCTGCTCTCGCATTCGAATGCTTTCACCGGATCGCTCCCTGCGGTCCTTTTGCATTCCTCCACGCATGACACGCATTTAGTGTATCCCTCCTGTTTCACCACGGTGCAGGACCCGTTGATATTCTGGCATGATGCGAGGCTCCGGCACTTGTCCCCCAACATGTACTGCATCGTGCACATCTCTACAACATTCGGGCCACAGCTGATCTCCATGCCGTGACAATTCTGTATTCCGCATGCTGCCTGTGCGATTACAGCAGTATCGTTCCCTTCCCAGGTGATAGGGAGGTCTTTCCATGCGATCGTCCCGCGGCCTTCTCCTCCTCCATGTACCAGGCGTTCGGTCTGGAGCACGAGGCGGACCGTGACGGGGGGCTTTTCCTTACCCATCTCGTCGGGTGAGTACGACCAGTAGATATCAGGTTCCTGGGTCACGATACTCTGGTTATATTGTGTGACTTTCCCGTCGGTGGAGTTCCAGGAGAGGAAATACCCATAATTCGTGGTCCAGTTGTAGACAACTGCGGCGGGCGTGTCATAGTGGGGAGTGAGCCTGATACCAACGGTCGATGACATTACCGGGGAATATTTTTCAGGTGTTGCCTGAATGGTAAGGCCGCCGTAGGCAGGTGTTGTGAGGGGGGATCCGGTCACTGGTGAAAAGAGTGTGACCGTTGTGACCGGGGTTGTGATCACGGTTTCAACGGGCGATCTTGCCGCAGGCGATACGGGGAGGGATTCACCTTTCTGGTCGGTGCACCCGGCCAGCAGCAGTGCACATATACAAAAAATGACCGGGATGACGAAGGAAAACCTCATAGTGTAGTATCAAGGAATTGAGCGTATAACTGTTTTCCCGTCCATGAGATGCGTTTAAGAAGGAAGAGACCCGGGGTACCCGGCGGTCCCCTACATTTATAGGGATGAGTCCCCTATCGTCACGGAAGAAGACAGTATCATGCTGCGCAGCCGTGAACTCCTCCTTCGGTATTACCACGACACCGCATTTGACTTTACGAAGGTCCGGGTATGCTATGTCAACCGGGGTGCACCCGGGGACATGACCTGCATCGGGGGAGAACGGATCCAGGCCCTCGACCCGTTTTACATGGAGATCGAGTCGGGTGACAGGCCAACTCCGATCCCCTACCACCGGATCATCACGATCAGGTATGCGGGTGAAATAACCTGGGAGGCAGGACCGCGTGCTTCGCAGGATGAAGGCCGGGAGACCCCGGACAGAGGTGGTTAATCCGGTCAGTCACCATCTTTTTTATTTGTGAACGTCAATAGTATATGGCGCCTCAGTGGCTTAGTTGGCAGAGCGGCTGACTTGTAATCAGCAGGTCCCGTGTTCAAATCACGGCTGAGGCTTGATTAGTATCATTTTCTTGCAATTCCTACCATTTCAGCTTCCTTTAATAATGGAATGTTGGAAATTCTGTCTGTTCAAAAATATCCTTGACCACCATCATTAATACGCTCGTAAATTA
>JBFYKV010000200.1:0-3951 GCA_041305745.1 Methanoregulaceae archaeon | reverse complement strand
TTTTTTCTCTCTTTTTTTCAACCCGGAGCGCTTCAGTGAGGGAATTTTTACCGTGCCTGACAGGATAAGGATTAAAATTACAAGGCATAAAACGCCGGCAAGGAGAAGCAGAAACGGAATGTCAAAGAGGATGAGAACAGTTCCGGCACCGACAATTATTATGAACAGGACAATTCTCCGTGTTGAATCTTTCATGTCAGACCCCCTGGAATACCGGTATATTGAAGAACATTCCAACCATTATTGGAGCGACTATATAAATAATGCCTGTCACTGCGAGAATACTGCTGGCAAAGAAATAATACATGTAGCGGTCTCCTCCCATCACGATCTTTCCTGCCAGGATATTGGCGATAGTAATGATTGAGATCATAATGATTACATATATTGTCATTGTGGCTTCCGGGAAGTTGACAAACATCTCGATTCCCCCTCCAATCCCGCCGGCAACTGATCCCGGGTTACTCAATGCTGCGCCGCCCTCACCCAGTGATGAGACTACCGATGCGACGGCTCTGGCCATGGTCATCAGGATATGGAAGAGGAAGAGGAATATTGCCACCATCATTGCATGCATCGGGATCAGCAGGATGACAAACCCCATGGCAACGGTATTTCTCTTTTCACGAAGTAACACCTGCTCGAGCATGGAAGACCCGACAATCTGGCCGATGATATCCGGTTTTCCCCCCAGTTCGATTGAATCGCGGAAAATATTTAAGTACTTGTAAATGAGGTTACTGCCGGAATCACCGATGAAACGGTCCCACGTATATCCTTCATGAAGGCCGAGGTTCAGTTTTGAATATACCCCGTTAATGAAAGGTTCGAGTGCCACCAGGGATTTGCGGTCGATCTCGGTAAGGGCGGTCGACAGGGTGCTCCCTTTTCCGCCCATTACGGCACCGAGGCTTCGTATGAAGGTCGGGAATTCTGCATCCCGGAGAATGATGTTCCGGTCGTCAAGAAACCCGATGACCCCGAGAGGGAGTAAAAGAAGCCCGATGAACAACATGATCAGGCCGACACTCTGTGTGTGTATTCCCCCCATGAGGAAACTTGCCATAAAGAGGACGATCGCTGCGGCAACACCGACCGGAATAATTTTTTTCTCAAGTTTATGGACAAGTTCCTGCTCTTTTGAGCCCTTGTCGAGTGAGTGTGTCTTGTCATCAGAAGGAACCGCACTATACATTGTAATAAGGCCGAATGCCGAGATGAACAACACAATAAAATAAGAGGCAGAAAGCGTTGCCTCGACGTTATCAGGGGCAAAAATCGCCACCGAGACCATGATGATAATCCCTACAAGCGCTCCAGAGAAGAGCATGGCAATGTATGCATCACCCCATTTTTTGAGCATCTCGAGGCCCTGCTCGTAGGTATTACGGTACACGCTCCTGATTGTTGAGAGTTCCCGTGTCAGGAAGTCTTCATCAGGGACACCTGACTCGATCGAATTTGCAAAGCGGTTCAGCATGCTCCTGACCATTTTGTTATCGACCCGCTCTGCAATGGTGGTCAGCGCCTCGGTATAGCTGAAATTCCATCTTTTTACAAAGAATTCCACCTTGGCGATGTATTTTGCAGGTACATACTCGGTTCGTGCGGCGGTATATGCAAAAATTTCAGGACGTGTCGCCTGTGCAGTAGTGATGGATGCCATGTAGGTGATCAGGAAGAGAAGATCAGGCCCCATCTGTTTGTTTTCGGAAACAGATGCCAGTTTCTGTTTCACTGACCTGATATGGTCTTCAAAAGGAAGTTTCCCGGCGTTTTTTCCTTTCAGGGCTTTCCCAAAACCTTCAAACGGCATCTACATCGATACTCAGTAATCCCTGCTTTTTAACCTTCGTCATCATGTGATAGAGATCATAAAAGCTGGTATATCCTGCTTTATGCAATCGTTCAAGTATCCTCGCCCTTTTTTCAACTTCGAAATAAATGCCGGCCTTTTTATGCTCGGGTATACCAAGCATTGTTGCGATACGGTTTTCCAGCAGGAAACTGCTTCCTTTTCCTGTAAATTCAAATGTATCGGTGACCGGGTCCCAGTGGAACATCTCAACAAATGAGAAGCCCTGTGTCTCGGGGTTAAAACCGACGAGCTCGTTGATTGAAAGCATGCGGCGGACGGTATCTCCGTTTGGGCGCTTGACTGCACTCTGGATGACGACGATATTTAAATTGTCAACGTAGGTCTTTGGAATATTGATGGGGTCCCCGCAAAGACGCTGGATCAGCTTTTCCACCGATGCTGCGTGGAACGTGCTTAATACAGGGTGGCCGGTCTGCATTGCACCGAATGCAACCGCACCTTCAACACCACGGATTTCTCCGACGAGGATCTGGTTCGGGCGCTGACGAAGGGCGGCTTTCAGCAGGTCAAACATGGTGACATCGGATCCTTCCCCTTCCCCCTTGCCTTTTCCTTTTGATACTTCACGACACCAGTTTTTATGGGGGACCTGGAGTTCCGGGGTATCCTCAATCGTTACGATCTTATTTTCAGGCGGAATGAACGTGGTCATCGCGTTTAAGCTGGTGGTCTTGCCGCTGGCAGTCTCACCGCTCATAAAGAGCGACATGCTGTTTTCGATGCATAACCACAGGTATGCAGCCATAGTATAGTCACAGGTCTTGAATTCGATTAGTTTGAGAATGCTGATAGGGTCATCCATCGCTTTACGGATAGTGAAGTTACTCCCTTTCCGGCTGATATCCGTACTGTAGACGATATTGATACGCGAGCCGTCGGGAAGGGTCGCATCCACGATGGGATTCCTGTAGGTGATAGGCCGCTTTGTCCGTTCTGCGAGTTTGATGACAAATTTGTCGAGTTCATCGGTGTTGTCCCACCCGATAACAGATTTCAGGCCCTTGAATATCTTGTGCTCAACAAAGATTGGTCCGACACCATCCACTGAAATATCTTCAATATACGGGTCACTGATGAATGGTTTTAAGATACCGACATCGATCTTGTCCCTGACCATCATGTACTCAAGTGCCCTGTATTCCTGGGGAGAGACTATTATCCGCCCGTCAGGTGTCTGCGAGACGTGTGAAAAGATTGCGGTTTTTGCAGGTGTACTCTTTGCGGTGAGGTCTTTGTTGAGGAAGTCCTTCATTTTGGTTCCAAACCCTGCATTTTTCTCCTTTGATTTCAGCAGGGGGACATTCTGGCCGGGCTGCTGGATATGGGTCACCTGGCTGATAAGATTTTTTAAAACAACGGTCCGCTCTTCGTCCGTCACCGGATCGGTTTCCAGTGCATCGAGGAGGTCGATAAGTTTCAGCTCGACTGCCGGGACGAGGTCCTTGACACTGTGCATGAATGACGGGTCGACAGGAATATAGTAATTCCTGACATCATTGACGTCGAAAAAGATGTGTATAAAGACGGTGTCGTCTGCGGGATATATCAGGTTGGGTTCCTTCAGAGACCGGAGGTCACGTTTCAGTTCTGAAAAAAAGAGCGGTATGCCATATTCGTCGACCGGGAACATGTGCAGGTATTCAAGGAGGTGAGGGCTTTTCCTGACATATTCCTTGGCATTGACCGGCAGCATCCTGTAGAGTGCGCAGCTCTCGATATTGTTTACGCAATCGTTGTCTTCGTCGTTTTTTGCAGGTTTGAAAGGGAGGTTGATTGCCGCCGTCAGGGCACTCATATCATACCTTTGCCATTGATATCGGGATAATCTTCATTCCATACCCGGGATGTACTTCGAAACTGACAAGGTTCCCGGTTGTCTTTCGTGCACCCCTGACTTTTGTTACTTCCATGACCATGACATACTTATCGCCGATGAGTGATTTTTTCATCATGAGGTGTGCATCGCATATTGACCGGATCCTGATCAGGGTATCTTCCTGGAATGCATAGGTATGGAGCGTGATCAATATTGTTTTCCCATGGTCTACCAGCATTTTGCAGTTCGTCAGGAA
>JBFYKV010000199.1:0-10318 GCA_041305745.1 Methanoregulaceae archaeon | reverse complement strand
GGAAGCGTGCCAGTTGTTCCCCGCTGTCGATTTGAAGCCAGAATTTAACGAGAAGTGCCCCGTGACGGACAAGTTCCTCTTCCATCTCATTGATCTCGCGGTAGGCCCTCTGCCACTCCGGCGGTGTGGCGAGTCCCTCCACTCTCTCTACGAGGACCCTCCCGTACCAGCTCCTGTCAAAGATTCTGACATACCCGTCTCGTGGAATTCTGTTATGAAATCTCCAGAGATAGTGATAGATCTTCTCACCATCGTTCGCGGGACCGATCGGTTCGACAGAATACCCCCTTGGATTTAAATGACCGGTCATCCTGATGATCGCACCTCCTTTACCGGCGGCATCCCACCCCTCAAACAGGATGAGGGTCGGGATCTTTTTCCTGAACATCTCGTACTGGCATCGCCTGAGGCGATCCCCGTATTCTGACATCTGCCGTTCATAGTCGCTTTTTTCAAGCGAAATAGAGAGATCTGCCATATCAAGGAGACCCCCGTGCAATGATCGGCGGGGTCCCGCCGCGTTACTGTGAAGATTCCCGTTTCCCAGAACCGGCATTGTAAGTGCGTTCTCAAGTCCGGATACCAGGAGCCGGAACACTTCTGCTTTTGCATACACCGGGTCTGATGCATCGACAATATTCCAGGGAGCTATTGCCGTGTCGGTCCGCGTGAACAGGTCCTGCAGCACGGGGAGATATTTTTTGTATTTGACAAAACCGGACCAGTCCTCTTCCGGAATGTAACCGAGGATAAAGGGGTCGTCCTGGTGCTTTTTGAACCGTTTTTTCTGCTCATTCGAAGAGATATGAAGAAAAATTTTCAGGATAAAGGTCCCGTTATCAAAAAGAGTCCTTTCAAATGAATTAATCTCGTCAACCGCATAATCCGGTAATGCAACCAGCCCGGAAAAATCCGTACGTTCGATCATCGTCCTTCCGTACCACCCCCGGTCAAAAAGGGCCATCCTTCCTGCCGCAGGGGTATTGACCCAGAAACGCCTTAAAAATGGGTATTCCTTTTCTGCAGGGTCCGGTGCGGTCGTGGCAAAATACGAGAACCCGCGTGGGTCAAGAGCACGGTTCAGCTCGTTCATCACCGTCGATATCCCGGAACCATACCAGCCTTCGAAAAGGACAATAACCGGAACACCCCTGTCCCGGACTACCCGCTGGAGTTGCCCGACTCTTACCTTCAGGCCCGGGTAAATCGCATCAAAATCTTTTTGATTGAGTTTTTGCAGGCCTTCGTAACGACTCAGATCTATCGTTGCCATATAAATGTGCCGGGATCCAAACCCTGTAGTAGTTCAGGATATATGGGTTTTTTTCAGGACTGCTCCGCGATCTGCCTGAGCGACGGAATCGGCATACCGGGCGAGGACTCCTCCGAGGTCTCTCTTGAGGGGTTTCCATGCAGCTTTGCGCTGGCGCATTACCTTTTCATCCACCAGCAGGTCAACCCGTTTTTCGAAGAGGTCGATCGAGACAGGGTCGCCTTCCTCCACAAGTGCAATCGGGCCTCCGACTGCCGCTTCGGGAGCGATATGGCCGATGCATGGGCCACGGGTCCCGCCTGAGAACCGCCCGTCAGTCAGGAGCACCACACGGGTATAGCCAAAGCCCATCAGTGCCGAAGTCGGAGAGAGCATCTCGGGCATACCGGGAGCCCCTGACGGACCTTCGTACCTGATGATCACGACATCCCCTTCTTTTATGCTCCTTTTCAGTATCGCATCCATGGCTTCTTTTTCGCCGTTGAATACCCGTGCGGGACCCTTGTGCGTCCACATCTCTTTCTGAACAGCGGCACATTTAACGACGGACCCGTCGGGTGCGAGACTGCCCTTCAGTATCTTGAGACCTCCGGCAGCGTTTACGGGGTCATTGAGCGGCCTGATAACATTTTCATCGGAAATTTTCGCTTTTTTTGCTATTTCATGTATAGAAAGACCTGAAACGGTCTTTGAATCAGACAGGAACGGCTCAAGCCGTTTCAGGACCGCGGGGATACCCCCGGCCCGGTACAGCGTCTGCATCGAGTGGGGGCCGGACGGCTGCATGTGACAGATATGTGGTATATGTTCGCCAATCCGGTTGAAGGTGTCAAGATCAAGGGGGACCTCTGCCTCCGCCGCAATAGCCATGAGATGCAGAACGGTATTGGTGGACCCGCCAAGTGCCATATCAACCCGGATCGCATTTTCCATGCTTTCCTTCGTGATAATCTCGCGGGGAGTGATCCCGGCAGTGACGAGGTCCATGATCCGTTCCCCGGATTCACGGGCTATCCTGAGTTTGCCGGCGTCAACCGCCGGGATGGCCGCACAGCCCGGGAGGGACATCCCCATCGCCTCGGTCATGCATGCCATGGTATTTGCCGTGTAGAGACCCTGGCAACTTCCGCATCCGGGCATCGCAGAGCATTCAAGGACGTTTAACTCCTCTTCGCTCATCCGGCCGGCTGCCACTTTCCCGACACCTTCAAAGACATCGATGAGGGAGAGGTCTTTTCCTTCCAGGTACCCGGTGAGCATGGGGCCGCCTGTCACCATGAGTGAAGGTATATTGCACCTGGCCCCGGCCATGAGCATTCCCGGCACAATCTTGTCGCAGGTCCCGACACATACCAGTCCGTCAAACCGGTGGGCATGGACCATCAGTTCAACAGAATCGGCTATATTTTCGCGTGACGGGAGTGAATAGCGCATCCCTTCGTGTCCCATGGCAATGCCGTCACAGATCCCGATGACCCCGAATTCAAACGGGACTCCCCCGGCCGCTGCGATACCCTCCCGCACTTTCTGTGTGAGCGTACGAAGGTGGGTGTGACCCGGGACAATATCATTCCAGGCATTCGCTATTCCTATAAACGGGCGTTTCATCTCCTTATCGGTGACACCGAGCGATCTCAGCAGTGAGCGGTTGGGAGCACGGTAGTATCCGGATTTTGCCTCATCACTTCGCATATGTTCCATCCTTTTGTCTGTTGCACACATATAATCACCCGGACATCTTTATTACTTTTGAATCACGGGTATCCGATCCGGTTAAGTACCGCCGCAGCCTAAATTCCAGATACCGGGGGATTTTATCGTGAAGGTTACCCTTGATTCGCTGATACTGTCACATACAATCAAGGCAGGGTTCATATCTTCAGAAGCTGCCGGCAACCCGGAAGACCTGGAACGCCTCCTGCGGACAATCCTCACGAGAATAGGACATATCCTGAATGCCACGCCCTACACATTAAAACTCCTTTGCGGGGATTCCGGTTTTGGTTCAGAAGCGATTTTACGTATCCTTGACAGCCGGGATGCGGGTACAGATCCTCTTCCTGTGACCCTGTATTTGAATTCCTCACCGGAAAACCCTGATACTTCAAGGGACTATCACGGTTCCGGGGCAGGGTTGATGGAACTGATCCGGAGGAGTAAAGAAATCAGGATTATTTCCACAACCGAACCCTTCAGCAGTGACTACTCGATCTCCCCGGTCCACGAGTCACTCATCAGGGAATGCGATATCCTGATTGCAGCATCGCGGGGGAGGCCTGATGAAGAGGCTTATTTTGTTGACATTCTCCGGTTTGCCCGCCTGATAGGGAGGTCCCTCTTCTACATTAACCTCTCGTCAGGATCGGTCATAGAGATGAGAAACCATGACCGTTACCTTGAGACGCTCGAACACTTCAACAGCTATAACAAAGAAAAGGTGGACAGGGATGAATTCGATGCGACAATGCAGCGGTACTCCGATATACTGACAAAAAAGATCATCCGCTCCGGCATACCGGCAGATGTGGTAAAGCCCCTCTGCCTGACTGTTATGCCCAGTTTCATACGGGCTAACCTGCTTGCCCGTCACTACCATTCCCTCTATAAAATGGCAGGGAATGTGGTTTACAGTCTCTCTGCACTCGCGGTGTTCACCATCACCATCCAGACGCTTTTTTTCCCGCACATCCTCTGGATTGTCTGGCTCGAAGTGCTCGAAATTGCAGTCATTATTGTATTTCTTGTCGGGTCACGCATTGGCGAATGGCACCGCAAATGGATCGATTACCGGTTCCTTGCCGAACGGACCCGTGCGGCATTCTTTCTCTGCATTATCTGCATCCGCTGCCATAAACCAGTCTCCACAACGTATTCAAGCCTCGCACACCGGCCGAACGACTGGATGGTCCTTGCATTTGAACGTATCCTCGATATGCGCCCCATTGAATTCTGCAGGCTCGATATCCCGTTTCATGCATTAAAAACATTTCTTCTCAATGCATGGGTCGATAACCGGCTCAATTTCTACACGATTGCCAGTGACGAAAACAACAAAAAATATAATTTTTATGCCTATCTGGGGAAGTCTATCTTCTTTATCACACTTATCATCGCAGTCGTGCATGCCACCGGACTTGAATACACCGAAGCGGATCTCGTACCCTCTTTTCACTTTCTACTGGCCCTGCTGACCATTACCCTGCCGGCTATCGGTGCAGCCCTCGCAGCAATTCGTGTGCAGCGTGAATACCTCAAAAACTCTGAACGGTACGCAAGTATTATGCGGCACCTCTCCTCGATCCGGAACCAGATCCATGCTTCAGAAGATATGAAAACGCTCTGCGGCCTTCTTGAGGAGGTAAACAACCTGACCATGAGCGAAGAGCTTGACTGGAGTATCACGTTCCGTTTCAGGGACATTGAGGCGTGAAAGGCATTTTTTATTAAAAACTGGTGAACGGGTTTACACTACTATCAGTTTTTCCTGTAGTGGAGAGCGGCACCCACAAATGAACGTGCAAACTGCCGGCTGAAATACGCATGCGTGTAACTTCCGACGGTGTTGTGCTCAAAGAGGCCGTCATTTCCCTCAATGATTCCGCTTCCCCTGGAAAGGGTCATCGCAAACCGTGCGTCAGGGTGACATTCCACCCGGGAATAATGGAATTCGTGCCCCTTTACACCGCCTTTTGCAGGGAGGTACGACGGCCCGCCGGTCCACGTGCCGTCAGAGTATCCCAGTGCCTGGATTTTTTTTGTCATGAATGTACGTGCAGGCAATACACCTGCCATTGCAAAGACCCCGTCTGCCGATACCTCTTCCGACAGGTACAGGAGCCCCCCGCATTCGGCATAGACCGGCATGCCGTCCTCCGCACCTCTCCGGATATCATCACGGCAGGGCGATTCTGAAAGCCCGGGCGCATGGAGCTCAGGGTATCCGCCGCCGAGGTACAGGGCATCCACATCGGGCATCCGGTCACGAAGAGGGCTGAAAAAATTGATTTCAGCCCCGGACCGGGAGAGAATGTCAAGGTTGTCCTGGTAGTAAAAACAGAACGCCTCGTCGCGGGCAACACCGATCCGGGCGTTCCCTGAAGGCACTACAGGTTCCGGCGTGAGAAGGTTCAATGGTGCTGCAGATGAAGCAGTCTTCTCAATTTCATCGAGGTCGCACGACTCACTGACAATATCTCCCGCACCGGTCTGGTCAGGTACCTCGAATGCCATTTTGAGGCCGAGATGCCGGCTTTCAAGTGCTGCACGGTCATCGCGGGGGACGTACCCCAGCACTTTTTTCGTCATGGAACGCTCTATCATCCCACGGTGCCGGGGACTGCCGACACGGTTGAGAATGACTGCGGAAATACCGGCTTTTTGGTCGTACTCCGAGAACCCGTTGACCACTGCAGCCGCACTCCTGGACATCCCTTTTACGTCGACGACGAGGACGACCGGTGCCCGAAGTATCTTTGCGACATGCGCTGTGCTCGCACAGTCAGTCCCGTCGAGGCCGTCGAACATGCCCATAACACCTTCGATGACTGCGATATCCGCACCTGAACATGCCTCCATGAAGGTCCGCATCACCCCGTCCTCTCCCATCATAAACGGGTCAAGGTTTCGTGACGGGCGCCCGCACAGTGCGGTATGGTATGTCGGATCGATGAAATCCGGACCTACCTTGAACGGCTGGACCGTATGTCCCCGTTCCGTGAGTGCCTGCATGATACCACGCGAGACTGTCGTTTTACCGCACCCGCTGTGGGTCCCTGCTATCAGGATTCTCGGAATCCGGGTCGTGTCCATACCATCCACCCTGATCTCATGTATTCTGCGCACTACACTATATACATCCGCCACCGGCATCAAAAATACGGTTTTGTGTGCATTTTTTCATGTATGTTTCAACAACGATGAAATAAAGAAAACCCCGGCATACTCTGTCAATGAACTGTATAGCACCACTCTGGATAATAATGAGAAAAGAAACCTGTAATTTCAGATTACACTGTGACTGGTTCTTTTACCGCACTTCTTCTCCTGATATACCCGGGGATTATGATCCGTCTTTTTCGTCCTCCTCGCAACATTATCGAAACGGTGCCTGGTAATTTTAAAAATAGCAGAATCACGGTCAACCCTGCCCACAGGACCCCGCACGGGGGGTCCGGAGAGGGGGTGAAACTTGCCCTGTCAGAAGAGCCCGGGCCACATACTGATACGAAAGGAAATCCCGGAATATTCACGCTCCAGTTATAACGTTCAATCTTTTTCAGGCTGGAATAACTCTATTTTAACACTCGTCAAATGATATCCATGGAAACCGTTCATCTTGCAAGGTGGAGTACCCGGTTCTGGGCATGGCTTATTGATTTTATCATTGTCTCCCTCGTGCTGAACGTATTTTTCAACCCGTTTCGCATATTTGAGAATTTTTTCGTCTGGGGTGCAGGAGATTTTCTCATGCGGAGCTGCGGGTTTCTTCTCTACTGGACCGTCATGGAGGGGCTGCTCGGCCAGTCAGTTGGCAAAATGGTGATGAATATCAGGGTAAGCGGCAGGAGTGGTGAAAAAACCGGCATGCAGGCTGCACTCATAGAAAGTCTCGGAAAGGCATTCCTCCTTCCCCTTGACTGCCTGATCGGGTGGCTGGGAATGCCCGGCACACGTCTGCGGCTCTTTAACCGCATCTCTGATACCATCGTGGTAACTTCTGAATACCGGGAACCGAAAGGCGTCAGTTACGTTCATGAAGAAGGGGATTAATCCCCATTCAGCCGATTCCCCATTGTGAGAGGGTGGTGCGGGACGGATCGATATCGGTCCAGTTCCACCCGAGCGCCTCGATAATCCGTGAAATCGGCTGTTTTATCGTTTTATCCAGCATCAGTTCCCGGTCGACCTGGAATTCGGGGGGTACCTGGTCACCATATTCAAAACAGACGACATCGGTCTTCTGATATTTTGCCGAGACATTTTTTATATAGACACGTTTCGGCTTGCTCCCTTTTGAAAAGTCCATCCCGAGGTGATCATTTGAATACCGGGCGCCGCGGACATGGGCGTCATCGGTCTGGTAATCGTCAAGGTGTTTTCCTATGCCACCCGGGATGCCTATTTCGTCAAGAGTGTATCGTCCTGCACGGTAGTTTTTGATAATATCGCCAAGGTACTCCTTCACCCCTTCGTACCCTTCACCGTGAAGGATCATCTCCATGACTTTCCGCTGAACCGTCTTGGTAATGGCCGGGTAATCGCTCCGTCGTATCTCGAACCCTACAATGTCTATCTCATCCACGTCATTGCCTTCTTTCCAGACAAGGTGGCCGGCATATCTCTTTTTCTTGCCTGCCTGGAAAAACCGGGCATAGACTTTCTCAAACTTGATTGAGAAATAATGGGTCTCTGCATTCAGTTCCTTTTTTGCAAATTCGCGGTAACTTTCATTTAATGTCTTTTCAATGGACCGGGCAGCGGCAATGGTCTCTTCGATCCCGGACGGCGGGAGCCTGACCATGCACGAATCAGTATCCCCGTAAATGACATGATACCCGAGTCCTTCGATGACGGATCTGGTGTGCTCGATAATCGCCCTGCCAACAGAGGTGATTGCAGAGCCGATCTCCCGGTCATAAAGCCTGAAACGGGTATACCCGCTGACGCCGTAATAGGTGTTCATGATGACCTTGAGGACGTTCTGCTGCAGGTCATACAGGATGTATTCCCGTGAGCCAAATGGATGTTCATTACGGAGCCTTTTCTTCTCGTCCCGCTCGGTCAGGAGGTCGCTGATAATGCTCCTTGTAAGACCGTCCGGGTGTTTTCTGAACCTGATGCCATTCGGCGCCTTTAATTCACCGTCTTTGTCCTTTGTCTCGGGTGATGCATTGATGGTCATCATCGCCATAGGGTAGAGCGACTTTAAGTCGAGAACCACCACGTTCTCCTTTACACCCCTGCTCGGGTCAAAGACGGTAGCACCCTCAAATTCGTTTGCTGCCGCAAATCCTTTTGACGGAAGGACATACCTCCCGTGTGCTTTTCGCAGGACAAAGATATCAATGACATTTGATGAATTGAGTGTTTTATCAAGGGGGCACCCGACATAGCGGGCTATCTCGCGGTAAAACTCGATAATCTTGTTTTTCTCGTTGATGGCAACGCAGAGTTCAACGTCTTTATAGTTGTATTCCACAAGGAGGCAGGGGTTTTCCCGCCAGAGTTCGCAGATAGTCCCTTTATACCGCACCTTTGAGTCCCCGAGCTCGGCCTCGGCCACGGCATCAAGCCGGTAGGACTCCGCCTGGGTGGAATGCATCTTTTTGTAAGCCTCAAGGAGGTCGAACACGGCCCTCCCCCTGAGTGCATTCCTCTCGGTCTGCCCTTCCATCCGCGAGAGGCCTGCCGGTGAAAGTCCCAGTGCTTCCATCCGTTTTGTAATATACGGCAGGTCGAAATCGAGGAAATTCCACCCGCTCAGGATATCCGGATCCGTTCTCTGGATATACGCGGTAAAATTCCGGAGCATCTCGGTTTCAGTCTTAAAAATACTAATGCTGTGCGAAGCAGCGACGAAGCACCCGTTTGGCTTTCCTTCCTGTTTCTGGAGCGCCGATAAATCCCGGTCTGACCCCGGTGCAAAGATAAACGTTGAATATTCCTTCGTAAAGGAGTCCCGGGCAGTGATACAGATAATTGCATCGCGCTCCGGTTCCGGAAATCCGCGTTCATCCTCGCACTCGATATCAATCATGCACGTGCGGGCAGGTGCATTCACCTCATCAATGCTGACTGCACCGACATCTACGTTCTCTGCCGGGGTCGATACGCCGCCGGTAAGACCGGTGTCTATCATGAAGCGGGTTGCAAACGGGATGTCTGCCTCGTAATGGCGGTACCGGTCCCTTACATCCCTGACGTCTGAAGGCCTGCGCGTATAGAGGCGGCGGAGGGGTTCATCCCGTATCGAGCGATATGCCGTCCCCTCTTCGGGTGTGACCTGGGCCGGGTGCAGGGTGTGTTCTGCCTGGTCAGCAGGCACATAGAAATAGGGAAGAAAACCGGAAACCCTGACATGACGTGCGGCCCCGTCCGGTTCGCGACCGAATATATGGATAACGGGGCCGTCGGCTTCATTGGAATATTCGACCTGGTTTATGGCCAGACGAAGATTTCCAAAGGAGGCCAGGGTCTGCTCCTTTCTTTTACTCTCCTGTGTCACCCGTTCCTGTGCAGTGGCATTCATAATGATTATACTGTTATCGTTTTGCAGAGGTCCCTGACAAACGCTCCTGCTTTCTTAAACTTGTCCTCTTCCCATTCATCCAGTTTCCATTCCTCGATTCCCAGTATACCGGAACGTCCGATACGGGCGGGGATCCCGAGTGAACAGCAGTCAAGGCCGTACTCGCCATCAAGAACACACGAGCACGGGATGACAGCCCTCCGGTCTTCTGCCACGGCCCTGATAAGGCCTGCGATATGGTAGGACGGTCCAAAGACAGTTCCCCCCTTGCCCTTTATGACCTCCATGCTGGCCCCCCTGAGATGCGAGAGGATCTCTTCCTTTACCGTTTGCGGCACCCCGCATCCGAGAGTGGAGAAGACAGGCACCTGGTGTTCTCCATGCTCGCCGAGCACGACCGGTGTTCCGGCGATGCCATGGCGCGTGAGTTCCAGACCGAACCGTGCACTGTCGAGCTGCCCGCCAAACCCGATACACTGGCGTGGTTCAAGTCCGATTTTCCGGCACAGGTAATAGTTGTTTGCATCCATCGGATTTGTGACTGTGATAAGGACGCCCTCAAAATTCCTGAGTGCAGAGCTGCATTCCGTTGCAACAGGGAGATTTGCCTGCAGGAGATCTGCACGGGTTTTTACGGCTTCGTTCCTGGGCAGACCTGCTGAAAAGACGCAGATATCGGTATGTTTCACCTGCCGGGGGTCTGTCGTGATTGTGATATCTATTCCTGTATGCAATAGGTCAAGAACCTGGGACTGGAGAAACGAGGTGGCTGCGTCGTATATAATCATCTCGTCAAA
>JBFYKV010000198.1:0-14675 GCA_041305745.1 Methanoregulaceae archaeon | reverse complement strand
GACACCGCTCTGGGTCTTCCAGGTCCACGGCCAGGTCATGGACTGGGTCAATTCCACCATGACCGCTGCCCTTGGATACGAAGAGGGGATCCTTGCAGGCAAGAGCATCCTCTCACTTTTTCCGACAGCCGATGAATGCGACCACGCGATCCGTGAGATGAAGATCCGGGTCGGTGAAGATGGGTGGGGGCATTCTGACAGCGTGATGAAGTGCAAATCCGGGGCACTCATCCCTGTCCGGATCAGGATGCGGAAGAACAGGGCAGACCCTGCAGGGGGGATGATCCTTGTCTGCGAGGATATGACACGTATCAGGCAGATGGAGGAATCACTAAAAGAGAGCGAGCTCCGGAACAGGGAGATGATCCATAACTCGACGAGCCTGATCATGAAACTTGATACCGAAGGCACCATCACGTTTTTCAATAAATATTCCCAGTCATTTTTTGGGTATTCGGCTCCTGAAATTATCGGGAAAAATATCATCGGGACAATAATATCCCCGGGTTCCGGAAAATCCCGGGAAATTGCCAGTTTTGTGAATGATGTCGCCCTCAACGGGGAAGGGCAGTCGCTCCGTATCTTTGAGATGACGCTCCGGGACAGTGAACCTGCATGGGTGGCATGGACAAACAAGGCAATCCGTGACGAAACCGGGCATATAACCGAGATTGTCTGCATCGGTCACGACATCACCGATCATGACAGCAGGGACCACCGGAGGAGGATCAGCACCACGATGTGGAAAGACCGGGTCATCGCAGATACCGATGTCACCGGCGATGTCTTTGACGCAGTCTTTAATATCTCCATGGAGATTGCAAAGGAAGGCCGTGAAGGCAAGCAGCTCGGCACGGCATTTATCATCGGCGATTCGCAGGATGTGCTCACAAAGTCCAAACAGCTCATTTTAAACCCGTTTGAGGGGCACAGGACCGAAGACCGCATGATTACGAACCACGATATCAAGGAGAACGTAAAGGAGCTTGCCCAGCTGGACGGTGCATTCATCATACGTGGTGACGGGCTGATCGAGGCAGCGGCACGGTACATTACCATCGATACAAGCAGTGTCGGGATCCCGAAGGGACTTGGGACCCGGCATTCATCAGTTGCCGGTATCACCATGGTCACCAGTGCTATCGGGATCGTGGTATCACAGAGCGGGGGAAAGATCTCGATCTTCCGCAACGGCAGGATGGTGCAGGAAATATCCTGAGAAAATAACCCCTGATAACCTGGTTAATTTGCATTAAAAATCTAATATGGCTTTTTTCAGGAGAATACGTGCTTTTTTATGGATTCTCTCTTTTTTCCGGGTGATTTTTATTTGATTCTATGAACATGTATTTATATGTTACAGGTACAATTATATGTGCAGATACCAAACTGCATGAGTTATAGAATGAATGAGAGAAAGTTTGGCGGCCCGAGAAATTTCGGTGGTCCCCGCGAAATGACAAAGACAGTTTGTTCAGACTGTGGAAAAGAGTGTGAAGTCCCGTTCAAGCCAACCGAAGGAAGACCAGTATACTGCCGGGATTGCCTTCCTAAACACAGGAAGCCCAGATACTAAATCCTTCATTTTTTTCGCCGCGACACTTTTTTAAAAGAATTATATTTTTTTTTGAGAGCTGCCGGCCTTATTGGAAAATATCTTCTGATAATCCTGCCAATCATGAAATGTGAATGATAAAGGAGATGGTCCGGCACCCTCCCTGAAGCGTGAACTGGGGATTGCCGAAGTCACCCTTGCGGGCGTCGGGATTATTCTCGGGGCAGGCATTTACGCCCTTCTCGGCACTGCTGCCGGGATGGCCGGGAACGCCGTATGGCTTTCTTTTGTTATATCTGCAGTCGTTGCCCTCTTCACGTGCCTGAGCTATGCAGAACTTGCATCCACGTTTCCTGACTCGTCAGCCGAGTACGAATACACAATGCAGGCCTTTGGAAAACGGACTGCGTGTGTGATCGGGTGGCTCATCATCTTCTCCGGGGTTGTCGGGGCGTCCACGGTTGCAACCGGGTTTGCAGGGTACCTCGGGGCGCTGGTACCCCTGCCCGGGATCGCCGGTGCAATTGGCATTATCGTTCTTCTCTCACTTATCCTGATATACGGGGTAAGGGAAAGCACCCTGATAGCATCGGTTTTTACCCTCGTGGAAGCGGGCGGGCTTGTCCTCATTATTATCGCGGGCATCCCGTACCTCGGGCATGCCGATTACCTTCTCATGCCGGCAGGAGCCGGCGGGGTGCTCTCTGCGGCCGCCCTCGTCTTTTTTGCATACATGGGCTTTGAAGAGATGGTCAAGTTCTCTGAGGAGACCTGCGATCCCAGGCGGGTCATCCCGAAGGCACTGATACTTGCCATCGGCATTTCGATACTACTCTATGTTCTTGTTGCCGTCTCCTGTGTCAGCGTTGTAGGGTGGGAAGCCCTGTCCTCGTCACCGGCGCCATTCGTGACAGTTGCCGCTGCTGCATGGGGGACTGACGTATCTGTTGCATTCCTTGTAATCGCCCTCTTTGCGACATCAAATACCGTGCTCCTCATGCTTCTTGCAGCATCCAGGATCACCTACGGGATGTCGAGATCGAACGCCCTCCCCGGCCCGCTGGCATATATTCATCCCGGGCTCGGCACTCCGCTCATTGCCATCATCATGGTCGGGGTGATCTCAACCCTGTTTACGTTCGTTGAAAATATCGGGTTTTTGGCGAATATTACCAATTTCCTTCTCTTTGTTACATTTATTGTAATAAACGCCACGCTGATTGTGCTTCGGTACCGCATGCCCGGCTATAACCCGCGTTTCCGTGTCCCGATCAACCCCGCCGGCGTGCCGGTCCTCCCGGTCCTTGGTATTCTGACCTGTTTTTTCCTGGTACTCCAGCTCGGGGCAGGTGTTATTGCGGCGGGAGCGGGAATTGCGGGTGCGGGGATTTTAATCGTATTTATTACGGAAAAACGGGGGAAGAAGTGCAGTTGATGCACCTTTGATCACGGGGTATGGTAACATAATCAGCAGGTTGAACAACAGCCCGGAACCTTTGCTGAAATGAAGTCCGGGGAGGGTGAAAACCGGTTCCCCGGTGAGCAATTCATAATTCTTTCCAGAGTTTTGGCTTTCTAAAAATGCCAGAATTTCGATACCATGTTCGATCTATTTTCCTGACAGGAGGGGTTTTTCCCCTCCCTGCCCCACCCCCGGCGATGTCCTGTGGGCAGGGTTGACCGGGACCTTAGGAATTTTATAAGAACCTGAGCACGGTCCCTGTCGCATTATGGGGGGCCACAACGGCCGGGGCTTCAGCCCCGGGAGTGTCATGAAGCGGAGTGCGGCGAAAGACGAATAGTGAGAGAACGGGAAGGGTTTCATACCCGCCGAATATTTCTTTTTAAATGGTGGTCTCACTGCGGGAGCCGCTGTCCCCTGAACCCCGGTAATGACGGGTTGCAGTACTGATTGAAATGCCGCTCGTCTCCTGACGGAAAATTCACCCTGTTCCGGATAAAACAAGTGGTATCCGGGCATAGATCCATTACCCTGCCTTCCACGGAACATTTAACCGCAGGCTTTCAGAGAGCTCCTTAAGCATTCCCCTGATATCTCCTCCCCGGTCCATCCGTGCACGCATCTGTTCTGCAAGGGAACCGTCAGTTATCCGCTCACCGATCAGGGGGAGATACCGGCGTTCGTCCCGTGTCGCTGCTCCACAGGCCTTTTTGTAGAGGACTTCGAGTTCCGGCCGGACTGCTGCAGTCCCTTTTTCGATAACCTCCCGGGTAAGTCCGACAAGGCTGTCGCGGTCTTCTTCGAGGGCAAGGGACCGGCACCTGAGCAGTGCCCTGACAAATGCACAGACCGCCATGTCCGAGCGGAGACATTCCTGTTCATCAAGCGCCTTTATCTCGATACACGGGCGTGAAAACCTGATAATAAGCCCGCCTGACGTTACCCATTCCTCGCAGAGAATATCAGCATCACGCCTCCTCAGTTCAGAATAGATCTCCTCCTGCACAGACAGGTAATCCTTCAGGCTCCCGATCTTTTCCGGGATGATCCGGTTGCAGATAAGCGGGATCTGCCGCTGGTTTTCCTGGTAATAGACAAGACGGTTATCCATTAAGCCGGTGGTCTTACCCTCCACGAGAGGAGACGATGCGGTCACTGCCACGAGGTAGGGAATAATGCACCGGAGCCTGTTGAAGAGGCTTACCAGGCCGGATTCGTCACGATATTCGAGGTTGATCTGCAGTGCCTGGATATTGAGCCATCCATGCTGCCGGATAGTAAAGAGCCTGTCATAGGCATCATAATACTCCTGCTCATCATGGTCCCATACCGAGGTCTGTCCGAGCCTCAGGAGCGGGTGCATCCCGAGCCCGAGGAGACGGTAACGGTCCCCGAACCGCCGGTAAAATTCATCGATCCCGGGGAGAATGCTCATTTCAAGGTCATGCACCGTCGCTGCAGGCCTCGCAGGAACAAATTCGATCACGGTCTTCTGCAGCTCTTTACAAAGCGATAGTCCGGCAAACGGAATTTCACCCGCGACGGATCCCGAGATCTCCTCAATTATCCGGTCAGATACGGGAAGGGGGTCAAAATCAGGTGAATTTATAGAATACTCGTGTTCTGTTCCAATTTTCATCTGTCTTCACCCGGGAGGGTGAGTTCAGCCACTTTATCTGTTTCCGGTTCAGGGATGGCGGCAATGACCCTGAGCTCGCATTCAGGAAGCGCTTTGACGAGCGCAATGATATTGGTGAGTGCCATTTCATACTGCCGGGCATACGCATCCCGGTCCTCTTTGAGGTACCGGACGAGGGGACAGAGAGATTCCCGCTTCATGAAGATCTCGAGGACATTTCCGCGCAGATCGAACGTGAACGGTCCCGAGACGCAGGTTTCAGGTTTGATTTTATGGATCTGGCAGCGGCCGTTCTTCATCATCACGCAGGCGCCGTCAGCGTGGGCCGCCAGGCGCAGGTAGCCACAAAATTCAAAGACATCCTCATTTTTTCCATCAGCGAGTATCAGATCTTTTCGCGCGGCCGTTACCGGCGGATGCGCATCAATGCAGCACATCCCCCCGCACCGGCGGCAGATCTCTTCAGCGATATCAATCATGTCTTTTTTCATAAAAAATCACTTTTCAAGCAGGTACCGGACAATTTTATCGTATACGTCAGGGTAATAATCATCCTCGCCGCTTTCAAGCGAGGGGTTGTCGTTCACTTCGATCACACAGGCATCGCCGTTGTTATTCTTGATGTCCACGCCGTAGAGGCCGTTCCCGATCGCCTTCGCAGCATCGATGCCGAGCTGCACCACGTGTGCAGGTACTTTCTCCTCCGGGACGCTTGCGACGCTGCAGTAGACGATATGCCCGTTGACGGATGCCTGGATTTTAAACGTGGCGGAAGGTATGGTATACGTACACGCATACAGGAGTTTCCCGTCAAGGACCCCCACCCTCCAGTCGTACCTGCTCTCGACGTACTCCTGGACAACGATCCAGTCTGACATTTTGATAAACCGTTTTGCCACCCGTAAAAATTCTGACGGGTCATGCACCTTCTCAACCCGGAGCGAGAATGATGTGGAGGGCTCTTTGACAATAAGCGGGGTCCCGAGTTCTTCGAAAAGCGAGAGCACGCGGGTGTGTGAAAGGTCGTGTTTTGAGAGAAAAACCGTTTTTGGGATGGAAACGCCCTTTTTCATCAGGTGGCAGTACATGTTGATCTTGTCTGCACAGATCTGGATCGATGACGGGTCGTCGATCACCGGGACAGAATGGAAACAGGCCATCCGTGCGGCAACATAGGTGACATTCATGGGGTCGGTCCG
Source organism: Methanoregulaceae archaeon (assembly GCA_041305745.1). Lineage (GTDB taxonomy): Archaea > Halobacteriota > Methanomicrobia > Methanomicrobiales > Methanospirillaceae > UBA467. The sequence goes on along the minus strand of JBFYKV010000198.1, from coordinate 8,820 downwards.
GGCCCTGATAAACAGGGCGTCCATCTGGGGTATCTTCCGGATATCAACCGGGAAAATGAATTCAGCCGAATGTCCGCGTGCCTCTGCCACATCCCTGCACCGTATCAGTGCATGAAGCTGTTCGGCGCTGGAGAGGGTTTTCCGGTCCACGAAAATGCCGAGCCTGCTCATAAAAACTCCTGGTTTGTCACGTATGCATGTAACAGCGCTTTTTCTTCGTGGGTAAGCCGGGAATAACGGGTGGGTGCAAGTGAGGAGAGATGAAGGGTCCCCCCGTTGCTGACCATGACCATTGTCACAAGCGGGATGCGAAACAGGGAGTAGACCTTTTCGGCGATATCTGCGAGCAGGGGGTCACCAGAGCATATCTTCCCGAAGATCGCGACAGTCTTTCGTATGGACGCCCCTGTATCCAGTTTCTGGTAACAGAACGGGTATTTTCCATTGTTAGTGACATGCTTGATCGCTTTTTTTCCCTCCGCTCTGTCCTCGACAACCGCAAATTCAGCCGATGTGGCAAAATAATTGATCCCGTAAATAATTGCCGGGTACTGGACATATGACTGTGATATTATCCATTCACAGACCGGGATCCCGGCTAGTCCGGCCTTTTCAAGGCATATCGGGACCACATACGCGTCCAGCACCGCGGTGCTTCCCGGAAAGACTGATACGCCCTTCATTTCGAGGGAGAGGATGGTGTAGTAGGTATCCGTCTTGTAAAAATAGGCCTCGCTGACCACGTGTAATACACCGTCCCGCTTCACCTCAAAGATATGATCTTTCTGGAAAAGCGAATCGCGTTTCATATTCACAGGACGGCACCGTTCCTCAATATCGCAGTGAGCTTCCCGGCACCCGGACCCTGGTGTGATGCACCGTTCCTGACATTTTTCGGGCTGTCCCGGAACCACACCCCGGCGGGGGTCATAACAGCCTCATCCTGTATCGGTGCGCACATACTAAATCCCGGCAAAAAGATCCGTTCACTGACCTGTACAATATATGCCCGCAACGGGACTGAAATCCTGAAAAATCTGAATAAACAGGCCTTTGGTGGGAATCGCTGTCGGAATCCTCGTTTTCCTCTTGTTGCATACAACCACTGTCCGCAAGGACGAAAAGAATGCTATAAAAAATGGTTGAGCACAGCAGCTCATAAAACTATGTGTTAACCATGGATATGGAATTAAAACCCTGAATGGTCCAAAATTTCCTTTTTTTAAGATCAGGATGCAACTTTCGTTCAGAACCAGCCGGGCAGCACGGGACGATCCCTGAAGGCCGTCATCACGGGCGCATACCTGGTATTCCTGATATCTTTTGGTCGCGGTGACAGCGGGATGTCGCTGCCAGGGGTAGACATATATACGATCACCGGGCATCAGTCCGTGGAGTATCGCAATGAGGCGTGCGGCGAAAGAGGAATAGTGAGAGAACCGGGAAGGAAAAAATCCGCCTTACCGGTTCAGTTCTTCCTTTTTTTCATATAGATAAAATAACCGGCCCCGATAAGTGCTGCAATAATGATACTCATAAGGACCGGGTTATGGAGGATAAAGTCAAATCCGCTGCGTCCCTCGACTACCACCGTGACCTTCAAGGGGTCTGAAATACGAATGTTATCAAGGCCGTCACGATAGCGGATCTCTGAGTCGAGCCCGTATTCCTTTACTGTGGCAGACTTGTCAGCAGTGATCCCGAATTCTGCGGCAACCCTGTCGCCCGGCTTCATATCGCCAAGGGATGCCGTATCATCAGTGCTGGTAAACGGGTCAGCCGCACTTATCCGTGCCTGTGCACTGTATACCGTGGCCGCTCCTGTATTTTCATATTCAACGATGATTTTTCCGGTACTTCCGGGATAGATTACCGCTGCAGGTGATATTACCTCAAAATCCACCTTCCCTTTCACCGGGACTCCCACGGTAACAGGGTCGGAGGTGACGCGCTCTCCTTCCCTGTTCTGGTATACCACTGCAATATCAAGTGGATAGGTCTGCGCCCCGGCATTCCCGGCTACCATCACCTTATACCGGCATGGTACAGTTTCACCCGGAGAAAAATTTCCGATATAGACGCTGCTGTCGACAGGAATAACCGGTGATGCACCGCTCCTCGAAATTCGTGCAACCGTTGATTCCCCGGTGAGATACCCGGTGTTGTGTATTGTTATCGTGACATACCCTTCGGATCCCACGTTGATAGACCCGGTCTGCACATCGTCCACGTCTATTGATACTATCTTTTTAATCGTGATCGGAATTTCGAGCGACTCGTTTCCGGTCCGGTAATGATAGATGATACTCTCCATTCCAATCTGTTCGGTATCAAAAAGGTAGGTATACCCGACGTCCAGGCGGAGGGTGAAGGTACCTGATGCTGCATCAGCGGGTATTTTTACCGTGAATGGAACCGGTGTGCCTGAGCCACCCGGGATATCCCCTGTCATCTGGGGATCGGTTTTCACAATAAGGGGGGCATCTCCAGGATGAAGCGCGGCGCTCACCATCTTTGCAGTGTTGGGTAATTCTCCGCCTGAATCAATGTTCTGCTGGATAATCTTGATATCATTTAAGCCGCTGTTGTGGATATAAACCGTCAGTGTCACCGTATCGCCGGGAAGGTATACAGCATCTCCGATAAGCGATGCGCTCAGCTGAGGACTCCCGGCCATATATTTTGTCCCTGCAAGTACCGGGGATGAAAAGAGTACCATCAGGACTGCAAACAGAACGAAATAACGCTGTTTCATGTGCGTTCACTGTTGTTATTTTTGTAACAACATTTTGGAGATAAGAATATAAATACATGTTCACTCTCCGGTTGTGTGAACTTTTCTGGAAAGTATTTCAGGAAAAGAGGTGGACCCGTGCAGGAAATGAAATCGTCAGTCCGTTCCGCATGCGGTAGCTGTACCGTCCGGGTGACCTGCCGGGAAGGAGCAGCCTCACGCGCAGGAACCTGCCTGGTGATATTCCGGGGCGGACATGCCAGTGACAGCCGGACTGCCGGGCGAAAAGAGTCTGCAGAAAAAACGCTATTATGAGACTGTGCCGGGTTCGCGGAAAAAATACATCCCCGATTGCCAGGAGGACGGGAAAGAAACGAAAAAAATGCGTGGAGAAGCGGCACTCAACCCCCGGGTACCCGGAAGGGAAAGAGAATCTGTACACCCTGGCGGAGAGATTGTATGACTGTACTCTTCCCCGGTCCCGCTTTCATCCGTATCCGGTGATATCGTAACTGATTGCGGTTGAATGTTTTACACAGGCCTCCCCGTTTTTTATGCCTTCATCAACCATCCGTTTCAGGAGTGCAGGGTACACTGCCCCGACCATCTCGGAGACCGGTTTTCCAAGGCAGAAGAACTTGAACGTGGGAGTTCCGCGGACCCCGTAGCGTTCAGCAGTCCACATATTTGCCGTAATATCCAGTCTTGCAAAGACGACCTGGTCTTTGTACTCCTCTGAATACTGGAGAAAATAGGGCTCCATACTCCTGCAGAAGGCGCATGCCGGGCTGTAAAACATGACAATGACCGGGTTTTTCGATCGTTCCACTACCCTCTCCCATGTTCTGTCGGAAACCTCCACAGGTGTCGCCTCTCCCATTCTGTTGCACCGTATGCAGAATATGACGGGTCTTTTTGATATACGTTTGCCAGCGTCCCTGTCAAATCTTTCCCGCACCCCTTGTTCTCATGGCGGCATGACGTCCTGTTGATGGGGGTTGTTCATGTCCGGGGATAAAAAAAATGGGCTTTGCTGACATCCTCATAGCTATCAGACTTGTCGGATTCATTATTCTGACAGGAGGGGTTCTCACCCCTCCCTGCCCCACCCCGCTTTTGGATGGTCTGCAGGCAGGGGTGATTTGGAATCTCGTTAATTTTACAAAAAAAACGAAAATATGGTCCATATCGCATTATGGGAGGCACTCATACGATCATCCGGCATCCGCCCCGGGAGTGTCGGAATCGGGAGTGCGGCGGCCAGTGAAATAGTGAGAGAGCAGGAAGAATCTCAACAGAGCGAAAAAATGCATTTTCCCGGTCCGGCCCCGGCTTAATTCCCGGTGTTGTATTCCTGGTAAAGCCCGGCCTTATTTGTATCGAAGAAAAGCAGCCCCGTGCGAAGGGCCAGGCGTCCATCCGCATCGTATAAAAGAGAGAAAATCAGGGTTTCTGCTCGACAAGATAATTGATGACGTTTTCGGAGATATCCCCTGAATATTCTCCTGCCCGCCGGATACTCTCGGCAATGTTACGGAGTGCGACTGCAGCTGCCGGGTCCTGGCGCATGGCAAGGATATTGATACCCTCGCACAACTCTTCCAGTTTCAGGACCTGCTCTATGTTCCTGTGGGCCCCCCTGATATCGGATTTAAAAAAAGAGACGATACTGTTGTCAAATAGCGAAAGTGAAAGGGTGACCGCCGCCCTGATAGCATCCAGCAGGTCATCAGGCAGTTCCGGTTCCTCGATCTTCTTAATATTTTCAACGCACCGCACAGCATGGTCACCGATACGTTCAATAATCCTGCTTATAATGTAGGTATTTACCACCATGCTCGTCGAAAGAGCCATTTTCCGGGAGAGGTTCGTATTTTTCAGGATGATATTGGTCTGCCGTGCGATAAGCCAGTGAAGGCGGTCTACATCGTTATCACGGGCAATAACATCATCGGCGAGTGACATGTTGCGGGTCTCAAGGACATTCACGGCGTCAAAGTACATGTTTTTGACAACCACGTACATCCGCTTGATCGTATTGGCAAACGGCATCTCCATGGGATTGAGCAGGTCCTTGAGAATAATTGTGGTGTCGGTCTCTTCAACCACCTCGGGACCAATCGTCATCTGAGTGAAGTCCCGCACGACCATGCGGACGGATGCGGGCAGGCGGCTCTTTGAAAAAATTTCTATAGTGGTGTATCCCGATATATAACTTCCAATCAGAAGCCTGAAGAGATAGGTCGGTTCCGTTATTGTTGTGACGTCAAATTTCCTGACGCGCTGTATCTGTGCCTCGCTTATGTCTTTTGTTATCAGAAGTGTCCCGTCTGGCTGCACAATGAGACCGAGAGGGTCATTTTTTTTAATTTTAAGTGATTCAGCCCAATCTTTCGGCAGTGTTACGACAAAAGATGAACCGCCTGTTATCTGAACCTTTCGTATCTCCATAGTACCACGATCCCTGACATCCCTCTCTGAAGGGCTATCCTATATCCCTCCATGTTCCTCTATATCGTATATATAACCATATAGTTTACATCGAAAAACAGTATATAAGCACGGGTCGATGCTGTGGGTAGAACAGCATGGCAGACATGAAACGAAACTTTGGATTTTTCACGATCGGACTTGCATTTGTCCTTGTTATCGCACTACTCGCAACCGGGTGCACACAGGCGCCTTCAGGGAGCGGGACCACTCCTGAAAAGACGGGCGCCGCGGTGCAGACCCTGGCAGTAACCGGTTCTACCACCGTTCTTCCCATTGCGCAGGCAGCAGGCGAAGCATACATGAATTCGCATGCAGCGGCCGACATCCAGGTAAGCGGCGGTGGATCAAGCGTCGGTGTCCAGGCCGTCGGTGAAGGGACTACTGATATAGGGATGTCATCACGTGATCTTAAGAGCGAGGAGAAGACCCGGTATCCCGATCTTGTCACGACGGTCATCGGTAATGACGGCGTTGCAATGATCGTGCACCCGTCAAATACCGTCAGTACCCTTACCCTGGAACAGGTCAGGGGAATTTACCTTGGCAACTATACCAACTGGAAGGAGCTTGGCGGCCCTGACAGTACAATCGTGGTTATCGGCAGGGACAGTGCATCAGGGACCCGCGAGTTCTTCACCGAATCAGTGATGAAGAAAGCAAACACGCTTCCGGGAATGCTTGAAAAGAACTCCAACGGAGCGGTGAAACAGACAGTCTCCCAGACCCCGGGTGCAATCGGCTACGTCGGGCTCGGGTATATCACAGGTGATGTAAAGGCCCTTGGACTGGATGTGAATGGCGTCGTCACTGAGCCCACGGTACAGAACGTCATTGATGGAAAGTACCCTGTATCGCGGCCGCTCCTGATGCTTACGAAAGGCGAACCACAGGGACTTGCAAAGGACTACATTGACTTTATCCTAAGCAAAGAGGGGCAGGCAATCGTCAAAGATGAAGGCTATGTGCCACTCTGATGAATTGAGTGAGAGGTCCGGTCACGGCAGCGTGAAGAGACCGGAAATTCATCCAACATTTTTCAACCATTTTACCGGTCCGGAGGCAGGGGATTCATGAATGCAGGGCAGGATCAGGGTCGTCCTTCCCGGGTCCACAAGTGGTTAAGCCTGAAAGAATCGGCAATCAGGACCGTATGGTTTCTCTGTGCGATTTTTGCCGTTATCGCGATAGTATTCATCCTTTTCTTCCTCTTCATCGACGGGTACCCGATATTTCTCCAGGTCGGGGTATGGGACTTTCTGACCGGGCTTTCATGGAACCCTACGGGGACGCCGCCCAGTTACGGTATATACACACTTATCGTGGGGACGGTCCTTGTCACGATCGGGGCGATGGTCCTTGCAGTCCCGTTTGGTATCGGGAGTGCACTCTTCATATCGGAACTGGCACCGCCACGGGTAAAGGCCGTCATCAAGCCGGCAGTCGAACTGCTCGCCGGAATACCCTCGGTGGTATACGGGTTCTTCGGCCTGGTAATCCTGACAAACTGGATACGGATTTCGTTTGATGTCCCGACCGGCGAATCATGGCTGGCAGGATCGATACTGCTCGGGATCATGGCCCTTCCGACGATCATTTCCGTCTCTGAGGATGCAATTTCGTCGGTTCCGAAAGAGTTCCGCGAAGGGTCGCTTGCCGTCGGGGCTACGCGGTGGCAGACCATTAACCGTGTGATTGTCCCTGCAGCACTCTCGGGTATCACTGCTGCGATCATCCTTGGCACCGGGCGGGCAGTCGGTGAGACCATGGCGGTTCTGATGGTAACGGGCAATGCCGCTATCATTCCTGACCCAGTCTGGAATGTTCTCTCTCCGATCAGGACGCTTACCGGCACACTCGGTATCGAGATGGGTGAAGTGGCGATCGGGAGCACCCACTATCATGCCCTCTTTGGTGTCGCGGTAGTCCTGCTCGTCATCACCCTTATCGTCAACCTTCTGGCAATGCTCATTCTCGGGCGTATCAGGGATAAGAACATGGCCCGGTCCGGGAAACGGTGCGGGTTGCCGCCGTCGCCGGTCCCGAAAGGCAGTGCCTGGCATGCCCCGGTCACCCGGCACCTTTCGTGGATACTTATCAGTGTCATCTCACTGGTCATGCTTGTAATTGCAGGACTCTCAGGTTTTATCCTGACATTCCTCGTCCTTTCAGGTTTTTACCTCCTTAAATCACGGATATCTCCAAAAATTTCACAAAAAATTGCATTCTGCCTGATAGTTGCATCGATTATTACCGTGCTTTCCATTCTTGGCATCATCCTCTTTGATATCATATCACACGGTCTCCCCTATGTGTCATGGGATTTCCTGACGCTGCCGCCGAGAGCCCTCGGGAGGGAAGGCGGGATCTTCCCGGCCATCGTAGGGACACTCTATCTCACCCGTGGTGCGATTGCCATTGCCCTCCCGCTGGGTATCGGTGCGGCGGTCTACTTAAACGAATACACAAAGGAAGGGCGTATGACCCGGTTGATACGGACCGGGGCAGACCTCCTGAACGGGACACCCTCCATCGTCTTTGGCCTGTTCGGGTTTGCATTCCTTGTTATTTATCTTAAATTCGGGGTTTCCCTGATCGCAGGCCAGATAACGCTTGCACTGATGGTCCTCCCCACGATCATCAGGACCACCGAGGAGGCGTTGAAGAGTGTTCCTGTTTCGGTCCGTGAAGGGAGTCTTGCACTTGGTGCAACAAAATGGCAGACTATCCATAAGGTCGTTATACCCCCTGCAGCTCCCGGAATCATTACCGGGACCATTCTCTCCATCGGAAGAGCAGCCGGTGAGACTGCACCCATCCTGTTTACCGCCGTGGTGTTCAGCCAGAGGTACCTCCCGACATCGCTCTTCCAGCCGGTCATGGCGCTGCCCTATCACCTTTATGTCCTTGCAACCAACGTCCCGGGTGCACAGGGGAACCAGTACGGGACTGCGCTGGTCCTGCTGGTCCTCGTGATTGCCATATATTCGGTCGCGATTGCAGTGAGAAACCATTACCATAAAACCTTAAGATGGTGAAATGAAATTGTCTGAATCAATTATACTGACAACAGAAAACCTTGACCTGTGGTACGGTGACACGCAGGCACTCCGGTCGGTCTCCATGGAAGTGAAAGACCGCCATGTCACTGCCCTCATCGGGCCGTCAGGGTGCGGAAAGTCCACCCTGATACGCTGCTTCAACCGCATGAACGACCTCGTAACCAGCTGCAGGATTACCGGCAGCATCAACTACCACGGAAAAAACATCTATGGAAACAATGCTGATCCGGTCGAGATACGGAGGGCAATCGGCATGGTCTTCCAGAAACCAAACCCGTTTCCGAAGTCCATCTATGAAAATGTCGCGTATGGCCCGAGAGTGCACGGGATTTCCGACCGGAAAAAACTTGACGCCATCGTGGAAAAAAGCCTCAGGAATGCGGCACTCTGGGGAGAAGTGAAGGATCGTCTTTCTGAATCGGCAATGGGCCTTTCAGGAGGCCAGCAGCAGCGGCTCTGTATCGCACGGACCCTTGCCGTCGAACCCGAGGTCATCCTGATGGACGAGCCCTGTTCGGCGCTCGACCCGATCGC
>JBFYKV010000197.1:0-11372 GCA_041305745.1 Methanoregulaceae archaeon | reverse complement strand
TTAGTACCTGTTCAGTAGGGGTTCCAGGGTTAAAGGGGAATCCCCGTTCTTTTTTTGCAACAGGGATAAACCATGTGACTTTTTCATCGGAGATATCCGCGAGCGTTGCTCCGTGGCAGATGGCTTCATCGAATGGTGTGCAGGGGATTATTTTACTGTCACACAGGAACTGGACTAATGCAGCATACAACTCTTTTTTCAATTCGTCAATCGTGACGAAACGCCGTCGCACAACATGGGGTGTTGCCCTGCTGATGAGTCTCTGCATCTTTGGATGACGCTTTTTGTCATCCTTCCCCTTCAGGAAAATCAGCCGGTGTTTACTTTGCTCTGTTGCCCGCTCGAATTCAAGTTCTATCGGGGAAATACCCTGTTTGTTCTCAGGGCCGTATTCGTTACCAAAAATTCCAAGATATATTGAGCATCCATCGACTTCGCTTATGTATAATTCTTCGGGTTCACGATCAACCGCTGGCACAAATTCGAAGAGAAAAGGTTCAAAGTAAATCCTGAGCAGTGGATCCATTTTGATGTAATCACGGACTGCTGTCCTCTCATCATTCAATTCCTTCTGCACGCTGCTGACAAATATGCCGATTGTTGTCATCTTCCTGCTTGTTGTTGTCGTCATTGTAATGCTCGTGCTTGTCATTAGCCGGGGATCAGAGGATCCCGCTCAGATGAATGAAAGATATTGAGTGGCTGAAGTAAATATGCATTTTAATATTATGTGCAATTTCTTCGTCCCTGTCTTCAGTAAAGACTGAGCAGGCGATTTTACACATCATCTCATCAGATGACGGTCCCCCCGGCCCTGCTCTCTCATGAGAGTATTAATTACTATACTCCTCCATATATCCCCGATGCGGTGATTGCCTGCATAGGCACGATCGATTTTGACCCAGCCAGCAACAGCCGGGAAATCCCGAATGTACCGGCAGCGAGGCACTACACAGCTCAGGACAACGGGCTAGTGCAGCCGTGGAATGGTCGGGTCTTTCTCAATCCACTGTTTGGGCCCGGCGTCGAGCGATGGTTCTCGAAGTTATACCAGGAGTGGGATGCAGGCCGGACCACGTAGGCGATTGTACTCTGAAAGTCCGCGATCGAGACCTCGGAATAAAAGACGCTGACGGTGATATCATGCCGGTTATGTTTTCCTTCGTTTCGAATCCGGTTTATCGGGCCGGCGGGGAATGAATCGGGGCCGACGTTTTCCCCGGCGGACTTAAGATCCGTTCTCGAAGGAGTCCATGGGTTCGAATCCCATCCCTCGCATATTTTCATTTTTTCTTTACGCTCAAGGAGGGGGCTTTCGCCCCCTCCGGCCGCGTGGGCCTCCTCCCCTTTTGTTACTCCCATTCCTTAATCATTAAGTGCACACACTGGGATGATTCAACAGGAAAGAATCATGGGATTCATTGATTGGATAAAACAACTCTTCACTTCGCAATCTCGCTCAACATTTCCATCAGAGAAGGAAAGAAAGCGGATTGACGACGAGGAAGAGGAAGAGATCGGGGAGTTAGTGGCACTCGAAATCATCTGATTTCAAGAAATGATGACGGCCCGTCATGCTCGTCTCCACTCCATTCCTTCCGCTCCTCCTCCCATCCGGTGCTCCTCCATTCCGTTCCGCTCATATCACGGGCCTGCTTTTCTCAAGGTTGACTGTGGTCTATGACGCTCCCGGCTTCGTCGTTTTTCTCCTCACCGGTAGCTGCGCAATTCCACTCCTCGCAGACCGTTGAGACGGACTGCTCGTCGCTGTGTCCTGGAACACGATGAAGCTCAGTGACTCACTCCCTCTGGTTGTTCGGGACGCTGCGGCCGTTGGATACTTCTCATCGTTAAGAAATTTGAACCTGGACTTCTGAAGCCCCGGCCGGGTCGCCAACGGAGCCCGTAAACCAGTTATTTACGTGCTCGCGCAGAAATTCGGGTGAAAAGGTGCAAAATAGTGTGTATCGTTGATTGACTGCACAGCACAATGTGGGATCTTGAAAAACAGTTAAGAAAGTGGATTTGTAGATATACGCCTGACCAATACCTTATCCACTCTTTTCCCATCCATGTCCACCACTTCATAGCGGAGACCCCCGGTTTCAACATAATCCCCGGTGGCAGGGATGCGGTTTAAGACATACATGACAAGCCCCGCAATCGTCCGGTACTCTCCCTCTTCTTCTCCTGGAAAAACATCCACCAACAAAATATCCTTGAGATCCTCAACCGGTGTGCTTCCATCTATCAGCCAGGAACCATCTTCCCTGGTGACGACAGGCGCCTCTTCCGGTTCTCCAAAGGTCCTTACATCTCCGACAATTGCCTCAAGAATATCATGCAGAGTGACAATCCCCTGGACACTGCCATACTCGTCGGTCACCATCGCGCTGTGCAATCCGGTCTCCTTAAAAGATTCGAGAAGTTTCAGGACCGAGATGGTGTCCGGTACGAACAAAGGTTTCGTAACTGCCCCCTTTATACCAGGTGACCCCCCTCCCACCATTCCTGCCAGGACGTTCTTCACAGATACCATGCCGACAATCGTATCAAGATCTCCCTGGAACGCAGGAAAATTTGATCGCCCGCTGAGGATCATCTTGCGCAGGTTTTCCTCATCGGGGTCATCGAGATCGAGTGCGATGATGTCAGGGCGGGGGGTCATCAGAGACTCAAGGCGGCGGTCCCCCAGTTCGAATATCCCTTCCACCATGCTCAATTCGGCCTTCTCAAAGATCCCGGCTTCTGTTCCCTCTTCCAGCAATATCTTGATCTCCTCCTCGGTGACTGGCGGTTCTGCAGTTTCCCGGACCCCCATAATCCTCAGCACAATTTCCGTTGAGCGGCTCAATACGAAAACGAAGGGTCCTGCGATGAGCGAGAGGAAATACATCGGTTTTGCAATGGTTGCTGCAAGATTCTCGGCGTTATTCAGTGCAATCCGTTTTGGGACGAGTTCCCCAAAGACCAGCGTCAGGTAGGTGATGACAAGAACCACCAGGGTGACGCTCAACATTTCTGCATAGGGGGCAAGTGAGGGAATTGTCGTAAAGTAGGTGGCAAGCCCTTTTGCTACGGTCACACCACCATATGCACCGGCAAAAATACCGACAAGGGTGATTCCGATCTGGATTGTCGAGAGAAAGGAGGTGGGTTCTTCTGCGAGGTTAAGCGCTGCGGCCGCCCGGGCATCTCCCTTTTCCGCCCGTTGCTGGAGCCTCACCTTCTTGGCTGATACGATGGCAAACTCTGACATGGCAAAGATGCCATTGAGAAAAATCAGAATGATGATTATGAAAATCTCGATGAGATAGGACATTTTACAGTGATTATTGGTGAGTGAAAATTTATACCTTGCCGAGGGAGCCCTTTTTTAAGTCCTGATTTGGCATGAAAACGGACATGAAGCCGACGGGCCACACGCATACATGATGAAAATGTCAGGGGGACATTTTCATATTAACCACCGATGACCGCCGTGCGGTCGAGCATAAAGCATGAATATCACGAAGTGATTTTCATTGGAAATCCCCTTGTTTTTCATAAGTAAGGCCTGTGAACATAGTTTTCATGGGTGTTTTTTTGGAGAGTCTGATTGCGAAGAGTATTCGTACTTTTACCTCTCACAAAGATGAAAAACCTGCAGAGCGATATTCATGATGATGATCCCCCTCCAGGACCTCCCAGAATCCGCCCGCCAGCACGGGCTCTCTTCTGAATCCGTCCACGAAATGAGAGCGCGGTACGGGAAGAACGAACTTACTCCTCCGCAAAGAACACCCCTGTGGCGGCAGTTCCTTTCGAAGTTCAACGACCCGATTATCCGTATCCTTCTCGTCGCCGTCTTTGTCTCGGCATTGGTTTCGATCATTGAAGGAGGAAGCCTGATCGACACTATCGGGATCCTCCTCGCCGTACTCCTCGCGACCAGCATCTCGTTTGTCACCGAATACCGGAGCAACCGGGAGTTTGAAGCCCTGAATGCCATGCGGGAAGATACCGGCATCAAGGTGATCCGGGATGATCGTGCTTCCACTATTCCCATGCGGGACCTGGTGGCAGGTGATCTCGTCATCCTGGAAGCGGGCGATATGGTCCCGGCCGATGGGTACCTCCTCATAGCTTCAGGATTTGAGGTGGATGAATCAGCGTTCACCGGGGAGAGCGAACCCCTGGACAAGATCATGGAGGACACGGTCCTGAAAGGAACCCTGGTCACCGCCGGCCGCGGGCGCATGATCGTCGGTGCAACTGGGAATGCGACCCGCATGGGCCGGATTGCTGCAGAGCTTGCCGAGGGGTCCCGCCCGGAAACCCCGCTGCAGCTGAAACTCCGGCGGCTTGCGACACTCGTCAGCAAGTTCGGATACGGAATGGCAGGCCTGATCATCGCGACCCTGCTGATCCAGGGGATATTTACCGGCGTCTACCTGGAGAGCCCGGCCACCATTGCCCAGTATGTCCTGGACAGTTTCATGTTCGCCGTGATCATCATCGTCGTCTCTGTTCCGGAAGGCCTGCCGGTCAGTGTCACGGTCTCCCTGGCCCTCACCATGCGGAAGATGACACGGGCGTCCAGTCTCGTGCGGAGGCTGATTGCCTGTGAAACGGTGGGGTCGGTGACGGTCATCTGCACCGACAAGACCGGCACCCTGACAATGAACCAGATGGACGTGGTCGCTTCATCCGTTGAGTACCCGGATTCAGAACCGGGAATCCCGACGTCAACCAGGGGCTGGGTCACCCTCAACGCAGCGGTGAACAGCACCGCGGAACTCGAGTCACGAGAGGGCAGGCTCGTGACGGTGGGAAATTCGACCGAGGCGGCCCTGCTCCGCTGGCTTCACCGGGCAGGGCTCTCGTACCAGGAACTGCGTTCGCTCCATCCCCCCATCTCCCAGGAGCTCTTTGATTCGAACAGGAAGCAGATGTCGACGGTCGTCACGCTCGAAGGCAGGTCATTTCTCCTGGTCAAGGGAGCTCCCGAGATCGTCGCGAAACGGTGTACTCCATCCCCGGACCTCTCGCACATTAAGACGCTTGCCAGTCGTGCCATGCGCACGCTTGCATTTGCCCATTCCAAACTCCCACCCGATGGATCCGATCCTTCTTCACTGACCTGGGACGGATACGTGGGAATCCGGGATGAGGTGCGGCCTGACGTGCCCGATGCCGTCAGGACCTGCAATGACGCAGGCATTACGGTAAAGATGGTGACGGGTGACAGCCCGGAGACGGCAACAGCTATCGCACGCGAGACGGGGATCCTCTCCACGGGAACTGTCCTGCTCGGCAGCGAGTTCCGGTCGTTGCCTGAGGGCGAACGCGGCGCAGCAGCCCGGCGCCTGGATGTCATGGCCCGGTCAGAACCCTCTGACAAACTGCTCATGGTCCAGGCACTGCAGGGGGAAGGAGAAGTCGTTGCCGTCACCGGTGACGGTACGAACGATGCGCCTGCCCTCCGCCACGCCGATGTCGGTCTCGCAATGGGAATTGCAGGGACCGAGGTGGCACGGGAGGCGAGCGACATCATCCTGCTCGACGATTCCTTCCCGACCATCAAGAATGCCGTCTGGTGGGGGAGAGCACTCTTTGAGAACATCCAGCGGTTCCTCATCTTCCAGCTGACCATCAACATCTCGGCCGCGATGCTCTCCTTCCTCGCTCCCGTGCTGGGGTACCCTCCCCCGTTCACCATCATCCAGCTCCTCTGGATCAATATCGTCATGGATTCGCTCGCGGCTCTTGCCCTCTGTTCAGAGGCCCCCCATCCCGCACTGATGAACCGGCGGCCTGTGCCACGGGACGACCCTGTGATCACCCCGTATATGCTCAGGGCGATCCTGATCACGGCATCCGTCTATATCCTGGTCGGTATGCTGGTCGTGGTATTCGGCCTCCCGTTCATGGAATCACCTGAACAGCAGGCGACAGCATTCTTTGCTGCATTTGTCGTGGCACAGGTCTGGAATGGGATCAACTGCCGTGGGATCAATGGCATCATGCCCCCGTTTTTCAAGGGGAATCCGGCATTTTTCGGGATTATGGCGGGGATTGTGGTGATCCAGATCCTGATCGTCCAGTATGGTGGGGCTCTGTTCTCAACGGTTCCGCTCACTGCCGCCCAATGGGTGTTCATCATCCTGTGCACTGCTCCAGTCCTCCTCCTCTGGCCACTGATAACGTGGAGTCAAAAGTACGTGCGGATTCCAGGGAAATCTGGTTCTTCGCCCCGATGACGCGATTACTGAGAGGGGATGCTGATTACAGAGTTCGGTGACGAGTACCGGGTATATTGGGAAGATACCGGGCGGGTCATCCCGAAATTCTGATTTTTCGTCTCGCTGAAAGCAGTGAGTAAAGGAGCTATGCTGTTATTTAAAATAAAACGGAAGAAATCTGTCATAACATTGCTGATCAGCCATGGAAACCTTCACACCACCGCGGCCTTTTAGGCCCCATCCGTGATTTTAACAAAAAATCTTAAAATTCCCTGGAGGCCGTGACGAAAAATAAGTTCATTATAAACTCTCCATCAAAAAATAGATCTATATAAGGATGATTAAAAATCAGTCATGACCCTGAACTGGTCTATCTCTTCCTTGTTCAGCTCTTCGAGGAACGACCCGGCCGCACTGTGCACGTCCTTGCTTGCAGTGATTGCCCGGCCGACGACAAGGATGTCGGCACCGGACTTTAATGCGTCCTTCACGACGCTGACCCTGGTACCGCCGGCAGTCGCAACGAGGAGTTTCCCGCCCGCAGCCTTCCTGAGTGCGGCGATGTTACCCCGTGGCAGGTCTTTTTCAAGAATACTGTTTAGAGAAAATCGCCTTGCGGGCATTCTTAAAAGCACGGAATTCCAATAGAACCAGAGTTAACAGGTTTGGTAAAAAAAACCGGCATAAACATGGAATATCCCCGGTTTTTCAGAAAAAAAAGGGTTAGACCCTGAAACGGTTGAGACCCGATTCGTAATTCATGGTCTTGTCAAACGCTGAGATCAATCCGCTGGCGGATGAAGTCTGCGAAAATACTATGTCCTGGGCTTTTTCGGTGGTATTCCCTCTTCCTGCTTCCAGGTGTCCGTTCATGAAGGCACTTACCGATCCGACGGCAGGTTCGTTACCAAGGCCATGCAGGCTTATACGGTAATTCAGGGCGACAGGTACACTGGCGTCAGGAGTAACGGTCCTGGACTGCCCCTGGGTCACAACCGAACCCTGTGCAAGGTCAAATGAACTCCCTGCATTGACTACGTTATGGAATGCGGGTATGACCGGATATTCTGAGGCGATAAACGGGTCACTGGTTACCGAAGAAGTGCTTTGCGGCATTCCCATGGTATCAATCCCGATATATTCGTCTGATACAGCTCTCCCGGTCCCGTTCCCGTCTCCGATTCCGTCGAACGTGAAGATTTTACTCGAATCGACGTTATACTGGTTCTGGACCTTGTTTCCGGTATCAAAACTGAAAGACTTGGTATAGCTGGACGTTCCGCCCGTTGCCTGGGTATTCTCACCGTACACGGTTGTTGACTGGGCCTCTCCCGGCACCAGCACGCCATCGATTGCGTTGGAGGAGATCGTCCATACGAACGAACTGGACTCTGACACGTCGCCTGTGGTAGTGGTTGCCGCACTGGCAAATCCACCCGCTGAAAGCAGGACCATCGCAATACCGATGGCAATTGTTAGAACACTGATATGTCTCATAATTTTGGCTCCTTTTTTATTGTGTCCAAAAAACAGACACTTGGTACTACATTAACAAGATGGGATAATAAACCCGATTGTACTGGCAACATGATCGTTTCCATTGGAGATTTGTGTGGAACGTTCTGTGTGGGACATCATGGTCTGGCCGGTATTTGATTGATATTTATAATTCCTCTCTGAACCATGCAGAAATGTCTGCAGTAACTGCTACTGGCAAAAGGGATCTGTTTTGCGTTCTTACCGCAGGTGTCATTTTTAAGCACACGGATCCCCGGTGGATCACGAGAGCACTATTCTCTATATATTGAGAATGCAGAGTCATTGATCTCGAATGGAGTGAACACGACGATGGTCAATAACCAGACATTTTTCTGCCAGATTTGCAGTGAGCCCAAAAAACCGGAAGAAATAGTACCCGCACAATCGGTTTCGGAGCAGATCACCGGGCTGATCCGGAACAAATATCCCGCGTGGTCATCCGACGGATATATCTGCCGGGTTGATCTCGACCACTTCAAAGCTCTTTATATAGAGGGGGTTTTAGAGGACGAAAAAAGAGAGCTCGCCTTACTGGAAGCAACCGTCATCCGGACTATGAAAAACCATTCACTTCTCGCCAAAAATATCAATGTCGAATTTGACCAGCAACTGAGTCTCGGAGGTCGGATTTGTGACCATATCGCCGACTTTGCAGGGAGCTGGATATTCATCATCTCTTTTATCGGAGTGATGTTCCTGTGGTTCTCCGTAAATTCGTTCCTCGTTGTTATAGGACCATTCGACCCGTATCCCTATCACATGCTCGACCTTGTCCTCTCGGCAATTGCTGCCATCCTGGCCCCTATTATCATCATGAGTCAGAAACGGCTGGAGGCGCGGGACCGGCTTAATGCCGAGAACGATTACCGGATAAATCTGAATATTGAAATGGAAATCCACCAGCTGCATAAAAAAATTGATCACCTCCTGTTCAACCAGGGACAGAGGATGCTTGAGATACAGAAGATCCAGGTGGAGTTAATGGACAATCTGATTCGGAAAAACCCCTGATTATCTGGCCGGGAGCCAGAATTACGCCACATACTCCTGAAAGTGCAGGATACACCGCGTTCTCATCTGAAGGAAATTATCCAGTGTAATGCACTGAATTCACACAATCAGGGATAAGGGTAAAAACCAAAAAAACCATTCAGGACCCTCGCCAGGATATCGGACCTTTCCCATTTTCGTGCGGCCCGGGAACGTCACGGTCACCCTGAAGTCTCTCAAAAACGTTTAATTTAGAATTAAGATGATAAAAGACCCGGATTCCTGATCAAAGGGGGGTCAGCATTCAAAAAGTATTCGTTGTTAAAGGGATCTGCGAACTGTAGGGAGAACAATAATCGCCAGATGGTATAACCCGCCGGTAGTCTTGACCATTACTTCTTCTTCAATTCGGATCTGGCCTCGTGTGCCGCGATTTTAACATTGGCATCGTCTCTGTGGGATTCAATATTAAATTTATCTGACCTCTTCTGGACGTTCTGCGCCTCATCGCGTGTGGTACGGGCGGCGTCCTTTGCATTTTTGAGGGCATTATGGGAGGCGACCTGTGCATCATCAGTTGCGGCATGTGCAGCCACACGGGCATCATCGATGGCTTTACTGGCCTTTACTTTTGGACTGTCTGTCATTATTTCCAACTCCTTTTCCCTGATATGATGATTAAAGAAATTTTATTGTTTATAATAAAATTTTTATCCATCAATCCAGGGCTGACCATCATAGCATATATGAGTATATACCACTTGCCCGGTGTTGCAAAATTTGAATCAACGGGGATTTTCGGCATTGATTACCACAGGAACGAGATCGTTCATGACCATGAACCAGGAACCCGGAAGAATCGTTACCCGCTCCTGCATCCGGGATTCGACGGTTATCTATACACATCCTGTTTCGTGGCAGGAAGGCCGGATGGCCGGCATATTTAATGAAAGCGTTACCGGGATGCAACCATGAAAAAAGGATGGATCAGGAGATACCCCCTTTCCTGCATCGCATCGCCCGTTTTATTCTTTGTTCCCTCAGAGGGATACCCGCTACAATATGAATGCCACGATGGCAATAATGATGAAGATAATTATGAGCCACTTCGCGATATTCATGGAAAACCCTGCTACTCCCCGTGCACCAAGTATATAGGCGACCAGTGCCAGTATGAGGAATAGTATTGCCAGTTCAATAATCATTTTTCACCGCCTACTTTTTTTTCAATTCTGATCCGGTCTTGTGTGCTGCGATTTTCGCATCAGAAACGGCCTTGTGGACCCCGATCTTCACATCATCCGATACGTTCTGTGCTGCCTCTCCTGCATCTTTGAGGGCATTATGGGTGGCAACCGCTGCATCATCATATGCAGCATGTGCAGCCACGCGTGCATCATCGACGGCTTTACTGGCCTTTACTTTGGGATTATCAGTCATTTTTTACTCCGTTCCATATTATCACTGTATACAAATGTTGAGTACCTATAGCATAGGCATTTTCATATTACGAAAAAATGTATATATATATTGCCTGTGGTTGCAAAAAGTGAATCAATCCGGAATTTCCGCAACTGAGTCACGGGAACAATTTTTCACATGGCCTGCCGGTATCATCCCGAGGAGAGCCCCCAGCTCGTTCACGGTTCATCTACTCTCATTAAACCGTTTTAAACCTGAATTCATCTTCAGATTTTGTAAAAATCAGATAAATATTTATAATAATTCCACTACATTCCGTAATGTTCTGAAATGGTTACCTGAATCAGGTGAAATTACCGGATGAGGCCTCTATCACCAAAAAAAGTCATCCGGGAAACAAAAAACTGCTTTTGCAGGAATGATGAAAATATTTCAAAGAAACTGTGGTGTTTAACATGGATGATCTATCTACACGGGATGAGGAACAAGCCCGGGAAAGAGAGCGGGAACAGGAAAAGGGACGGAAACAGGAACAGGAACGGCAGCGGGAGCGTGAACTGGCGGAAGAAAAGGGACGGAAACTGGGAAAGGCAGAGGAACGTACACGGGAACAGGGAAAGGGTGGTTTTGGAACCGGGATAAAGATCATCATCGCCGTAATTGTTCTCGCCCTCATTGTCATAGCGGCAGCCTTTCTGACGATGTCTGTTTCTGTTACGAATGCATCACCCGGTACTCCGTTACCCTTCACTACCAACTATGGCGTATCGTTCCCGGAGGGCCAGGTAGTGACAATCGGGAACACACACATCACGGTCCTCTCGTACGAGAACGAGATAATCTCGGATATTGATGGCGACCGGCAGAGACTCGTGGTAGGACAGGAAAGGACGATATCGGAACGGCGTGCGGTGGTCACCACGCTCGGTGCAGTCACGCTTATGGACACCAATTTCGAGATCAATCTCGTTTACAATGGCAACCGGGATAACCGGGCATACTTTGACATGGCGGTACATACCTCAAAACAGGTACCGGATATACTTATCAGCCAGCTGCTTCCACCCGAAATAGATGCACGGCCTGCCTGAATCGCTCATCACAGGTCCTATTCAGGCGGGACAACCATCATTTACCACGAGTGAATCCAGCCCGAAAGATAACCATACCGGGCGGAATGCTCATTGATAAATTTCA
>JBFYKV010000196.1:0-28059 GCA_041305745.1 Methanoregulaceae archaeon | reverse complement strand
TAAGGCGGCCGCTCGAATTTGAGGATATGAGGAGCGCACTGGACCACATCTCCCTAAATATGACGTTACCGGTGAAGCGTTTTGTCAGTGAAGGGACCCTCCTCAATGATATGTTGCATTCCCGCCAGTCAACACTCCAGGACTTTTCAGCCTAGGTAGTACCCTCATTTCTGCAGGGCCTGAAAATCAACCTGACGGAGCATATTCTGTTCCTCCTCCGGTCCCGAGCAACCCTCCCGGATCAAGACTGGTTGCGGGCATCACCATATTGATCTCCCTGTGCTGTACCCAGGTCGCGGCGTTCCTGTTTCTTTCGGTCATCCAGTAATTTTCTATTTCACAGGCTAACGGTGCATACTTTGTGAAGGATTCAATCTGGTGCTTTATTCTGGTTTTACCGCTGAATAAGGCACTATCCTCCCCGAGCAATTCATGGATGGCCTCTATGGCCTTAAAGCCGATTGAAAGGCCGATTTCCCTGAACGGGATGCGGTTCCCGGCCGGGAAATGAAGTGCCCCGCTCTTCACGAATGCGTAAAGGCCGGCCAATGCAAAATTGAGGACATTTATCAGGAGTTCTTCATACTGCCGGTTATTTTTTCGGACAAGTCGTGTTAGTCTGAACGCATCAGACATGAGACCCCCTATGCCGAGCGGATCATCGGTTGCCGGGATTATTCCCCTGCAGATACCCCCGATATCAGAGAACTCCTGGTAAAGGCCAGGTCCCGTGTATGTATCCTGATTCTCTCTGATCATTGTCTGCAGTTCATTGTAGGTGATTAATCCGTCAGGCGGATCATGCATCCCCATTGAAAAGACGAGTGGATAGGAAAGGTCAATGCTCATTTTCCAGTACATCCTTTTTTTCCCTCCGGATGGAGGGACGTAACTGAATGCGGCATGGGCAGTTCCTGCCAGCTCTATGGCCCACAAGGTATACTTCTGGTCACCGGTGACTGAACTTACCCGGTTAAGTGCGAATATCCATTTTTTCAGGTAATGGTAGTACTGTCCGTCGCTGTCCCATTCGAGGTAATCATCCATGATCTCGTCCCTGCTACGTTCTTTCAGGGGTTTTCCGGTCCTGAGCCCACCTATCGTCGGGTGAAGAGGACCCTGTTCTTCATCAAGCCCGCTAATCCAGCCCGACCGCATGTCGTCGTCACGGTGGCGTCCCAGCGTATTATGGACCTGATTGACCAGACAAATGGCGAGATTAAGACTGTTTTCATCATTTATCCTGGCATAGTCTCCCAGGAAATTACACACTGCAAAGGCGTCTGTCCGCAGGTACCGTCACGGCGAAACAACCGGTCCGATGAGGCCTGTCAGTTCCGCATAATCCAGCATCATTTTTCTGGCATTCGTTGTCGTGGATTCATTTTCCATGGTATCACCCCAATATTTGTGTGGATCGGCCCCCACATCCCCCGTTGTAAAAATTCATAGTTTAAGGAGGGTTATTCCTGTAATCCCGGCTGCGACAAGCTCAGTTCCAAGAAGGAACAGTTCGAGCGAAATGAGGAGAAAAACCAGTGCGAGACCGAACCCAGGGTAATAAAGAATGGCGAGCGAGATGATGACGGCAAAAATTCCGGCAATAATCGTGAGGTACATCAGCCATGTTCGTGTTCCGGTGCACTTTTCAGTTCCTGATAGTGCGATCCTGTCAAAACCGGTGAAAAGGAGCCCGAATGCAAAGAAGTAAACCAGTGTAAGCGCCCCTATAAAGGGGTATGCAAGGGCATAACCCCCAATAAAAACAAGGAGAATGCCGACGATTATAAAAAGCACCCGTAATGCGGTCGCAAGGTTATGTGCCGCAATGCCGGAAATAATACGCATACATCCAAGGATTAAAAGCGCAATGGCAAAGAGGAAAACATATACTTCAATTGCAACTGCAGGATATACCCAGACATAAAGTGCTGTGCATACGAGGATGATGCCCGCCACTATCTCCAGTACACGAAGCCAGCCAGGGGACTTCCCGGGAGATACCGGTTGGAGGAGATGGAAATGGTCGTCAGACATTGTAATCAGGTTCACTATATGCATTCGATAGTATGAGCTTATCGAACATCAGCTGGTCAGCGGAAATCAGATAAAAACCATGAGGCGATGAAGATTCACCATTTAACCGGGGTGCAGGGAAGAAAAAATGTACTCAGTTCATGAATACAGGGATCATAACTTTTTCATGACCTGATGTTTTTCGAGTGTTCCCGCATGATATACCATGACCGGAACCGGACCACCATCTGGAAACTGCCGGCCCGGGTCATTGCAGGGTGTGTTATCAGGCTGGATCCCGTGCTTTGAAAAATATTTTTCCACCACTTCCAGAAACGATATCTCCTGCGTCAGGACGGCATGCTCATGCATAATAATATCACAGGCGAGTGCGAGGCATACCTCCCATGATAATGGATGGTAATATTCTCCGTGTCCGCCTCCCTGGGCAAAGAAGCGCCAGTCAACGTTTCCTTCAGCATCCGGCTTACGGCGCAGCATGAACGGGTAGATGCGACAGGCGGATGGACGTTGTTCATAAATCCGGCAACGTGAGTTCTCCAGAAACCAGCATGACCCTTCAGGATCTCCCTTTGTGCGGAGCGCAAATCCGGATACATAGGATGTACCGGAATCGTCACAGAACTCCGGGCCGGGGGCAGGCTCGACAGCGTCAGGATCGATTGTCCTTATCAGCCTGACATCGTGATCGAGAAGGAAAACATGGCCGTTCACAGAACGTGTGCAGCAGGTCCCGCAGCACCCGCACCGGAAACCGCACTCCCCGATGATACGGGCGAGGCGATCCATGGGAAATCCGAAGAGCCGGTTCTGCTCCCGGACTAGTGCCATGATCCGGTAAGGAAGTGGAATGAACGATACGATAAACACCCCGGCATGGTGCGAATATCTTCTATGGACGGAGAGATGAGTCAGGAAAGTAATAAATATTTGGGAAGGGCCACGAAAATCGATGATTATGCAGTTCGAGATCCCTGCCATCAGGAGTTCCTATGTCTTATTTTCAGACTGATAACAGCTGAAGGAAAGGACCGTTTACCAAAAAATCAATTCTTCCCGGAAATTATTCGGGGCGAACAACCGGTTAACTACGAATATTTTCAAAGTTAAACCAGATTTTATTATCTTATGTGTGTATTGAGAGGTATGATGCGTAACATTGTCATCCTTGGGATCCTTATCGCAGTAGTCCTGGCCTCCGCAGGATGTATTGCTCCGGAGCTCGACCAGAAGGTCTCTTCAGCCGGGAGCGGGTACGGAGGGATGGATAATTTATATACCGAAGAGTATGCACCGGTTCCGGTAGCCCCGGGCATAGCCGGGTATACGCCCGTCGCCGCAAGTGACCTGTCAGCCGACCAGAAAATCATCACGACCTCGCGTATCAGCCTCGAGGTGAAGGATGTCAGGAACACTCTTGACTCCCTTCAATCAACCGCTACCTCACACGGCGGGTATGTTGGTTCAATGTCGGTCGATACCCGTTCAGGGAACCGGTTGTATGCAGTCCTCACAATGAGAGTCCCGGCATCCTCGTTCAATCCTGTTGTCAATGAAATAAAAACACTTGGAGTCCTCAAATCGGAATCGCTGCAGGCAGATGACGTTACCGAGGAGTACATCGACCTCAATGCCAGGCGGTCCGCCCTTGCCGGCCAGCTGACCCAATACATGAGGATCATGGAAAAGGCTGAAAACGTCTCCGAGATCCTTGAAGTCCAGGAACAGATCGAACGGGTGCAGGTCGAGATCGACCGCATCGATGGCCGCCTCAAATACCTTGACAACAGGGTCGACTATGCCACGATAACGGTAACCCTGCAGGAACCGGAACCGGTTGGAGGAAACGACGGGTTTTCTTTAGTGGGGGTGATCAATGAGGGTATTGCAGGCCTCCTTGCGGTGACCGCGGGCCTGCTCATCATCATTATCTCCTTAATCCCGCTCGTCATCCTCGGCCTAGTCGCATGGCTGGTGTACCGGTGGTGGAAGGGACAGAAAAACAAGAAACAGGGACCTGCTGTTGAGAAAGGGCCCGGTGGAGGAAATCCTCCCGAAAAGTGATTTTTTAGTGCGGGATTCATATAAGGCCGTGCCTGTCAGGAGCTTCCCGAAAATGAACGGGAGACGTTACATTGGAAAGTGCTGGCATGGATTTGGATCACAATTTTGGGAGGTACAGATGTTGATCCTTGAGAACCTGCTTTGTCGAATTCTCCTATGATTAAAGCAAGTAATGATGACACTGTTTTCTCCAATGCGGGTTGTTCTGATTGTGCAAAAATTACCTCATCTGTTGAAAAAGTACGGTTTGGGAGAAGATTTTATATAAAAAATACAGGAATGCCATTATTTGATCCTTTCAAGTGAGAGCGCACCGAGTTGTGTAATGGTCTCCAGCATTTCAAGGGTTTCGGGGGATATCTCTTTTATTTCTGACGGGAAGAAAAATCCCATCACACCGAACGTCATCTTCTGGGCCTTGAGGGGAACATACGTACCCGCAGCGTTCGGAAGCGTATTAGTCCCTCTTCCTGCAGGGAGACCGTTTCCGTATGCCCACTCTGCGATCATGTCCTCTTTTTCAGGCGAAGGGTAGTCGCGGTCGCCTTCCTTGATTCCCAGCAAACCCTCCGTTGGGAGGAAGATGGTCACTTTTTCTGCACCGACTGATTTCCCTTGCCGTATCAACGCATCGATAACCTCCGGACGCCCCCCCGCCTCTGCAAGCTCCCTGGAGAGTCCCGAAATTGCGGAGACTTTTACTTCGCTCCTCCATACCTGCTGCACTACGTAGCGCAGGCGGGTTGCGAGATAGCTGATGAGCAGGGCTATGAATACGTACCCGATGAAAGAGATGAAATATTCCCAGTCTTGCACGGTTAATTTGAAATATGGGGTGACAAACACGAAATCGAACACCAGCACGCTCATGATCGCGGTAAACACAGAGGCGCCTCGTCCAAAGAAATACGCGATTAGTACCACCGGGAGCAGCTGAAGGATGAGCATGTTTGCCTCGCTTATCGTGCCCAGAAGGAAATAGTTCAACAGTGTCACAGCAACCACTCCTACAAGGCCGATTAAATAATGGCGTGGGAGCAATAAGGGGAGGTTCTGGTGGAAAGGAAGGGGAAACTCCGCCTTCCAGTCAAAAAGATAGATATCGATCCCCTTTGTCGCTCTCATGATCCGGTATACGGGTGAGATGAGAATATCCAGGCCGCGGGGTTTTCCAAGGATGATCATGGTCACGTTGTGTGCCCGGGCGTAGCGGATTAACTCGTCCGCTACACTGGCTCCGCGATAGCGCACGATATGTCCGCCAAGTTTGTGAGCCGTGGAAAGTGCCTCGTTTATCCATCTCCTCTCCTGGTCGGAGAGGTTCATCTCGTCCGGCGTCTCCACAAACAGCACCTCCCACTCAGCATTGAGACGCATCGACATTCGGTATGCGGCGCGGACCATGCGTTCAGCATAAGGTCCCGGCCGGATCCCGACCAGTACCCGCTCTGTGGCAGGCCACGGCCCTTCGACTGCTTTCATCCGCATATGACGAAGCAGACGTGTATCCGCCATTCCTGCTACCTGGCGGAGGGTCAGCTGCCGCAGGGCCATAAGGTTGCCTTCCTCGAAAAACCGGGTGATGGCATCCTTTGCCATGTCTTTTACGTATACCTTACCTTCCTGCAGCCGTTTCTGTAATTCATCCGGCGGGATATCGATCAGCTTCAGATGGTCAGCACTCCTTACTACCGAGTCGGGGACTGTTTCCTGCACATGGATCCCGGTAATCTGGAGCAGAGCGTCATTCAGGCTTTCAAGGTGCTGGATATTCAGCGTGGTATATACGGAGATACCGGCATTCTGAAGTTCCTCGACGTCCTGGAACCTCTTTTTATGACGAAGCTCTGGTGCATCAGTATGCGCGAGTTCGTCGATCAGTACAATTTCTGGTTTTCGGGCGATGATCGCATCGATATCCGGTTCTATAAGTGCCATCCCCAGATAGTTTACCGACCTGGTCGGGATTGCGGGCAGCCGTGCGGCCAAGGCATCGGTCTCCGATCTCCGGTGCGTCTCAACATAGCCAATCACAACGTCCTTCCCCTCGGCCTTTCTTTGAAGGGCATCAAGAAGCATGGCATAGGTCTTACCAACCCCTGCAGCGTACCCGAGATAGATGGTAAGTTCTCCCCTGGTTTTCTTTTGCTCCTCCTCCCGGGCGACTGCAAGAAAATCTTCCGGGGAGGGCCTGGTATCCACACCCTCTTCTTCACCACTGGCAGGATTATTTCTTGAATTTTCATGCAGGGTCACGATGATCCCCACATGCTGTCCCCAGACCCGTACATCCTGTCAAGGTCCAGGTTCATGAGATAGACGTTTACATACTGGTCCTGGGTAAAGAGGAATGTCCCGCTTTCGGCATGGGACAGAATGAGTGTGCGAAGGTCCTCCTGGTTCACTGCCCGGGCGGAGGCAATGCCAGGAACCTGCACCATTGCAGCTTCCAGGGTGATATGGGGGTCAAGACCGCTGCCCGAGGAAGTGACCATGTCGGAAGGATACGGCGCCTGGATGCCTCGTGCCTGGAAAAAGAGAATCGTCTCATTTACCTGTTCAAATAGCAGAGGATTTGTGGGTCCCAGATTTGACCCACCGGATGCCGAGGCATTGTAGGGAGAGAATGCAGTGGCCGAGGGTCTCCCGATAAAATATTCATTCCCGATGAATTCTTTACCAATCAGTACCGATCCCTTCACGCTGCCTGTTTCATTGAGAATGAGACTCCCCTTCGCCTGCACCGGAAAGAGCACCTGACCTGCAAGCGTCACGACCAGCGGGTAGGCGACACCCGTGATGAGGAACAGCACCACGAAGAGGATCAGTGCAGCGCGGAACTGGGGAATTATGTTCATCTCATACCACTCCGAGACCGGTGAGAAGGAGGTCAATCGCCTTGATCCCGACGAAAGGGGCCACGATACCGCCCAGGCCGAAGATTATCAGGTTGTAGGTGAAGAGCTGGCCTGCGGGCATGGGCCGGAACTTCACTCCGCGAAGCGCCAGGGGGATGAGCAGGGGTATCACGAGTGCATTGAAGACGACCGCCGCGAGTATTGCGGAATACGGGCTCCCCAGTTGCATAATATTCAGGGCGGCGAGCCCCGGGTACATGACGATCAGGACCGCCGGGATGATAGCAAAATACTTGGCGATATCGTTGGCGATGGAGAATGTGGTGAGTGCTCCCCGGGTTATGAGGATCTCCTTTCCTATCTGGACAATATCAAGGAGTTTCGTCGGGTCGCTGTCCAGGTCGATGATGTTTGCCGCTTCTCGCGCCGGCTGGGTCCCTGAGTTCATGGCCACCGCCACGTCCGCCTGTGCGAGGGCCGGGGCGTCGTTGGTGCCGTCGCCTGTCATGGCGACCAGGTACCCCTGCGACTGGTAATCCTTGATCAGTCGCAGTTTGTCATCGGGTTTCGCTTCTCCCAGGAAATCGTCAACTCCCGCCTCTGCAGCGATGGCGGTGGCGGTCAGGTTGTTGTCCCCCGTAATCATGACCGTACGAATCCCCATCATCCGGAGATCGAAAAATCTCTCCCTGATCCCCTGCTTGAGGATATCCTTGAGATGGACTGCGCCGAGGATGTGTCCATCTTTCGCGACCAGGAGCGGAGTGCCCCCGCTTTTCGCAATCTGCTCGACCATCCCGGTCACCCCCACCGGAACCTGCCCTTTCCCTTCTCTCACCAGTGCCAGGATCGCATCGGGTGCGCCTTTCCTGTAGCAACAGCCCCCGAGATCGAGCCCCGACAGCCTGGTCTGGGCGGAGAACTTTATCACGTTGCTGCCTGGCGGAACATCCCGGCTGATCGGGGGGATATCTTTCTCCACAAGGTCCACAATACTCTTCCCTTCAGGGGTCTCGTCGTCCAGGGATGAATAAAATGCCGCGACCGCGAGATCCTCCGATCCTGCCGCATCCACGGGGATCAGGGCGACCGCCTGGCGGTTGCCGAGGGTGATGGTCCCGGTCTTGTCCAGGAGGAGGACGTTCACGTCCCCTGCGGCCTCGATCGCACGCCCGGACATCGCAACGACATTTTTCCGGAAGAGCCGGTCCATCCCTGCGATCCCGATCGCGGGGAGAAGTGCGGCGATGGTGGTGGGTGCCAGGCAGACAAAGAGCGCTGCCAGGACCGCGATAGAGGCGGGTGCGCCCAGCCCGGTAACTTCCGCACTGTAGGCGGTGACCGGGTAGAGGTTTAACACTACCAGGAGGAATACCCCGGTGAGCGCGATAAGAAATGTCTCGAGGGCGATCTCGTTCGGGGTCTTCCTTCTCCTGGCCCCCTCTACCATAGCGATCATGTGGTCCAGGAAACTCTCACCCGGGTTGGCGGTTATTCTGACAATAATCTCGCTGGCGATGACTTTTGTACCCCCGGTGACCGCACTCCGGTCGCCTCCTGCCTCCCGAACCACCGGTGCCGACTCGCCGGTGACCGCGGCTTCGTTTACCAGGGCGGCTCCAAGGACCACCTCCCCGTCTCCCGGGATGAGATCTCCGGTTCTAACGATGACGAGATTCCCCGCTTTCAGCGATCCCGAAACGACATCCTCGCTAACAGCGGAGAACGAGGGTTCAGGGACCCTGTGGGCGGGGACGTCTCCCTTTGACTGCCGCAGCGAGGAAGCCCTGGCTTTTCCGCGCCCTTCGGAGACCGCTTCGGCAAAGTTGGAAAATATCACGGTGAGCCAGAGCCAGAGGGAGACCAGGCCGGTGAATACAAGCGGCTCTGACGGATCCGATGCGAAGAGCCCGAAGAGAAACGTGACGGTGGTGAGAATGCTTCCCAGTTCAACCAGGAACATCACCGGGTTATGGTACAATACCCGCAAGTCCAGTTTCCTGATTGCGTCTGCTAAAGCTGCCGAGAGAAGTTCAGGATCAAAGGCATTCACCTGGTCGTATCTTTTTCTCGCCATGGGTTACACGCCTCCGACTATAAGCAGGTATTCGGCGATCGGCCCTGCTGCGAGCAGGGGAAAGAACGTAAGGGCCCCGACCACAATGATCACGCCGATCAGCCAGATCGCGAAGACCGCGGTATGCGTGGGCAGTGTTCCTGGTCCCGGAGGCACCGGGGTCTTCCGGCCCACACTTCCCGCGACCGCGAGCATGGCGACCGCAGGCACGAAACGGCCGATGAGGATTGCAATCCCTCCCCCAACCGCGTACAACGGTTTCGTTCCATCCAGACCGGCGAATGCCGAACCGTTGTTATTGGCCATGCTTGCGAACGCATAGACGATCTCGCTCAACCCGTGGGCCCCAGGGTTGAGGATCGCCGACAGCCCTGCCAGGGTAACCAGTGCGATACCGGAGAGGATAAGCACGAGGATGCCCGGGGTGAGTATCGCCAGGAGTGCATACCGCATCTCCCTGGCTTCCACCTTCTTCCCCAGGTACTCGGGCGTCCTGCCGATCATCAGGCCGGCGATGAAGACCGCGACCAGCATGAATGCAATCATGGTGTAAAACCCGGAGCCGACTCCACCAAAGACGATCTCGCCCAGCAGGATTAGAGTAAGCGAGACCATTCCGGCCAGTGGGGTGAGGGAGTCCATCATTGCATTCACTGCACCGCAGGACGTGGCGGTGGTTGCCACCGCAAACAGCACGCTCGGTGCCAGCCCGAAGCGGACCTCTTTTCCCTCCAGGGAGGGACCCGGGACACCGAGTTTCGCGAGAGCCGGGTTCCCTGCCGATTCTGCCAGGTAAATGCCCAGGAAAGCCCCGGCAAAAATAATGATCATTACCGCGTAGAGCACCGCTCCCTGCCGGGGATCTCCGGCCATCCTGCCGAAGGTGAACGGGAGCGCCGCACCGATGAGGAGGAGGGCAAAGATCTCTGCGATGTTTGTCCATGGAGTGGGATTCTCAAAGGGATGCGCAGAATTCGCGTTGAAAAATCCTCCCCCGTTCGTACCAAGCTCCTTGATTGCCTCCTGGGATGCAACCGGTCCCATTGCAATGGTCTGTATCCCCCCCGGACCCATCCCGGACGTCACGACATAGGGATCGAAATTCTGGATTACTCCCTGCGATACGAGGAAGATTGCCAGGACCAGGGAGAGGGGTATGAGGATATAGAGTACAGCCCGGGTGAGGTCCACCCAGAAATTCCCCAGGCGATCGTTCTTCACGCGGGTCAGTCCACGCATGACCGCGATCGCGACGCATATCCCTGTCCCTGCCGAGAGGAAGTTCTGCACCGCAAAGCCTGCGATCTGGGTGAGGTAGCTGACCGAGACCTCTCCGCTGTAGACCTGCCAGTTGGTATTGGTCACGAAACTCGCGGCCGCATTGAATGCCAGGTCGGGAACGAACCCGGGAATTCCTTCAGGATTGAGGAAAAGCCATCCCTGGGCGAGGAGGAGTGCTAGGAGCATGAGAAAACCTATCCCATTAAAAATAAGGATGGCGGTGGCATAGCCCTTCCAGTTGCTCTCATCATCGGGGTTGATCCCGATTACCCGGTAAATCCAGCGTTCGACGGGCAATAAGAGTGGAGAAAGCAGGGTGCGATCACCCGAGAATACCCGGTGTAAGTATCTTCCGAGAAGGTAGGCTGCACAGGTAAGGGCGATTAAAATAATGAAAAAGCCGAAAATATCTCCCATGCTGGCAGAACTCATGGTCTCTCCCTCACGTGTCAAACCTTGTTAGCGTAATCGTGTTTCCTGGCGAAACCTTTCCGATTCTATTAATAACAAGTATTCGGGAAGGCGTTTTCCTCTAACATTTATATACCTTCTTATCATAGTGTCGTCCTGCATCAGGAATGTGTCGGATTCCGGCGAGTATTTTTCAGGTCGGTCAATTGGTTCAAATTCCCCGATACAATTTCGGCCAGATACCTCTTCTTCGAGAATATCACGTGATCTTAATCCGATAAAGCATAATTCTGAATCGAGGACCAGGCCTCGCTGCTAAAAACAGATCGCGGATGCGGAAGAGCAGAATGTGATATGAAACAGCCGGAGCACAGAGATCCATGACAGAATCCCCTTCACTCTTTTTCTCCCGATTGAATCCGACCTTTCACGGATGTGAACACCGGGGCTTCCCAGTTATTTCCCGGAAAAACGCCTGGTTTTAGTCTTAATTCCGGGATTTATTACGAAATGACGAAAAAACCTGATATGCACTCGTTTAGGGGGATTCAAAAGAATATCACGAAGATATATATAATGCATATGGAAATATTCAGTCAGGAGTCATATGAAACCATTTTTTGCAATCACAGTATTGTGTATCCTTATTTTCTTTGCATCCGCGAATGCGGTAGCCGATGGGCCGGCATGGAAGTTCCGGTCCGATCTCTCCAACTCCGGCGTGTACGACGACGGGGGCGTAACACCGGACGGGACACTGCTCTGGAAATATTCCACGGGTCGCGAAGTGCGTTCCTGCCCGGCCATAGTGGACGGTGTCGTCTATGTCGGGAGTAACGACGGGAACCTCTATGCACTGGACGCCCAGGCAGGGGGTCTTATCTGGAACTCCGCCGCCGGGCTGGGGATACAATCAAGTCCTGCCGTCGCGGAAGGGGTCGTATACGCCGGATCATGGGACAACAACGTTTACGCGTTCAACAAGTCCTCCGGGGCACTCCTCTGGAACTACACCACAGGGGACGCAGTGATCTCCAGTCCCGCAGTCGCGTACGGGATTGTCTATGTGGGGAGCTTTGACGGGAACGTGTATGCACTTGATGCGGTCACCGGCGATCCTGTCTGGGAGTATACGACGGTGGGACCACGGGTTGGATCGAGTCCTGCCGTCGCTGACGGTGTCGTGTACGTGGGAAGCGAGGATGGGAACATCTACGCGTTCAATGCATCCAATGGGTCCTTACTCTGGAACTATACGGCCGGGGGCCCGGTTCATTCGAGCCCTTCGGTCGCATCCGGTGCCGTGTATGTCGGAAGTGATGATCACAATGTCTATGCCCTCGACGCATCGACGGGGTTGCTCCTCTGGACATATGCGACAGGCGATACGGTCCGGTCAAGTCCTGCGGTTGCGGACGGAGTTGTGTATGTGGGCAGTTACGACGAGAACATGTATGCGCTCGATGCAACAACCGGAGAACTTCTCTGGTCTTATTCGACGGGGGATGAAGTGGATTCCAGCCCGGCGGTCGCAAACGGGGTTGTCTATGTAGGGACCCTTGGGTACGAGACAAGCTTCTATGCACTTGATGCGGAAACGGGAGCACTCATCTGGGATTATTCCATGGGAGAGTGGTTCGTCTATTCCGACCCGGCGGTCGCGGACGGGATAGTCTACGTGGGGTGCGATGACGGCAATCTCTATGCGTTCGGATCTTCCACAGAGGAACCTACCACGTATGATGATTTCAATGATAATACGTGCGATTCTGCGATCTGGGACATTCTCGAATACGGGGGCCCGGAAACTGACGAAACAAATCTGCAGCTGGAAATTACCCTGCCCTCTGATTCATCCGGTGAGAACTTCTATGCAGGATATGCCAGTAAATATATGTTAAGAGGCGATTTTGATGTCCAGGTCGATTATCACCTTATCGCCTGGCCGTCGAATAATGGCGTGAGAGCGGGTCTCTGGATTGAAAGATCCCCCTATACTTACACGGTTGAACGTGCCAGTTATGGAATATCGGATGGTTTTGCTCCGGGAGATCATTATACGACGAATTTTGCAGACTCAATACTTCTCTCCGTTACCAATGATACCGATGGAAAATTACGGCTGGTAAGAACCGGCACCACATTCGAGGGGTATTACTTCGATGAAGTTTCCCATGACTGGGTTCTCTCACAGAGCATCGAGGGCGACATCATGTCTGCCCGTGATGTCACCTTCATGATCAGGGCATGGAGCCATGAATATGCGTTCGGAGATGAACTGGTAAAAGTCGCATTTGATAATTTTTTTATCAAGAAGGGGGATGTGATCGATCCGAGAATCACCCCGCCGTCGGGAATCACCGATCTCGACAACACCACGTATCAACCCGACCAGATTCGCTGGACCTGGAAGGATCCCGGGGATATCGACTTTGATCACGTTATGGTATACCTCGACGGCGTGTTCCGGGAGAATGTTACGAAGGGTGCCGGGACCTGGACCGCTACCGGACTTTCCCCGTCGACAGCATATACGATTGGGGCGAGGACAGTCGGGGAGATGGGAGCGATAAACGGGACCTGGGTGAACCATACGGCCAGCACCAGTGCACTCTCGATCTCGCACCTCGACCCGTCCTCAGTGGGAGCGGGCAGCCCCGGCTTCACCCTCAATGTCTACGGCACGGAATTTTCAGGGAATTGTGTTATCCTCTGGAACGGCGACGAGCAGCCGACGCAATTCCTTGCTCCGGACCACCTGAGCATCGATATCCCTGCGGAGATGGTCCAAAACCCCCGTTTCGTGAATATCACGGTCCATGAAAGTGCGACGGGGGTTGTATCCAACACGGTGTTTTTCCTTGTACGGGATCAGCTCACCGGTACAACTGCCTGGAAGTTCCGGTCCGACTCCTCCAACTCCGGAGTTTACGATGACGGCGGGACGAGACCCGGGAATGAACTGCTATGGAAGTACATGACCGAGAGTTATTACGGGTCCAGCCCTGCGGTGGCAGATGGAGTCGTCTATATCTGCGGGATTTACGACACCAACGCGATCGACGCGGTCACCGGCAATCTCATCTGGAACGCCCCTCAGGGAGGAGGATGGTCCAGTCCCGCAGTCGCAGGCAACGTCGTCTATGTAGGGAGCACCGACAGGAACGTGTCAGCCCTTG
This sequence comes from Methanoregulaceae archaeon, assembly GCA_041305745.1. Classification (GTDB taxonomy): domain Archaea; phylum Halobacteriota; class Methanomicrobia; order Methanomicrobiales; family Methanospirillaceae; genus UBA467. Next base: position 14,152 of record JBFYKV010000196.1, on the reverse strand, counting down.
ACGCGTCCACCGGGGCCCTCCTCTGGAAATATCGGACTGGCGGAGTTGTGTATTCCAGTCCGGCCGTAGCAGATGGGACCGTCTACGCCGGCAGCTGGGATTACCACCTCTATGCCCTTGACGCGTCCACCGGGGCCCTCCGCTGGGACTATCCCACGGGCGGCGAGGTGAGGTCGGGTCCTGCGGTGGCGTACGGCGTCGTCTACTTCGGGAGCAACGATCACAAAGTCTATGCACTTGATGCGGACACGGGTTCACTTTTGTGGAATTACACGACAGGTGGCGAACTCTCCTACTCCAGTCCTGCGGTCACGAACGGCGTCGTCTACGTCCAGAGCTCTGACGGAAACCTCTATGCCCTCGACGCCCTGTCGGGAGCACTCTTCTGGACCTATCCGGTGAGAGGGTGGGGAGATTCATGTCCGGCAGTGGCAGACGGGGTCGTGTATATCGGGAGCGACGATGGCACCCTCTATGCCCTCGATGCAGTGACGGGAGATCTCCTCTGGACCTACGCTGCGGGTGGCCCGGTAAGGTCGAGCCCCTCGGTCGCGAACGGTGTCGTGTATTTTGGAAATAATGGCGGCACCCTCTATGCCCTCGACGCGGTCACCGGCGATCTCATCTGGAACTATGCCACGGATGAATCGGGATTTACAAACCCGGCCATTGCACACGGCGTCGTCTATGCACAGGGATATGACGGCTACCTCTATGCACTCACCACACTCCCGGACAACCCCCCGGAGAGCGTAACCGACCTGCACGCCACCACTGTGAATGGGGCCGAGATCGCGTGGGCCTGGACCGATCCCGCAACTCTCGGGTTCTCCCACGTCATGGTCTACCTGGACGGGGTGTTCAGGGAGAACGTGTCTGCCGGGAAAGAGACCTGGACTGCGACAGGGCTTGCCCCTTCCACAGCATACACGATTGGGATCCGGACTGCCGGGGTGAAGGGCCCGGTCAATGCAACCCTGGTGACCGATACAGCCACCACCGGGACGCTCTCGATCTCTGATCTCGATCCCGCGGGCGTGGTGGAAGACAGCCCTGCATTCACGCTCAATGTCCATGGCGCGGGATATACCCCCACCTGTGCCATCCTGTGGAATGGCGATGAGCAGGTGACGCAGTACCTGCAACCGGACCACCTGACCATGCAAGTCCCCGCGGAGTACGTCGTTCATTCGAGACGTGTCAGTATTTCCGTCCATGACCAGGCATCCGGAGGGTTGTCCAACTCAGTGATCCTCCCTGTCACGGACAACCCTGCGACGGCAAAGGCCCGGAAGTTCCGGTCCGACCTGAATAATTCAGGCGTGTACGACGATGGAGGAAGAAGGCCTGTCCCAACCCTCCTCTGGACCTTCCAGACAGGGGCGGCTGTGACATCGAGCCCCTCGGTGGTGGACGGCATGGTCTATGTCGGGAGCCTTGACAGGAACCTCTATGCACTGAATGCAGCGACGGGTGCCTTCCTTTGGAAGTATGACACCATGGAGCGCAACGACTACGTGAGTTCGAGCCCTGCAGTCTCGAACGGCGTCGCCTACATCGGCGGCCTGAAAACCAAGATCAATGCCATTGACGCCTATTCCGGGGACCTCCTCTGGAAGTACAAGTTGCCGATACGCACCACCATACGGAGCTCCGTGAGTTCCAGTGCGGCAGTAGCAGACGGGATTATCTACATCGGGAACATGGATGGTTGCGTCTACGCGTTTTGCGAGGAGACAGGCGATCTCCTCTGGAGTTACGCGATCCCCCGATCGGAGTATGACGAACAGGCAATCTTTTCCAGTCCTGCAGTGGCCGATGGAGTCGTATATGTGCACACGTATGGGGGAAATATCTACGCAGTCGACGCCTCTACCGGAGCACTCCTCTGGGACCATATTGCTGAAGGGGATTACGGGGCGTATTCCAGTCCTGCAGTTGCCGGAGGGGTCGTCTACACCGGAAGTAGCAGGACCAATCAATTCCATGCATTCGATGCAGATACAGGGGACCTTCTATGGGAGTTCCCCACCGGGGGGAGTATCAGTTCCAGCCCCGCGATAGAAAACGGCATCGTGTATTTCGGGTGCAATGACAACAACACGTATGCCCTCAACGCCGGGACCGGAGCCCTTCTCTGGAACTTCACCACGGGTGGAAGAGTGTCGTCAAGTCCCTCGGTCGCGAACGGGGTGGTCTATTTCGGAAGCTTTGACAACAACACGTATGCCCTCGACGCCTCCAACGGGGCACTCCTCTGGAACTATATAACAGGGGGGAGGGTGCAGTCCAGCCCGGCCGTTGTGGATGGGATCGTGTACGTCGGAAGTAGCGACGGGAAGGTGTACGCCATCGGATCACTCCCACTTGATCCGCCGGTTGCAGACTTTACCGGCAGTGTTACGTCCGGCGATGCCCTCCTGAATGTAACCTTCACCGACACCTCAACCGGCGTGGTCACCACGCGATTCTGGGACTTCGGCGACGGGACGACGGCATGGGCAAACGATACCCCCGCGATCTCCCATACCTACCTGTTCCCCGGAACCTTTACGGTCTCGCTTACCGCCGCGAATGCCGACGGGCAGGATACTCTGACGAAGACGGAGTACATCCGGGTCAGCCCCACCGGCCGGCCGCCCCGTGCACTCTTCGGCATCTCGTCAAATATCGGGCAGAGTCCCCTGACGGTCAGGTTCACCGATCATTCGCTGGGGTCGCCGACGGGATGGCAGTGGGACTTCGGGGACGGCACCACCTCGTCGGAACAGAACCCGACCCACATCTATGCAACGGCAGGGAAGTATACGCCGAGACTGACGGCGTCGAATGCCGGCGGGATCGGCACGTACCGGTCATTCATCTGGGTACGGACAGGCACGGTTACCCCCACCCCCACGATCACCCCCACAAAGACCGTCACCCCGACGCCCACACTCACTCCGCCGCCCGGCGGTTCCCCGATCGCGGTGTTTGCGATGAATACGAGCATCGGATTTGTGCCGATGACTGTCCAGTTCACGGACGGGTCATTCCGTGGTCCGACCGCCTGGCTGTGGAACTTCGGTGACGGCGGGAACTCGACGCTCCGGAACCCGGTCCATACGTTCACAAATCCCGGCACCTATCCGGTCTCGCTTTCGGTATCGAACGAGAAAGGACGGAGCAACACGACCAGGAACGTGTACGTGCGGTGAGGGGGTACCTCTTTTTTTTGTTTTTCACTTCTGAATCACCGGAACCATGATATGAAGCGGTTCAGAAAACAGGGATGATCACCTGTGCCAGGTACACCTTAAAATAGATTTTTTAATGCGGGGGAAGGGATTTGAACCCTTGAACTCCTGCGAGATGGGACCCTAAAGATCTAACATTCACAGGGCAGAGGTTTGGGTTAAATCCGGCCTTGTGGAGGTATGACCAATGTTCGATCTCGACTGTTTTCCCACGATGGATCCTGCGAACAGGATCCACTACGAACGGTACTTAAGACATCTTGAATTGCGCCAGCTGAAACCAAATACAATCCGGTCCAAGTTGTGGCGTATCTACCCGTTCCTGAAATGGTATGGGTTTCAGGATGCTAAAACCGTTACGCAAAGCGTTATCGAGGACTTCTTCCTCGAACGCCGCAAGACCGTCAGCCCGTTCACCCTCCAGGGAAACATGCTGGAACTCAAGCTTTTCTATCGATTCCTCCTCCCCGATATGGTGACGAAACTGTTCGAGAATATTACCTTGAAACCGCCGCGCCGTTACCTTCCGGTGGACCAGCTTATCACCCGGGACGATATCTCGCGTATCATCGAGGCCTGCGAGAAGCCCCGGGACCGGGCCCTTTTCATGCTCATGTGGGACTCGGGAGCCCGGATAAGCGAACTACTCTCGCTGAATATCGGGCACATCCAGTTTGACCAATACGGCGCCGTTGTAATAGTGAACGGGAAGACCGGAATGCGGAGATTGCGCCTCATCAGTTCCGTCCCGGACCTCCAGATGTGGATTAACCTCCACCCGCTCCGCCACGACAACAATGCCCCGCTCTTTGTGACCAGCCGGAAGTACTCAGGAAAGATGCGCCGCATAGACATCCGGACCGTAGGGAACAAACTCACCCATGTTGCCGAGGCCCTGCACATCACAAAGCCGGTCCACCCTCATGCAATCCGGCATGCGCGGCTCACCGACCTGGCACGCAGCAGCGGCGGGCGACAGGGCCTGAATGAGATGGAGCTTCGCTTAGTCGCTGGCTGGGAGAGAAACAGTGCCATGCCGGAAGTCTATGTTCATCTTTCCGGGGCAGACGTCGAGAAGAAGCTTCTGGAGAAGGCGGGCATCATCGATGATAACAAGGCTAAACCTGAAACGACACTCGAGCCCGTCAGGTGCCCACGGTGTGGATTGATGAATTCACACTATTCACAGTATTGCACCCAGTGTTCCATGGCCCTGAATGAAAAGGCAGCGATGAAAGTTGATGAGTCGGTGGAGGAAGCGAAAGTTAGCTCTGAATATGATTCGATTCTGGCAGCACTAAGAAGGGATTTAGGAATTTCCAAGATATAAAAGGTTATTCTTTCCTTTTTTTTCTTCGAGAGGCCTTAGAATTGCTATCATCATAGACCTCTTGTAAACGAGAAGCAGTCACCTCATCAACCTGTCCTGTTGGAGATAGACCGTTTCTTTCTTGAAATTCTTCAACAGCCTTTGCTGTGCTTTCCCCATAGTGTTTCTCCTCGCTCTCTCTTGGCGGGATTGTGTATCCAAGATTTTGAAGCAGACAGTGAAGATGATGAACCTCGTTTCCTTTCGTTCCAAGATATAAAAGAAAATTGTGACAATATTTACTCATAGTAATCAGGAATGATATTCTCTAGACGTGGATTATCATTGTTTTCATTGATACTCTAAGATTTACATTTTATTGGTCAAATTGCATCTTTTCTCCCCTTTCACCCCCCGGACTCCATCCTTTTCTCCTCTTCCCTCCTGACCTAATCTCCGTGCAGCAGGGCCTCCCAGCCTTTCAATTCCGGAGGTCTTCCTGCACAGGAGAACTCTATGAAAGAAATATCCCAGGAAACCCTGGACCACATCCCGGACCCGATCGCCAAGCTGGTCTGGGAGAAATGGATCGCCGAAGGAAAAGCACGACTCATACCGTCCGAGGTGAAGAAATGCACCGCGAGCGGATAGACGGCAGCTCCCCCCACGAACCAGGCTTCACTGACCGGGAGGAAGAGACTGCCACCAGATCTTCGTCGAACAACACAATAAGCTCAACGCCCACGGTGAGGAGAGAGACCGGGCCGGTCCCCCTCTTCCTCATCCCCCAGGCCATCTCGATCGAGCTCCGTCAGGAGGGAATGGACCTCCTGGAGGTGAGTATCCGCCGGACCCGGAGACACCAGTACCTGATCTTCCTGCTCTTCACCGCCAGGGAGGACGAGTCCCATGAATGAGCCGGGACTTCTCTCCCTCGGCGAGCAGGAGGTCCTCCACATCGAGGTGGAGGGTGAGCACTACCAGCTCCCCCCGGACGACGTGCGGAACCTGCTCTTCACCGGGCGGGCCGCTCCGCTCATGAAGGTCCAAAAACCAGGCCCCGGTGAGCAGCAGCCGCGTGTCACCATCGAGGGGCACTGCGCCCTGAACCGATCCGGGAAAGCAGTCATCTTCTACTCCGTGATGGGCCACTTCATCATCCCGGTGGTGAGTTTCCGGCGGGTTGCCAGGGGAGATGTAGTGTCCGCCCCGCTCTTCCCCCTCGTCCCGGGCGAGCCGGGAGGAGACAATGAGTGAGGAGATCGCCCACGCCCTCTCCCTGCTCTTCCCTAATCAGGGCATCGCCGAGCTCCGGGCCCTCGCAGACAACGCGGTCCACTCCGGTTACTTCGACAAGCCTGAGGCCCTGGCGTCCCACGCATCGTCCTTGGACTCTCTTCCCGAGGTGCAGGGGATCTACATCACCCTCAACCCGGTCAACCCGGCCCTCCTCGCACGGCGGGCCAACCGGGTAAAGCTCCGGCTCACACGGAAGGACGCCACCACCGCCGACGCAGACATCCTCTGCCGCCGGTGGCTCCCGGTAGACCTGGACCCGGTCCGGCCGAGCGGGGTCTCGTCCACCGGGGAGGAGCACCGGGCCGCACTCGACAGGGCCGGGCAGGTGGCCGGCTGGCTCGCGGAGAGAGGGTTTCCGGAACCGGTCCGGGCCGACTCCGGCAACGGGGCCCACCTGCTCTACCGCGTGGACCTCCCCAACGACGAGGCCTCCGGCGAGCTGGTGAAGAAGTGCCTCGTCACCCTGGACGCTCTTTTCTCCGACGGGAAGGTCACCGTCGACGCGGCGAACTTCAACCCGGCCCGGATATGGAAGCTCTACGGGACAACGTCCCGGAAGGGCGATCACACCCTCGAACGGCCGCACCGAAGGTCCCGGGTGCTCGCCGTCCCGGATCCCGTCGAGGTCGTTTCCCGGGACCAGCTGGACCAGCTTGCCCGGGCCCTCCCGGCAGGACCTTCACCGGGGGGTGCCCCTATACCCCGGACCGGGAACGGGATCGACCTCCGGGCCTGGCTCTCCTCGCACGGTCTGGCGGTCCGGACCGAGCGGCCCTGGCAGGGCGGGACCCTCTTCGTCCTGGAGGAGTGCCCCTTCTCGGGATCACACAAGGACGGCGCCTTCGCGATCCAGTTCCCGAACGGGGCAATCTTCGCCGGGTGCCACCACCAGACCTGCGGAGGCGGGGCCCAGCGCTGGCCTGACCTGCGCCGGCAGTACGAGCGGTCATCATCGCCCGCCCGATCCGGGCCGGCCCCTGTCGGTCCGCCCGCTGCGCTGGGTTGTTTCTCCGGTTCCGACCCCGCCGCCCTGGAGACCTATCCCGGGCTGGAGGAGGCGGCCGAGGTCCTCCGCACCGGCGACCCGCTCCGGACCATGCTGGATACCGGGGCTCTGGACCATGTCGGGGACCGGACCGTTGCTGAGTGCCTCTTCCTTTCCCTCGCCTCCCGATCGGTGATTAATACCAACGGACTGCACGTCTCCGTCACCGGGGAGAGCGGGAAGGGAAAGAGCCACGTCTTCTCCACCATCCTCCGCCAGGTCCCGGAACGGTTCCGGCTCCAGGGCGCAATGAGCAACAAGGCCCTCTTCTACCACGACTCGCTGCAGCCGGGTACGGTGATCATCCTGGACGACACCACGCTCTCGGACGAGATGCAGGAGATCCTGAAGGGGGTGACCACCTCGTTTCGCGAGCCGTTCATCTACCGCACCGTGAGCCGGGACCGGAAGGGGCAGGTCTGCACCATCCCGGAGCGGTGCGTGTGGTGGGTGGCGAAGGTCGAGGGCTCGGGCGATGACCAGGTCTTCAACCGGATGCTCACCTGCTGGATAGACGACTCGCCGGAGCAGGACGACCTCGTGCTGGCCCGGGTCCTCCTCCGGGACCAGGACGTCCCGGCTTACGGGGACGAGGAGCGGCCCGAGGTTTTGATCTGCCAGGCGATGTGGGAGGTGCTCGGCCGGCAGCGGTTCTACGTGGTGGTCCCGTTCTCATCCCGGATCCGGTTCCAGGCCCGGGACAACCGGCGGAACCCGGAGATGCTCCTGGACCTGATCAAGGCGAACACGCTCTTCCGGTTCATGCAGCGGGAGACCCGGGATGTGAGCGGGGTCGCCTGCATCGTTGCCACCCGGGATGATTTCCGGGAAGCGGCCCGGCTCTACGGCCTGCTCCACGGGTCGGCCGGCGGCCAGACCAGCAAGCTGACCCGGCGGGAGGCGGACCTGCTGGACCTGATCAGCAGGGAGCGGTGGCCGGAGTTCACCATCCCCATGCTCCAGCGGGCGACGGGCTGGAGCAACGGGAGCATCCACAAGCTGATCCACGGGTATACGAGCCGGGGGATGTCCTATTCCGGGCTGCTTGAGAAGTGCCCGGCGATCGCGTTTACCGACCGGACGGTGGTGTCCGAGGAGGAGAGCGGGCTCTCGATGCGGCGGAGGACCAACGCCTACACCTTCGACCAGGAGCTCTACAAGCACTGGATCGCCGGCGGCGGGGTGTGGATCGAAGATGAGGGCCCCGACAAGGGCGATGGTCCCTGCAATCCTCCGGCATCCTTCCCCGGTCCTTCCCCAGATGTTGCAGGAGAAAAAAATCCGCCCGTGGCGACGACTGGTGAATCTCTCTCTAGTACACACAGTACGTGTGTGAGTACATGTGTGTCCTACTGTAGAGAGGAAGACACGCACCGGGGCGGAGCGGCGGGTGTATGCACTCCTGCACCTGTGAGTGAGGTGAGCAGTGCGGAGGGGCAGGAAAAAATCTCCCCGGAATATCATCCGAATGACAACCAGGGTGAGGATACAAGTGGGAATCGATCCCGGCCCTCGTTGAAGGGAGCGGAAGGAGCGAGAAGGAGCATCAATCCCCGGGACTACAAGGTCCTGGATATCCCCGAGCGGACCCCCTGCTGGGTGTGCGGGCGAAAGGACAGCCGGTACATCGAGAAGTTCACTCCGGAGCGGAAGAGCAGGTTAAAGGACCAGCAGGGAGCCCGGAGGATCTGCAAGCCGTGCTATAAAGCAGCGGTGGACCGGGAACGGTCCTCGGCCCCTCCTTTACCCGGGGTGATTGATACTTCGAAGATGGAACGGGTGAATGTCTCAATCGGGCGTTGCTCTGTCTGCGATATCGAACCGGCTGTATGGAAAGATAAAGAGAGCGGGGTGAGGTTGTGTGAGGGGTGTTATGGGAAGCTAAATTACAATTAAATTAAAATTTTTCATTGCAGCATGAAAGAAAAACCAAATCAATTTATAATCACTAAGGAAGAATGGGAGAAGGAGGTAAAACAACTCGATAAAATTAGGAACGATATCGAAGATGAATTATCTAATTATGATAATATTGAATTATTTTGCCGAATCGCATTTCAGAGTTCATTTTATGTAAATGGACAAAGGATTCTAAATAAATTTATTTCTGATATCCCCGCAATTCACTTTTTAATAGGCCTTTCTCTTAAAAAATCAAATGATATTGAAACATCTCCAACGCTAAAGAATGTGGAGGACATATATACCCTCGTTGATTCCTATTTTAACAAATTTGTGTTTATTAATCATTTTAACCCGAATGAACCTATTGAAGAATTTTCTGACATCATTCGACAGGCTAGAGTTCAGAATATGATCAATCAACAAAATCCTGAGAGATATCCGTTCCAATCTGAAGAATTAGTTTTAGCTACATTTTCGGGATTAAATCCTTTTTTTGAGACGAATTTTGGCTTTAATGCTAGTGATGCATTTTATTTTGGGAGTTATCTCATCGATTTATGTCAGAACAATATGAGTAAAAGAATTACATATGTTCAAACCAAATATCCTCAATACGAAGGGAACGAGATTGAAATTTTAAATGAAACATTTAATTCAAGTAATTATTTATTCGAAATTCCAGTTGATTCCATTTTCGAAGAAGAAAAAGATAAGAAATCGAAGTTTCTCAGATATTTAGAGTTATTTACGTGTAATTTTGGTGAGGGAAATCCAAATTATAACTCACCTATTGATGATAATCTAATATTTCAGAAACCAATTATTGGGTATAATGGTAAATATTACTGTCCTGTAGCTCAGCTGTTAATTGAAAAATTGCCAGATATTCTTGAATTATTGCTTACAGAGGAAAAATCAAACGAAACAAAAATTTGGCAACGGTACACCAAAACCAAGTCCGAATTTACGGAAAAAAAAGTATCTGAATATTTGAAAAGGGTTTTTCCAAGCAGCCTTGTCTATAATAATGCATTTTATCGCATAGATGATAAACGAGTTGAAGTAGATCATTTAGTGCCTTATTGTAACGTAATTCTTATTATCGAAGATAAATCAGGAAGTTTTACAGACCCCGCAAAAAGAGGAGGTATAAAACGAATTGAGCACGATTTAAAACGGTTAATAGGTGAAGCTCATGAACAAGGTACGCAAACAAAAAATTTCATTAAATCTATTCAAAAAGTTAAATTTGAAAACGAATATGGTAAATCACTATTTGAAATTTCTTATAACTCATCAACAACACAATTCGTGCTAATTAATGTCACTCTTGAGCCCTTGTTTAGTTTTGCTGCAAAACTTGGCGATTTGCGGAAATTAGATATTATAAAAAATAATGATTATCCATGGTCTGTAAATTTATTTGAATTAGATTTAATTACCCAATATCTAAAAATTCCTGCATTATTTTTACACTATGTTCAAAGAAGGATTGATGTGATCGAGAAAAATCGACTTATGGCATTCGATGACTTAAGCTTTCTAGGACTTTATCTAAGACATGGAAATTTTGAAATGATAACCCCAGAAGATGAAAAGTTCACCGGTATCCTTTTAGAACCCGAATTTCTTGAAGAATTTGATCAACATTACCTATTCGGACAACCTCCACCTAAACTGGAAATTGAACCCGAAACCTTGGAATTGATAAGCAGCTTGGAAAGATTGAACCAGAATAATTATACTAATATTACAAATGTATTTTTGGATTTGAATCACAAATCCAGACAATTCATTTTCTCAAAAATTAGGAAAATGAAATTCGATACCTCATTGGATGGAAAGAATAGATACTTTTCGTATTATAAAAGCGATAAAAATGTTGGTTTTTCCTTCCTTGTTGATATCAATAGAGAGGATTTACAAGACAATTTATATTCATATTCTCTATTATCTAAATATAATTGTAAGGCGAAAATTTGGATAGGAATTGGGATTGATATATTGGATAAATCTTTTTTTGCACATGAATTATTATATTTTGATTTTCCTTGGCAATTTGACCCTGATGTTCAATCGGCTCTTCAGATTGCAATTGATAATAAACTTATAAAAAAATTTGAACTGCGAGAAAATACCTAGTCACCCCCTACACTCCTCCACCACCTTCTCAGCATCGTACCGGAGACTGATCTCCTTCGTATTCCCTCCAATCCGCCGGGAGGTCAGGTTAATCAGCCGCATCTCGTCGAACTTCTTCAGCCGCTCGAAGAACGTGGTGTAGCCAATCGGGGTCTCTTCCCGGACCGAGGCAAAGACCGCCCCGGAGTGCATCATGTGTTCCTCCTCCTGGGAATATTTCGCAATGGTCCGGAGCAGCTTCTTCTCCTCCCTGTTCAGGACCTTCACCGAATTAATCAGGTGGATGTTCTTCGCGACAGTAAAGGCGGATTCCACGTCATCCATATCCACCGTCTTCCGGGCACTCCGTTCCGCGTTGAGCACTGCCCGGCGGACGAGGTCCAGGCCGACCCGGAGGTCCCCGCAGGAGAAGGTCCGCTCGATGATGAGGTCGAACACGTCGGGAGAGATCACCCCGGAGTAGATACCCTGCCGGATCCTGTCCTGGAGGATGCCCTCCACCTCACCGATACTATACGGCGGGAAGTAGATCTCGCCCGGCTGCATCACGGACATCACGCAGGAATCCAGTTCCCGTGTAAGATTGGTGTCAATGTTGCTCACGGTGAGGATCACACCGCTCCGGACGCCCTCGAACTCCTCGTAGAGCCGGAGGATGGAGTAAAGAGTGTCGTTGAGCACTCCTTCGTGGAGCAGGTAGTTTGCATCGTCGAGGCAGACCAGGAGCACCATTCCCCGGTTTATGAGGGCGTACCCGATCTCGTTCATGACCCTCCGGAATGAAATCCCGCTCGTCGGCGGGAGGTGCCCGAAGATCGACTCGTAGATCCGGGTGTAGACCATGAACCGGGTGTGGTCGTTCTGGCAGTTTACGTAGACCGGCAGGATCCGCTGCGTGGTCTCACGGACCTCGTTGAAGATGTGCCGGACGCTGGTCGTTTTCCCGGTCCCGGGGAGACCGCGAAGGATAAGGTTCGTGGGCCTGGCCCCGAAGAGTGCGGGCCGGACCGCGTAGGCCATCTCCTTGAGCTGGGTATCCCGGTACCTGAAATCCTCCGGGAGATAGTCAGCTTCGAATGCATCGCGGTCCTTGAAGAGCGTCTGGTCCGACATGAGCAGTTCTTTGAGCATGATCACTGCTCAGCCCGACCAGTATTTCAATGAGGAGTCCGGGTGCCGAAAGTGCACGCGGGAGCTGGATTTTTATTCCGGCGCAGGGAAGGGGTGTTCGTCCCGTCGCCGTAAAGAAACACCGGAATGCCGGTAAAAGATGCGGTAAAGGTAGTGCTGAACAATGAACGAATTCCTACATGAACCGGTCGGGCTGGTTCATCGGTCCGATGAATCTTACCAGGGGAAATATATATCGATCCTGAAGCTTTCTTTTAAATCGTAACGGGATTTCTTCGTTCCCAGATGAAATATGAATAAAACTGTACTCAAAGTAGGACTTGTTGTTATTGTGCTGGGCATTGTGGTAGTGATGGCTGGCATTATTCCTTTCTTCAATATACTGGGGGTATCAGGACTCTATGTCCTTGCCATATTACACCCGGTTGTGAACGATTCGTATCCGGTATACAAAACCGTTACCCCCAATATCACCGATGAGGAAGTAAAGCGCATAGGAGCGTTGTTCAATGTATCCGGGGATGTACAGGACTACATACCCTCATCCGGAATATCCAGCATAACTGATTATTCGAAAGATCCTCACGCAGTCCTGGAGGTATATCGAAATTCCGGAGCATTCACTTACCGTATCCCTGAAAAATATTTTCCCTATACTACTGATAGACAGCCGGATCTTCCATCAGATGAGGAGGCTCGTGAAATAGCGACGAAATACCTGCAGGATCGAAATCTTCTTTCGGATGATATGCATTTCAAGGAAGTGAGCATTGGTTCACAATACGGATATACTTCCCAGAACTCTTACACTCAGTTTACCCTTACGAAGCATGTTAGTTTCGTGAAGGAGATTCACGGCCTTCGTGTGTATAATGCCGGTGTAGGTGCAAGAATCGGCGATAAAGGAGAAGTGGTAGGTGCGGGAAGTTCTCTGAGGGAATTAGAACCGGAACCATTCAGATATGTGAAAATAATTACGCCGGAACAGGCACACCAGCGACTCCTTTCCAACGATGTTGTGGTAAGACTAACCTGTTGCACGGGGAGTTACATGGTAAAAAATATCTCCCTCGGTTACTGGATGGATATCAAAGCCTATCCACAGAAATATGTTCTGCCGGTGTATGCATTTTCGTGTGAGAGTATTGAGGGGGAACATATCACCCTCTATGTATGGGCCATTGAGCCGTCCGAGATGCAGGAATTTTTATGAACAAAAACGCACCCCTCATAGGACTCACAGTCATTATACTGGGAATCATTGTTGCAATTGTCGGGGTGACGTATCAGCACCACGCATCGGAGGGAATAAACAACAATATTCCCGCGGTTCCGAAAATAATCGGAGCATCAGAATCCGATGACCTCATCACACCATCTCCCTCGCAAGCCTCCCTTGTCATCGATGCTTCGTTTTCGATCTCCGAAGCAAACATCAGTATTATCGATTACAAGCCGATTGCTCATGTTACCTTTGAAGATTTAAAAAAATATCCCGAACTCGAGAGATCCATGCACAGCGACATAAATAGTTCACATGCATGGTTTGGGGGCACGAGACTAGTCAACATTTTTGAGGGGAATGTTAGTCGGTTTTATGCAGTCGTCGACGAGATCTGTGAAGGTAAATCCCTTGCCGAGTGAAACTATGGCATGCTATTCGAATACCACGGAGATTATTATCTGGTGTCCTTACAGGAATACAATCCCGATCTATACCGTCTGGCACCCTCACTGACCTGACGACTGTAGGACAAATAACGGACCCTTGCGAGTGCAGCCGGTGATGACCGGAGTAAGGGACCGCAGCGGGACGGTGTGAAGCTGCTGATCAATGAGCAGATTCAGTGCACGACCGGAGGTCGAGAGCCGGGCGGTCCCGATCACTCCTGCCGTTTCAAGGAGCCGGACCGACCCGACACAGCCGGTCAGGATAAATGGGGTGCCCGGTGCGTGTATTCTATCAGCCGCACCTCCCACCAAATTAGGCAGCCATACCCCAATATTTAATCAGCAGGTCAGAAATCACAAAACAAGGACAGAAAGATCTATATACTAAGCAGCCTAATTATATTGTTATATGAA
>JBFYKV010000195.1:0-3430 GCA_041305745.1 Methanoregulaceae archaeon | reverse complement strand
CCTTCTTCAAGTACCTGAAGGATCTCCCCGGCGGTTCTGCTCGAGATGGCTTTCGCGATCTTCTGGGCACGCTCGTCGCCAGGTTCGAGGATGATCACCGGCTCGGCTATGCGGATCTTCTCGCTTTCGTCCCCTTGATCGACCATAGTTCTTCCTGCCATTATTCGTATATCCTGTTCACTTCGGAAGAGAACTCCTGAATAATTCCCATTCGTCCACTTCCGTACCGTTGGGGAACCTGCAATAGCCGCATTGACCACCCTGCGCATCCATGCGGATCACGCTCTCGTATCCCAGCGAGTGGCAATACAACGTCGCCGGGTTTCCCATCGGGGTCTGGCCGGAACCGGTGGAGGCCTGTTCCTGCTGCGTACAACCGGAAATAAACAGAAATAAAAGTAAAACAATCCCGGATACAATAATTACTGCCCGTTTCACCGTCTTCTCTCCTCCTAATATTTGTAGTAGGTATCATCATTCCGGCATCTAACTTTTATGTTTCATTGATTCATGAAGGTAAAAGAAAGGATTTAGCCGGTTATTCCGCTCCAAAAACATTGAATGCGAAAAGAACGGCTTGCGGCAAATTCAACCTATTTTGTGAGCAGGCGTTCGAGAAGCGACTGCCTGGACGAGGGTACGATGCCCGGGAGTGATGCAGCGGGATTCGCATTCCTCACCCTGGAAAGGGCGCCACTCTCCCGGAACGCACTCCAAGAGTCCCGTTCGGTCCCATCGGGATACGCGATTACCCCGTACTGGTTTCCCTGGTCATCGGTCCGGATGAGGAACTGGTATCCCATCTGGTTGGACCATACCGCGGAGGGATCAGGCATTCCAATCATGGGTCCTCCCGGGTTGATCTGCCCTGACCCATCGTTCCGGATGACCAGATATTCACGGTAGGCCTCCCAGGCGTCGCGTTCGGTACCATCAGGGAGTATGATGACCCCGTACTGGCCTCCCTGGTCGTCGGTCCGGGTTACATACTGGTACCCCATCTCATCAGCCCACTTTGCAGAAGGATTCGGCATGCCGATCATGGGACCTGCTTCACCCTCCTTTTCCTGTTGGGCGAGATATTCACGGTAAGCCTCCCAGGCATCACGCTCGGTACCGTCGGGGAGGATGATCACGCCATACTGGCCTCCCTGATCGTCGGTCCGGACCGCATAGCCGTAGCCCATCTTTCCGGCCCATACCGCCGATGGGTCAGGCATTCCGATGATCATCCCCGGGCTATCGGAACCTGCAATTATATCCGCTGCTGCAACGGACGTTATGCCTGCCGCAGTCAAAAATAGTGCGACCATTATCCATTGTATCTTCATTTTTCCTCCGTCAAGATGGCATATTCCGGTTCCCCGGTACCGTTCCCGTATTCAGCGAGTCGGGCGGTCGTGGCCACCTTAACAGCTTCAATCAATGTCTTTTGAAGAAATAAACCATTCTTTGGGTTCAAAAATTTTTATACTTATTTTTCGGTACCGTATTTGAGGTAATCGACGAAAGAGCACCCTTTGTGCCTTGGTGTGTGGGTGCTCCCCAGGTAGGAATTGCATTGATTGTCGTCAGTCCAATGGCATTACCAGGAATTCCCTGTGACCCTTGTGCAGCATCAGCAAAAGAGTCCTCATCACCGGAATTCAACAAGTAAAAAGATTAGTCTGGATAGCCCGGCTCAAGAAAAAGATGTCAGTGCCCCGTTTGTAACGGGGAAAAGACAAGGAGCGGTTTCCCGTCGGTCCCGTAGAGGGTCAACACTCTCTCATTGACCCGGAAGAAGGCCGCGTCTTCGATCGATCCAAAGTACCGCAGTTCCTGGAGCGTAGTATTGCTGTCATCGCAGGAGAGGGATGCTGCCGTTACCCGGGATATGACAATAACGGTATCCCGGACTATGTACCGGGCCGAGTAGGAATTGCAGCCCCCGGACCCGGTCAACGTCCCGTCCGGGGAAAACTTCGCGGAGATTGTTGTCCCGTTCAGCACCGGCGTTACCGTACCGTCAGGGTCCGAAAACGACCGGAGAGACCAGGTATTTTCGGTTATCATAGTTGAGGAGGTTGCTCCCGGCCCCATAGTGTTCCCGAAGAAGATGAGGAACACAAGTATTACAAGCAGTGCGATGGCGATGTATACCATGAACCCCCGGGACCCTCCGGTTCCCGGGTTTTCGCCAGTATCAGGTTCAGGGGTGTCTGGTTCATCCGGCATAGCTGGTGTTTATCCGGCACCGCATTAACCGTTTCGCCATGGGAATTCATCCTGCGCCCTCACCGGGGGCTGGCCGGAGGGGAAGAGTGGGACCGGGTTTATGCGGATCGCAGGAGGTGGCTCAGATCATTCGGGATAAAAAGGGGATTTTTCCCTGTCCACACGCATCACACTGCCAGCAGGAATCTCATTTTCCGCGATGCAGGGGACCAGCAGTTATAACAGCCGTAAGAAGTTCTCGTGGGCAATCTTCCGGAGGGTTGCAGCCGGTATCCCGGCATCGGACAGTTCGGTCCATAATATATTCATCATCCCCGGATGAGGAACAGCCATGAACGCACCGGGCGGTACACCGTCATAATCGCTTCCGATACCCACATGGTCAGGTCCCATGACATCAAGGGCGTGCAGCACGTGTTCGACATACCATCCGAGTGACGGGACGTGCTCATCGATGAATGCCCCGTAGAAGCAGAGGCCCATGACCCCCTTGTGGGCAGCCAGCACCTCCATCATTGGATCGGTAAGGTTCCGGGTATGGTTGCAGAGGGCGGCACAGTTGCTGTGCGTGCAGCAGAATTTTCCTTTCCCGGTTTCTCCGGCAATGGCAAGAGCTTCCCGGAACGTGGCGTCATTCGCATGGGAGAGGTCGCAGACCATTCCGAGCCGTATCATCTCTTCGACCGCAGATCTTCCGAAGGGGGTCAGGCCCTTCTCCCTTTTCCAGAGATCTTCACGCAATTCCGGTTCCATGTACTCATCCCGGGTTGGGGTGATCTGCAGGGCCAGGGAACTGCCGGCATGAATCACTGAATCCTTTGTAAGCGCAATTTCAGCAAACCAGCCCAGCCCTCCCTGACCCTCCCCGTGGGTGATATTCGCTACCCGCACCCCGAGGCGGTGCCAGTTCCGCAGGAGGTCGGGATGTTCAAGGAAGAGAAAAGAACTCTCGCAGGCCATTACCACGGCGAGCTTTCCGGACCGGACCGTGCGTTGCACCTCATCGGCATCACGGCAGATCGACATTTCACTCCCCTCTTTCCCTGCCAGCATGTGCGATGTTTCTGGTTGCTGAAATAGCGCTGGTGCTTGCCAAGCTGCGATTGCTGCGATTACGACTATGATGATTGCGATTGTTGCAAGGAATTTTTTGTTGAGTGTGCTTTTTGTTTTAGAATTCATATTAATCACATCAGTTTTGTTCGCTTAGTCA
>JBFYKV010000194.1:0-3127 GCA_041305745.1 Methanoregulaceae archaeon | reverse complement strand
GCTGGTACCGGAGTTTGTGTCCACCCGTTTTCTTAGATATCTAAGAGGGGGGTGCCGGGGGGGTTTACGGCGTGGGGAGCGGTTGACTTTTTTCGATCATGGTCCGGCAAAATTTTTTCTGTCCGGGTTTGATTGATCCGGATTTGTTTTTCAATCGCGATCATGATCGCGGTGAAAAAAATTCTGGCAGGGTTTGATGAAAAAATTTCAAGCAGGGCCTGCTCGAAAATTTTCAATCAGGGTTTGATTGATCCGTAATTGTTTTTCGATCAGGGTCGCGATCGCGACTGAAATTTTTTGGGCTGAGGCCCGGGTAAGGAAGATTGCCAGGGACAATGTGCATCGTTGAAAAAACTCCGAATCTCCCCGCGCAGTTTCGTTCACGCCGGAAAATTCCTCCCGTGGACCTTTTTGTTAAATTATATTTACGTTTTGTCACCGAGTACCTTTCGCTTTTTCATACGTGTAAAGTTTTGACCGACAAATAATATATGCAACCAAATTATATCGCTCATTGTGGGCAGCCTCATGTTGTTCCACGAAAAGTGAAAGGACGGGTTCACCCAAGTTAGCACACTAAATGAACCCGGTCCTGCCCGTAGGCATGAGAACATTATCTTCTGTCCATATGAAGATTTTCTGCGTGCCTTGCGAGCGTAGCATATGCAAAAAATGCATAAGGAGATGAAAGAAGAATGAACATACCTAAAACATGGGCCATCCTTCTGGCATTACTGCTGGTGGCGATGGCGATTGTGCCGTGCGTGAGTGCGGTGGAAGAAAAAGCTCTCTCAATGAGTGATGCATCTGACAGAATTGTGATTACCCCTCCCCCTGATGAGGCACAAATGATCCTGAAAACTCCTTTGACGGAATCGGAAATGATTTCATTTGTTTTCTCTGAACAATGGCTTGAAGCGAATAATCTGGATAAAAATCTGGACAACATCAAAGTTTCCGTGCCAAAAAAAACCATCTCGAAAAGTCAGGTTGCGGGGAATGATGATTCTATGGTATATTCGGTTGGGGTTGTAGATGCCAGTGAAAAGGTTGCACTCCTGCAAATACCAAAGAACACTTACGATGCAATGAATCCGGAATCTGCTTCTGTGATTACCCTGGATTATCCTCGTTACATCTTTACATTTTATTCAGATGCCGCCTCACTGGCAAAAGGAATTGAACAACGCAGACTTATCCGTACTGCCGGCCAGATTGAACGAACCGAATTAAATCCGGGTGCTTCATCAACAGCAGTAAGAACGACAACCTCGGATCTGTATGCGGAATGGGCTTGTTATAATACAATTTCGGGACGAACTCCGGTTGCTCTTCGGGGGGATATTACTCCGCAGACTCTTACAAACCAGGGACAATCATTCACCATTTATCATGAACGCGAGATTTATTTCAACCGGATCGGCGACCAGATTGAACTGACTCTCTATTACACAGATAATGGCAATATATACCTGTCCGTCCCGATCTACGATGAAGGCAATTTGTACTGGGGATCAAACGGTGTACCTGCCCGGACATGGATCGATGCGTCATCCAAAAATCGGTTCTATTATGAAGTCTATATCCAGAATAACGGGCAGTACAATATCAATTTCCTCAATACCGGAACGGCGATATGGTACCAGTACACGTATAATGATTCAGACAATCCATCGACACATATAATCGGGATAACCGGATCCTCAGAAATGTATCTCAGTAGTCTCACAAATGCGTTCCAGGCAACGACGAATACCATGAGGGATTATGGGGTGAAGGATACGCTTTCCGGAAGCTGGATCTCACCGGGCTCCCGGTTTACCTGGGACCAGTATAAGTATGACTCTATTCATAACGGGCTTTATGTATTCATGAATTCGTATATTATTGGAGGAACGATCTATACGTATCACGATACCTCAAACACTGATATATAATGATGTTTTTAAGATGATTCCCCCTTTTTTTGTATTAGAGTGGAGGTAAAATGCATACCTGGCAAAAAAAAATTTCCGTTCTTATCATCCTTATGGCAGGATCCGTGCTTATACCATTGTGTTCGGGTCTCCCCGGGCCGACTGTGAGTCTTGACCTGATCCCATCCCACCCCTACAAAGACCAGATGACCGAGTCCACAGGATATTCTCCTCTTGAACCGGTGATCCTGAACATTACCCTGCGAAACGAGGGGCCCGGGCCGGTAACAATTCTCGGTGTACCTCCAAGAATTGGTATCAACCGCATCGAAGGTAAGGATATCCGTACCTGGCAGCGGAATAACTCCGTTATTGTCCTGCAGGAGGGCGAATCAATTGCATCTCTCATCACATGGGACCAGTGGGATGACAACGGTGTTCCGGTAGCCCCCGGGATCTATACCTTCGGGGTTTATTATCTCTACCGCCAGGGGGATTTCCCCGGGACCATGGATCTCTCCGGTGCCAGACCGCTAACCGGGACCGTCCGGATCCTTATCAATCACCCGCGAGGTCCCCTTATACAAAATTTCACTCTTGAAATGACCCGCGAGGATAGCGGGGTCACTGCGACACTTGTCGGCTTTGAATCCGGTTCCGGCAAAGGAATATTATCGTTCGATGTTGAGATCCCGGGAAAAGTCAGGGATGTTACGCCACGTCCTGAAGGTATTGTCCCCTGCGATGTGAATGCATACCCGGCTGCTGAATACCGTATCGACCAGGGGAATTTTCAAAAGTTCCTTGATATGGATTTCATCTGTGATGTAACTGCCCGGCAGGTCCACCGTGACCACCTGTATTTCGAATCCATTCCTGCTGATGCAAAGGTGATGGATATCCACATAACGCGTTTCGGCCACCATAACGGTTCATGGGACTACTCAGTCGATCTCACGGGAGGCACATCAGCAAACACCACGGCCGGGGCCTTGCATGCGGGAACCACGGGAAACCTGTCTTCGGACCAGGTACCCGATAATATTCCTCAATCACGGCCCACCCAAAAATCAGCTTCAATGCCAGGATCGATCCTGGTTATCAGTGTGGGTCTTGGTGCATTGCTCCTTCACACGCGACGGGGAAAGAAATACTGATTTTTTTCATGAATTTTTATAATGGTGTCGGGAACCGGTAATCCGCCGGCGAAA
>JBFYKV010000193.1:0-15126 GCA_041305745.1 Methanoregulaceae archaeon | reverse complement strand
CGATATTTGGATGGAGGGCACCCGTGCACCAATTGAATGGATTGAAAAGAGCCTGTTTTACAGTACTTCGAAAACGAATATCTGGTATTAAAAATCTTAAAAGGGTATATTTTTCAAATGGTCCACCCACCGGATTTCATAAAATCCGGAAATAACTATTTTAATCCGGATAACCCGGACCGTTCCTTCCCTGCGCGTACCATACCTCTTGTCAATGAGCTCAATGCTTCACATAAATCCGCGGTCCGCGCTCACCGGACATTTACGGCTTATTATATGCATACCCGACATGATCCTTCCTGACGAGTCCCCCTACCGCGCCCGGAACAATCCCGACAAATGCAGGAATGTCGGTCTCCTCCAGCCCAAAATGGTGCATGCTGTTCCTGCAAACGCGGAATTCAACCCATTTTTATGCGGGAATTTTTATATCAGCCAGAATTTAGCTATTATCCTGGAATATTCCGACAGCCCTTCCATTGACAAGCACCTCAATGATGACCTGCTCCCCCTCCATATCATTCAGGAGGTTTATCGTATTGGCACATAATTCCCCTGACCTGGCTGCTTCATCCGAATGGAATATTACATGATATTTTCGCAGACTCAATCCCTTCATCATAAATTTCCTTGTGTATCCGGGGAGGCGTTGGTGAGGCCCCTTCTGTTATGCATTGTCATTAAATGCCTCTTCGCTGTTTTGTATGGGTTAATAGAATCCTGAATCATTGATGTGGTGCCAAATAGCCACTGAATCGCCAACGTTTATTCAAACAACTCATAAGACGGAATGTATCCCTTATATCGCACCCTCTGTTGGTGACTGTATTGCCGCCCCGGATTCGAAAGGCTTTAGCCTTCGCAGTATTTTCGGGGGCGGTGGGGTTCATCGTGTCGGAGAGGGGGCAACAGCCCTCACATATCATACGTAAAAAGGAATTCAATAGCCCATCCGATATAGCGAAGAGCGCATTAAATTCTTTCATTTAAATTAAAACGTAAATTATGATTCCGTTCCTATATTCAGTCATAAATATCCCGACAGCCCAGGTTCTGAAAAGGAGAATCGTTTTTTTTAATGGATGACAGGAGAGGAAATTAATTTTTCAGGTTTCCACGGAGATTTTAGCCACCTGGCACATCAATCCTCATTAATTATTCTGTTACCCCCACAGGTGAAGAGTTATCTGATAAGAACAGGCAACGATTATACAGGAACCATGTGTCAGGCATTTGCATATAGAACGGACGGCCCGTCTCACGCGGTCAGGGGGGTGCTGCGATGAGCCTTCATGTCACAATTGCGGCGCCGTTCCGGCATACACGAAAAGAACACTTAAAAAAGAATGAGATCGTGTATTACCTCGCATTCGACCGTAAATGGATGACCATTGAACAGGCAAACCAGGTACTCGCCCGGGCTGTCGAGGACGGGCTCCTTGTATATGAGGGGGATATGATCAGGCCGGGTTTTGATATCTCTTCAATCGAGATCCCTCTCGGGTTCAAACCCTCATCCTCCATCTTTGAACGGTCCGATCCGTACCAGGAACTGCTGAACCGGATTGTGAAGGCAACGGGTAAGGAGTTGACCGTTCTGGTATCTGAGATGAACACGCTCATCCGTGATGGGTTTGATGGGAATATCAGGCCGGAAGCTGCAGCAGTTATCCTGGCAAGCGAATATACCGTCCCGTTTGAGGACGTCCTGCCTGCATTACGGGAACATGTTTTGAAAAAAGATTGATGATACTTTTTTTCAGGCTGCCTTTTCTTCTGCAACCGGTTTTACAAAAATTTCTTCCAGCGGTTTTTCGCCGTACTGCGTAACCTTAGCATTGATCTGGACAAAATCAGCGGTTATCTCATTGCCGCGGATAGCTTTTCTCTTTCGCTGACCATCCATTACGGGTTTGAACCCTACTCCACCGGCAAGAAGGAGCCGCCTGCGTCCGGAAACGGGCAGGTTTTTGCGTGCAGGAGTTCCGTTGCGGTCAGATGCGCCCGTGAGCACCATCCTGTACCCGGAAAGGCCGAATGCGCCGCCATCGATATCTTCACCAATTTTCTTCCCGACAAGACCACCGGCAGCCCCGCCGCTGACATCTACGTTGTAGGCACGCCCGGTCTTTGCGTCAGATAACACAATTTTAAATTCTACCATTCTCTCTATCTCCTTTGTAATAATATTTCATCAGGTGCACAAATATCCTGTGCGCCCCATCAGTCCCGGATGGTACCATATGTGATCCGTGGGATACCGTCCATATCGGACATCCGGGCTCAGGTATGATCTCCCGAGAAGTACCCACTATATTTTGCGAGATATCTATTAAATACTACTTACCCCAGAACGGATTTGATCTCCTCTTCATCGTGGCAAACTCACCCAGTATCTCCTGCGTCGCCACAGGGATATGTGAAAGCATCTCCTTTTCAATGACTTTTACATGCCGTTCTGGTATATCGACGAAAAGGTCATCTTCCACGTTGAGCTGCCGCCCGACTGTCGCCCCTTCAATCGAGATCGCGACTTCTGAGCCGGCTTCTGCTTCCCTGATATTTTCCTGGTTCAGCTGCATTGACTTCAGGTGTCCGACCTTTTTCCCATCAGTCTGGATAAGATTTACATCGGTACGGAGTTTTCCGCCGAGGATGCGCACGCCGACAACCGCAGGGTTACTCTGCCGGAAGACGCAGTGTGGAAGGACGCGGAGTTTCGCCGGCATTATAATCTGCTCAAATTTCTGCTGTTCGAGCTTTCGCTTGAGTTCATCCTTCCATTCGAGATAATTGTCCACCAGCTGGTAGATGACCCGGCCTTCAAAGACCTTCACGTGGGTGTATGCGGGGTCTTTGATCATATCTGCGGCATCCGGGAGGATCGGGGTGTTAAAACAGATGAGGACGCGGTAATATGGATTTTTTATTGTTTCCGCATCGATAAGGTCATGCCTGCTGACCGGCCCCACCTCTGCTTTCATCACCCCGATCTCTTTCCCGTCAAGTTCCTTGCAGAGCGCTTCAAGCGCCCCTATCGTGTCAGCCTTGATTATTACTCCCTCGGGTGAGAGCGTGACATTGATCTCTTCCATCTCCTTTCGTATCTTTTCTGCAACTTCATCGGGGTTACCCCGCACAACCCGCACCGGCGATCCCGCAATTGCACCTTCAAGATTTGGGGCAGAGACTTTTATTCCTGCAGCGGCAGTAACTGATTTTACCCGTTCAAAACGGTCTTCAACAAGGATTTCTGTCATAGGTCTTGGTTTTAAGAGTGCCCTGACCTTGGTGAACGTAACCCCGTCCTGCTTCGCAACTGCAAGTTCATCCCCAACCGAAAGAGTCCCGTCATAGAGGATAACATCGAGCGTCGGCCCAAGTCCGCGTTCTTCCTTAACTTCAAGGATTGTACCGGAGCCAGGACCTTCCACGCTCATTTCAAGGTCCTGCTCCATGTACCGCTGTGCAAGGCCGACCATCACCATCAGCAGTTCAGCAATTCCTTCACCTGTATGGGCACTTAACGGGACGATGGCCAGGTTTCTCCGGAAATCTGAAACGCGATCAAATCTCTCGCATGAAAATTCCATGTCAGAGAGCTTTCCCACAATTTCATACATTTTTGTCTCGAGCAGTTCCTTTACGCGGTCATTCTGCTTTGCAAATGATTTTAAAAATGGTTCGTCCCTGTGAACCCGCCACCCGTGGAGACGGTCGATCTTTGTTGCGGCGACAACAAACGGGGTCCGGAAATTCCTGAGGATCTGGAGCGCTTCTATTGTCTGCGGCTGGAATCCCTGGTTTATATCAATCACGACAATCGCCATATCAGCAAGCGCCCCCCCGCGGGCCCTTAACGTAGTAAACGCATGGTGCCCGGGAGTATCGATAAAAAGGAGGCCGGGCACTGTCAGGGACATCTTCTCCATGGCTTCGCTCATTTTGACAATTGCGTCAATCGGGACAATTGTTGCCCCGATATGCTGGGTAATTGCACCATCTTCACTGCTCACAACAGACGACCCACGGATGCGATCAAGTAATGATGTTTTACCATGGTCCACGTGCCCGAGCACACAGACAATGGGCGTTCTTATATTCTGTTTTTTAGACACCCTCTTCACACTCCACGTAAACATGCGTTTTGGTTCCGGTCATCTGGCAACCGATGCGGTGAGCATTATGGACAATTATCAAAGTATTGCGCCGTGCAATTTCACGTGCATTCTACCTGCCGCTCCCCGCTCCTGCTATGTATATGCACACGCGGGCTCTTAATAATCACCCCCGTGCACCAGTGTGCCATGTCCCGGGGAGATATATTAAATAGCGAAAATAACAAAATAAAAAGGGTACATCTGCCAGGGTGGGGTAGTTGGTCATCCTAGGGGACTGTGGATCCCCCGACCCGGGTTCGAGTCTCGGCCCTGGCCTCTTTTACTTATTCAATGATTTATTATGGATTATCCTGAGTACTCACCTGTCGATTCCGGGCCATTGATTCAAAAGTCATCCTGGTATATCAGCCGGGCCTTCCTGACATCATTGCCTCGCACCGCGGACACCTTAGTGTATAGCAGGGTGTTGCAGGAGGTTCCGGCATTTCGTACCCGCATACAGGGCACCTGCAGGTGTGAACCTGCGCAGCCTGTCCCTGGTGCATGCTCTTCCGGTGCTCCCCGGGATCTGGAACCGTCATATATGACTCTTTTGGATACCTGGTTCATTTAATGGAAGCGATTGCGGCAATAGCCGCCAATTCTCAATCATGATAATTATCTACTTCTCTCCAGCTGTTTCGCATCAACTGCCCGGGCTGTGCGGGAGGCCTGCAAAAATTCGAATTTCAGGTATTTTTCCGGGAGGCATCGGGAACGGTTTCCATCCTCCCCTCCCGGCTTGCAAGGCAGAAAAGTCCCCCGAGGAGGAGAATGAGATCAAGCGGGGGAAGGAGCGACCCGATGACGGCAAGGATCCCGGCCAGCTGGAACCGTCCCCGTTCTGCCATGACAAGCGCCAGCACCCCGCATACCAGTCCGACTGTTTTTATTACGGCGATGAGCATGACTCCCGCCCGAAGAATATGTTCCGGGAAGAACCGTGTTGAGAAGGGCAGAGTACCGGCCAGGAGAAGATAGAGAAGAGCAGCAAGGCCAAGTATCAGCCCTGTCAGCATGAGAATTTTCCCGATCTTTGCCTCGGTACTGAGTCCATGTACGCATATCATCCGATTGCTCCGGGGATGAAAAAAACATCCCGGCTCCTGTGCAGAACTCCCTGCCAGTGCCTGTACATGGAAAAATGTGTGGATGCGAGTGATAATAATAGAATTGATACATTTAAGTATCGCCCGCCGCCACCCATACATTAAGAGACCGGAGGAGGTCCATGACAAAAATTCGCCTTGTTTTTTTCATCTGTTTGCTTTGCCTGCTTTCAGGAATCGCTGTATCCGGCCTTCCTGCCAATGAAACAGCTGCAGGAGAGCTCGGGTATTACCGTATCCACTGCAACGTAGACGGTGCAGGAGTCTACTTTGATGATGACATCATGGGCGAGATCAGCAACGGGATACTCGATGTAGCCGCATATCCAACAGAGACACCATATTCTTCATTTACCCTGAAAAAGGAGGGGTATGACACCTATACAGGACCAATCCTCTCGGTGCCGGGGAAAGAGCGGATCATCCATATCTACGTAACAATGAATGCCAGGCCGGTCACGAGAAATTCGGAGATTCACCTGCTGGCGAGCCCGCCCGGGTCAGACGTGATTTTTGACGGTTCATCGCAGGGCCAGGTCCCTTCAAACGGTATTTTTATACTTTATAATGTGAAGCCGGGAGGTCATTCGGTTCAGGTGTCAAAAACCGGCCACCATACCGAGACAAAAGACCTCCTTGTCGGTTCAAACGAGATGCAAAAAATTTCCATCTCACTTACGCCGGTACGCCTCGGTACCATTTCTGTGACGTCTGACCCTCCATGCGGACGAGTCTCTATAGACGGGCGTTACAGGGGCATCACCCCCTTGTCTCTCGAAGATGTGCCCGAAGGAATGCATACCGTCACTGTTTCCATGGCAGGGTACAATGATACTATAACTAATGTCGTTGTCAGGTCACCCGGTACCCCCCTGGTACATACCATACTCGTACCTGATGAGTCGGTTGCCCCTCGCAACAACCAGATACCGGTTTCCACACTGCTGGCCCCTGCAGCACTGCTCTTTTTGACATATTTATGCGTAGTCTCCAGGAAATGATCTTTTTAAAAAAAATCACTTTGTTAAACTCCCCGAATCAGTAATCCCGTACGAATATCGATAGAGGGTGAGGGTGTCAACAGAGCGCGCCATGAGCCTCTGGCGTATAGATGAACATGAAAAGCAGATGGCCGGCAGATGTTAACCAGACGTTTTCATACCCGCTTTTAAAAATAATCAGAACATGCAGGTCATATCCCCTGCCCACCCATGGCAGCTCAAGAAAAATGATCAGGGGGTCCGGAGCGGAGTGTCCGGGACTACTTCAGATATATATGCTACTCCCACCTTTGCCCGCCTGAGCCGTGTCGAATCAAGAAGGTGCCGCATATCGACGAATTCGCCTTCGGTAACGATCTTTTTCACCTGCTGGTTCAGGCTTGCGGACGGGTCCCATGGGACATTCCTGAATACAACGCCGTGGTTGTGAAGGAAGAGTAGTTCACTGCCTTTGTTTGCCGGATTGATATAGTACAGCGCTTTCAGGAGATCCTGGTCGTACATTCCGAGGTCCGATGAAAAATCGATACCTACACCGAAACTCACGACGGTATCTCCGCGGTACCTGGGCTTTGTGTCATGATCGATCCATGTCTCGAAGAATTCAGGATCCATGATGCTCCTGTCCCCGGGCGGAGCATCCGAACGCAGAGGGGATTTTTTAATGCCTGAACTCTCAAGGCCGGCAAGTACCCCCCATATGACCAGCGCCACGATCCCTGCCGTCTTTTTCTTCCGGTCCCGGGCAAATGCAAAAATTTCAGTATAAAGGTCCGAAAGGCTGATTCCTGTATCAGAATCCGTTTCAAAGGTCAGGACTTCATTGAAGGTACCGTTTAAAATAACGTTAAATGGCGTAAATATCTTCACTTCACCGGTATCGCGCGCCGGCGTAAAAAAATCCGGCGTGCTGTTGCCGTCGGTCGGCAGCCAGACCATTGACCCGTGCAGGGTGATCATCTCTCCGATAAGGGGAAGGGCATCGGTTACCCCTTCCCCCATGGCGCCAACTCCAAGAGAGTATTCAACATCGGAAAACCGCATAGCCTTTACATGTGCTGAATCCAGCCGGGCGTGCAGGACATCTTCAAGGCTGCCGATAATTTTCAAGGTTGCGGGATTCGATGAGCCGGGTTCCACGGTTACTTTCATCCCTTTCCGGGAATGTGACGGAGAGGCAATCTCCATCAGGAGATCGTCGCGGTCCAGGGAACGCATTGCAGCGGCAACTGCCTCCCCGGTTGTTTTACAGATCGGAAAAACAGTAGTGAACCCGGCCATTTCAAGGACTTTCCGCGGATATTCCTGAATCCTTGCGAGAATGACAAGCCCGTTCCGTTCCTTTAAGAGTTTCCGGTATGAAAGCAGCACGCGAATCCCTCCGCTGCTCAGGTAGGATACATGTTCCATGTCGATAACAATGGACCGAACATCATCGTGTAGCGATGCCCTGATTATTTCCTCGAGTTTTCCGGCACCGAATCCGTCAAGCCTTCCGTTACAGAATATTGTCAGTATACCATCCTTTCGTTCACACCGGACATCCATTCCATTCACGCTCTTAGTATGGGTTGCAATTCATGGGTAAAATAAGAAGGGGATATAGCCCCGCACCATTACCCGGGGAACAGATAAGTGCAGGCAGGACGACAATGTGGTGATGATCCATGTCCGGAAACGATGTATCACCAGCATTCCCGGTTATCCAAATATACGACATTATAACCAGAAGCCGCCATGAAGTGAATAAAATTGTGAAAACAGACGACGAATGGAGAAAATCCCTTTCGCCGGAGCAGTTCCGGGTTGCCAGAAAAAAAAGAACAGAGCCCCCGTTTACCGGAAAATATCACGATTTTCATGAAAAAGGGTTTTATATTTGTGCCTGTTGCGGGACCGGCCTTTTTGCATCAAATGATAAATTCGATTCCGGTACCGGGTGGCCGAGCTTCACCCGGCCACTTGACCCCCATAACATTTGTACAGCTCCGGATACAAGCCTTTTTATGAATCGGACTGAAGTCCTGTGTGCGCGATGTGACGCCCACCTCGGGCACGTCTTCGATGACGGCCCACCACCCGGGAGGAAACGTTACTGCATGAACTCTGCGGCTCTTGACTTTGTACGAGAGTAAAGATTCGGATGGAATATATCAGGGGACACGCAGGAATCCATAAACCTGGCATATATTTTCCCGATCATCCCGCATTACGGGCCGGATCACTCCGGGAGCGTTTTTGGGGGTGCAGCACAGAACACTTTTATCCCCATGTTTCTAAGCAGACACTGGGAACAGGATGCAGACGTGCGCCAGGAAGGCAATGGCAAACTACAGGGGCGGGCTTTTCGGAGTCCTCGTGTATCTGCTACTATCAGCCCTTGTTTTTTTTGCCGGGTTCATGGCAGCATTTGGAAATGACACTCCGGCAGCAGGACTTGTCTTAAGCATCGTTGAGATCTATTTTCTCGTCGCATTTCCACTCTGGGCAATCCCACTCTCGTATTTTGCCGGGTGTTGTCTCTTCTGCCCGCGTGACCAGAGACCGGATACCCTGCAATAAGCAGGATGAGACGGTAAAAACCCACTCCAGGGAGGTTTTTCCATCCCTGCCGGGGTATATTTATGCATTGATATATCACCATGTATCCATACGCGGGAGAATAAACGGCAGTAGTTGAACCCTCCTGCTTCCCGGGATAAGGAGGGGCTTCCCTGCCGTGCTACTCCTCCAGACAGGAGAAATATCAGGTGAACCATCAATCCGGAGAACATATTGTTGCCGTTGTCGGCTGTGGGGGTTATGGACATGATGAAGTCACATCTGCCGTCAGAAAAGCTGTAGATCTTGTTGAAGAATCCGGCCGGGTCGTGATCAGCGGGGAGCATATTCTTCTCAAGCCAAACCTGCTGCAGGGTATGCCCCCCGGACAGTGTGTCAATACACATCCTGAAGTGCTGGCTGCTGTTGCTTCACTATTGATCTCACGCGGATGCCGGGTTACCATTGCAGACAGCCCGGGAGGCGGCATCAGGTATACTACTTCGAACCTGAAAAAAGCATATGCGGGTGCAGGCTATGACCGTGTTGCGCTCGATACCGGTGCAGAACTTAATTTTGATACAGGATATGAAATACGGTCTTTTCCTGAGGGGAAGGTGTCAAAACAGTTCCCGATTATCTCCCCGGCCCTCATTACCGACGGGATAATCGTGGCCTCAAAGGCGAAAACACATATACTGACTCTCATCACGGGATCCGCAAAAAATCTCTTCGGACTTGTGCCCGGTCTTGAAAAGCCGATGTTCCATTCACGGTTCCATGACCCTGCTCTTTTTGCGGGAATGATAGTTGATCTCAACGAGATGGTACAACCCCGGCTGCACATCATCGACGCCGTGACAGGTATGGAGGGAGACGGCCCCACTTCCGGCACTCCACGTAAAATCGGCGTTATCCTGGCAGGAACCAGTGCCTTCGCACTTGACATGGTACTCTGCCGGATCATGTCTGTTGACCCTGCCGAAGTTCCGGTTCTTTCAGAAGCAATAAAAAGAGGGCATATTAAGGACGATTTCAGTGATATTCTGCTGAAAGGTGACCCGGTTAATTCATTCATCGTGGAGGGATACCGGAAACCCACCACCTACCTCGGGAAAGGAAAAGGGATGCAGCAGAAATTTATTTTCAGGGTACTCCCCCATCTCGGGAAGATCTATACCCTCAGGCCGTCTGTTGACAGAAAGGCCTGTACCCGGTGTGGAAAATGCCAGGTCATCTGTCCGAAAGGGGCAATACAGGTCTCTTCTGCCGGGGCTGAAATCGACCTGTCGAAGTGTATCCGCTGTTACTGTTGCCATGAAATGTGTACATCCGATGCTATCCACTTATATCGGGGGATTGCAGGCAGGATACTCCATAAAATCGTTGGTGGATGAAATTACCGCTTGAAAGTGCCGGAACCGGTGAACCGGGCTGGCAGGTAGGGAGACAGGATACGAGCTCATTGCCGCCCTCCTCCTGATATCAAACCAGTTCGCAGTCCTCGCCGTCATCTCCGTGGTTTCAACACTCCTTCCATATATTGCATTCTGCATCACGGCTCTCATTCTCCTGCCCGGCATGTCAAAAAAGATAATTGCACTTGCCGGGGCGGTCTCAACACTATCAATTCTTGCGTTTTTCTTTATTGTATGATTCAACCGGACAGGCTATGCAGGTAATTTCAGGGGTATGCATTGAACCCTGTATATCAGACTATTTCATAAGTAACCCTGCCACACACATCCAGTTAACGGAGTATAAAATATGAGAGAGAACTGGCTACTGTTCGTCGCAATAATAGTTTTTTCATGTGTACCGATGCTGCAGCTCGTCTCGGCCGGCAGTGCGCAGGACGATATCATAACCGGAAGTGACTGGATCAGCCAGGAGTACTATTCACAGGCTGAATACGGAAAAATCCCTGCCTATTCATTTGAAAACATCAGGCCATTTTACCGGCCTGCCCTTCCTTCAGGAATACCTGTGATCAATCATTCTGCAATTCCGTCATGGTGGATATGGAAAAAGCCGGTTATGCCGGATTAAACACCTTTTCCCGACCTCAGCCCTTCAGTATCCCCGTTTTCGCCTGCTGACAAAGATCTCAGCCCGACCCCAGCCCCGGACGGCCAGTCAGGAACGACATCCGGGTACGGTGTGGTCATAAGTGACCTCAACCTCGCGCAGGGCTGGGTACGGATCACAAATACCGGGTCGCATGCAGTGAGCATGACCGGCTGGCGGCTGACAAACGCGGGCGGAACAAACAGCCTGACATTTATCGATTGGAGCACCCCGGACGGATCAACCTACACGTACACACTATTACCGCATACAACAGTCACGGCCTATTCCGGGACCACAGGAACCCCGGCAAATACCCGGCTCTACTGGCCGTACGACAACCTCTGGAACGACAGCGGTGATTCTGCATACCTCTATAACCCGGAGGGAAAACTCGTCAGCAGCCTTTCCCGTCCCTGAAATTTTTTCCCAGCCCCGGAAAACGTATTTTTTATTTTGGGAGGTGTATGATCATACTTCATGCACGGAGAACGGTCCCGGGAGCAGCTCTCTCACCGAATGGAGAAAAAGACCCAGAATAAGGGGTGTATTTTACAGGGCTTATCATGCATGGCGTCTTAAAATCCGGCAAAACTGCTGGGAAAAATAGTTCTGGTGTGCAGGACCAGATCATATGTACTTCACGGACTGAGGAAAATTACCATGCCTGAAAAGCTCTGCCCTGTTGATAAAAAGCCCTGTATAAGGGAGTTATGTGTACTTTTCAATGAAGAATACGGTCTTTGTTCATGGGCAATCATTATCCCTGATAAGGCCGGGGTCCCGTACAGGGATTCCACACGTATTGAGAAGCCTGAAAAAAAAGGAGGCTATCATGCCCACCTGTTTGATTGAACGCAGTTTCGGACCCGGTATTTTTCCCGGTCTGCCCGGATACAAATACTCAAATATCCAGGGGACGATCAAGTTCTTATGAAGTTCTGGCTGTTGATCTCTGTTTGTATCCTTGCTGTCCTGATTGCATGTACAGGGTGCACACAGGAACAAAAACCTGTCACACCAGTCCCGACACCTCAGCCGACAGACACACAGGTGACCCCTGTTCCTGTCTCATATGTTCCCGGCCCGACAGATGTCATCCCGCCTGCCTATAACGTGCAGATCCAGATCGACCGGAACCAGGTCTCAATTCATCCTGATATCATCGTTACGTTTCGCGGGGGCACTGGAATATCATTGATCTCAAGCCTCGAGGTAAAGGTGACCAGGTCAGACGGCCTCGTTGAAACCGGTTTTCTCCCGATGCCGGATATCGGTGATAAGAAAACAATTGAGGGGACAACCGAAAGTGACCGTGTTGAGGTGTTTGCGCATATGAAAAACGGTGAGGTGTACAAGATTTATGATGAGCTCCTTCCGTTCAGGAACAGGTAATATCACCCGTCCATTTTCTCCAACCAGGATGGAAATTACAATGTGTAAACGTAACAGATACAAAAAGGCCCTCCCGGTCCTTTTTCTGAAAAACCATGTACCTGCCATTACATATAAAAAATGAATTCTCGATGCCCGGACCTTTTTATGGCAACGCAGGTCACGGCTGACAGGATGTGGGGAAAAGGTCATTACCGGCCGCGACTGTAAATAATAGCAGGGCTGAAACGTGGTTACTTTTAATCCAGGGCATTTTTTTCAGGATTTTTAAAGGGAACAGCAATATTTATTGGTATGGCGGGTTATCACGTTTTCTTATGAATGCTCCTCACACTCCCTTAAAAATCTCTCCGCATCTCTTTTTCACGGTTTTGTTGATGTGTGCCGCATTTATTGCGGTTCCCTGTGCCGCAGCTCCCCGGGTTGCAACGATCGGTGATTCAATTAACCTGAACGGCTCGGTCATGCTCGTCGATACCGTCTATCTCTTTGTCACCGGTCCGGGTATGCCTGCGGGCGGTGCAAGAATGGATAACCGCAATGCAGCGGTTGTCACTGGTGATCCCACGACATTTACACAGGTTCCTGTGTAAATGACCAGTGGGAGTATGTCTGGAATACAGGGCGTGTGTCAGGGGGCCTTGCACCGGGGCTCTGCACGGTGTATGTCTCCACGCAGCCGGTGTCGGCACGGGACCTTTCAGGGGTCCAGTATGCCGATATTGAGATCATGCTTGAAAAGGCAGTTACAACCGGAAGTATAGATGTAACCACAGAACCGCCGGAAGCACAGGTATCACTGGATGGAAGATTCATGGGCTTTTCACCGCTGGTAATCCCGGGTCTCTCGCCCCGTACCTATGAAGTATCCGTTGCACTTGACGGTTTTATACCACAAAATGGTCCTGTGGAGGTCGTTGCAGGCCAGACGGCACTATTTTCAAAGACCCTCCGGCCAAATGCAACACCGGTCACGAGCAAGGTACCGACAACACCGGTAACAACGGTTTCACCTCCCACAACCGTCACCCCGCTCCCGGCCCCGACAGAAATTCCGCTGTTATGGGGGTTGTCAGGTATCCCGTTAGCGTTCTGGGTCTGCGGGAAATACCGTCAATAATACAAATTTATTTTTCATCCGTTCTGGCGGCATATCGTTAGAGATGATTCAAAGAATCCGGCACGAAAAGGGTTTTTAGCGACTTTCACCCCATTATTTTTTGGCTCTTCGCTTTTCTGTGTGCTGGTTGTATTCCCATTTACGTATAGTAGATGAGGGTTGTTGCCACTACACCCCCGGCAGGATGAACATCGCCGCCCCCGACGGACGCCCCTGCGGCAATTCAAGTGACTGTTCGCCACCACCTCAAAGATTCAGGTTTCTATAACCCCATACAAAACAGCGAAGAGGTTTATTTTTTAAAGCACATGTATGACCCGAGCGCCGTAAAGAGCCGTCACCGGCCTCACAGGGGTCCTGAAATGGTCAGATCCTGCATTTCACAATTGCCATTGTTCAAGGATTCCCCCTGACAGGGGGATCATCTCTGTATACTCACTGCCGTGGCCAGTACCCGGTAATACTCAAATTACATGATAAGTGCCAATACCGTTTTCGGCTCCAAAGGGAAACCTTATAGTATCTCGGTTCCGATGGATGCTATAGAGGTGATTCAAGATGTGTACTGTTGGAGGTCCGGTCGACATGGATATCCCGCCGGAACGTGTGAGCGGTAAATCGTACCGTTGCAGGGAATGTGGTGAAAAGTTCAAGGGAGTCGGAAGGAGACCGATGTGCCCTTCCTGCCAGTCAGAAGATGTTGAAGAGATATAATCCTGAACTATTGTTTTATTTTTCGTTTCTTTTTTGAGTGTTTTTTTCGCAGGCCTTTTTATATGCTTCACGGGCCTCTTCATCCCGGCCAAGTGCTTCCAGTGACCGCCCCATTAACTGCCAGGCCTCGCTCTTTTCCGGTTCTGTCGTAACAATCTTTGAGAATGATTCCACCGCATCCTCATGCATCCCAAGGTGTGCCAGTGCTATTCCCCGGTTATACCATGCACCTGTATGTCTGTTATTAAGACTGAGGACCCGGTCAAAGGAGCTTACCGCATCAGAGTAGTGACCGGAAGCAGCAAGGCAAACCCCCCTGTTCAGGAGCGCAAGTCCATATGCAGGGCATAATGCAATGGCCTCATCATAGCTTCCGACCGCCCCCGCATAGTCCCCGAGCGCTGCACGGGCCACGCCCCGGTTATAAAAGGCTTCGTGCACATTGGGATTTATACGGATTACTTCATTAAAAGAGACAATTGAATCCCTGAATAATTCCCTGTCAAGCTGGATTACACCCCTGTTATACCATGCATCAGCAGAATCGGGAGAATCGCGGATCGCCAGCTCAAGTTCTTTTAAAGCACCGTCCGGGTCACCCCTTCCATGGAGGAGAACCGCCCTGTTAATCCGGGCTCCTGAAAACCCCGGGTTGATCCGGATTGCAGAACCATAGCATTCAATAGCATCATATTCCCTGCCGAGATTTGAGTATGCTATTCCAAGATTGTACAATGCATCCACCGATTCAGGGTTACCGGCCAGTGCATCCTTTAGACATGATATGGCCTCTTCGTCCCTTCCAGCCCCGATGAGTGAAATTCCAAGCAGTATCCCGATCCCGCTTTTCCCAGGGTCAAGCGCAAGTGCTTTTTGAAAGGCCTCTGCAGCGCCTTTATATTTTCGTTTTTTTGACAGGGCAATCCCACGTGCGATAAACAGAGTGCAATGGTCCGTGCTCAATTCTTTTCCCATCCTTATTTTTATCGGCATGCCATAGTTCCGCAATTCATGAATTC
>JBFYKV010000192.1:0-5731 GCA_041305745.1 Methanoregulaceae archaeon | reverse complement strand
CCATGCGGTCAGGCGGGCCCCCTGCAGCAGGGGACGGGTCTCGCATGCGATGACCTTCACTTCTTTTCCCATCATCACGGCAGATCTGATCACTCCAAGAGCAGTTCCCCATTCCCTGCATGCAAGTGCCCCGGCATTACAGTGGGTCAGGACCGTGCAACGTTCCGGCAGCAGGGCAGCCCCTGCCTCGCCGAGCAGGTGACAGGTTTCGGCATCTTCCCGTGCGACCGCTTTTGCTTCTTCAAGGGTCCGTGTCCTTAAATCCCGGACTGATGTCGAATCATGAATGCAGTCAAGGACTCTCCCGACTCCCCAGGACAGGTTGACTGCCGTAGGCCGGGCTTCCATGATCCGTCCTGCATCGATCCTGAGTGCTTTTACATAGCGTTCAAAGTCTTTTTCACGGATACGATGTGCTGCAAGGGCCACCCCGAAAGCACCGGCGACGCCGAGGGCCGGTGCACCCCTGACCTCAAGTCTTTTTATTGCCGTAATCAGCCGGTTAACGGTTGTGCACCGTACCATACTGTACCTTCCCGGCAACCCGGTCTGGTCAATGAGATGGATTTGGGGGATCGCGTCGTCCCAGAAGATGGTCTCGATTGTTTTCATTCGCTGCCTTCCCTGATGGCGTCCTGGAACGCTCTCATGGCTGCCGCACCGCCCTGTGCCACGCAGTCGGGAATATCGTGGGGAGCAGTCGATGTACCTGCAATGTAGATGCCCGGTCTGAGTGTTGCCACGGTATCCATTGCATCGTGTACTGATTTGAAAAACCCGGTCGGTTCAACAGGTATACCAAATTTTTCTGCAATAACTTCGGTACCTGATGAAGGCTCCATTCCGACGGAAAGGATGACGAGTTCCGGCCTTAAAATTTTGATCTCTCCGGTTTCGGTATCTTCGACCCGGATAGTCATTGCTTTTTTATTGCCGATTACCTCTCCTGGCATCCCCCTGACGAAATGGATTCCTGCAGATTTTGCCCGTTCGTAGTATTCTTCATACCCTTTCCCGTATGCCCTGATGTCCATGTAAAGGATGCTCACTTCGGTATCGGGGTATTTTTCCCTGATAAGCATGGCATTTTTTATTGCTGCCATGCAGCAGACTCCCGAACAGTAGGGGCGGTCGATCGGGATGTCCCTCGAACCGACGCACTGGATAAAAACAATGCTCTTCGGGGTCTCCCCGTCGCTCAGACGCCTTATTTTACCGCCGGTCGGACCGCTGGCATTCATCATGCGTTCAAATTCCAGACTTGTGATGACGTCGGGGAATGCAAGGTAATGGAACTGCTCTTTTTTTGCAGCGTCAAAGACCCGGTACCCTGTCGTGATAATGATACTGGACGCCTTGATCTCGAAATCTGTTTCCTTATCCTCTTTTTTTATTGCATCACGCGAACAGATGTCGTAACACAGGCCGCACTCGATGCAATGGTCGGGGTCCTTGATTACCAGATCAGGGACAACCTGCTGGTGGGGCTTATAAATGGCCTTCCGGGTACCGACTCCTGCATCGAACCGGTTGTACACTTCTACCGGACATATCTGTATGCAGTCACCACACCCGTTACAGAGGCTCTCATCGACGAACCGTGGACTCTTTCGTACTTTCACGGTAAAATTGCCGACTTCTCCCTCAATGCCCGTTACATTCGAGCAGGTATGGATCAAAATATTGGGATGGCGGGACACTTCCATCATTTTCGGGCTTAGGATGCACATCGAACAGTCATTTGTTGGAAATGTCTTGTCAAGTTGTGCCATGTGGCCCCCGATCGAGGGTTCACGCTCCACAAGGTGGACGAAAATCCCGTGGTTCGCCAGGTCAAGTGCAGCCTGTATCCCTGTAACGCCGGCCCCGATGACAACGACATCACCCATTCCGGTACCTCCCGGCAAGTTCCCGGTAATTAAGGGCATTATCCACGATGTGGGCCTTTTGTTCGTCAGTGGCCTGGCGGATGACTTTTCCGGGAACGCCAACGACCACCGAACCTGCCGGAACGTTTGCTCCTTCGGTAACCACCGTTCCGGCCCCGAGTATTGACCCTTCACCGACCTCTGCCCCGTTTAAGACAATAGCACCCATACCCACAAGCACCCTGTCATGGATGGTGCAGCCGTGCAGGATTGCACCGTGACCTACCGAGACGTCTTTTCCGAGAAGTACGGGGTGGCCGCTGCTCGTATGCAGGACGGCATTGTCCTGGACATTGGAACCGTCCCCAATTACAATGCGGTCTTTATCAGCGCGGATAACTGCCCCGAACCAGATGCTGACCTGATCGCCAAGGCTGACACTTCCCAGCACGGTTGCGTTTCCGGCGATGAATAACGCATTTCCGGGCTCCGTATCAATACTCATAATAACATAGGAAATTAACTATCAGAAACAATGAAGGTTATGGTAGGGGGCACCTTTGACCCGCTCCACGACGGTCATAAGAGGTTACTCACCAGGTCCTTCGAACTTGCCGGGGACCAGGGCAGCGTGATCATCGGGCTGACCACCGATAATTTTGCAAGCGGTAAATGTCACCCGGTCCGCAGTTACGAAACGCGTAAGGAGGGAGTGGAGCATTTCATTCAAAGCCACCGGTATCGCTCTGAATGGAGCATTGAACCGTTGAGCGACAGGTATGGATCTGCAACCCGGGAAGATTTCGATGCCATTGTTGTCAGCGAAGAGACCCTCCCCATCGCTCATGAAATTAACGAGGTACGGCGGAAGAATGGCTTTAAAAAGGTTGATATCCACCAGATAAGCTGTGTATTTGCAGAAGACGGCCGCTGGATTTCCAGCACCCGGATTTACCGCGGGGAGATCGACGAGCATGGGAAGATCCTGTTTCCCTGAACCCCCCCATGTCCCTGTATGACCCTCCGCGCAGCTGGCAGCAGAGCTTTTTTTCTATTCCAGATATTTTATCGGATTCAACAACCCACTATGCACTATCAGCAGGGGGATGCACCCGGGCAGGGAAAAGATGATTCCAGAGAGGACTGATGAATCCGTGAGAGATAAAAAAGGGATGAATAGAGTCCCGGATGAAATGGTCATCGGTGATATCATGAGTACTGATTTTACAAAGGTACTCCCTGATACACCGGTTGAAACGATCGTGAAACACTTTTCAGCACGGGGGTGCAGTGACCTCGTTGTGGCCGACCGCGAGGGGCATTTCCTCGGGGTGATCACACCGTATGACCTTTTGACTACGATCAGTCCTGAAGTGGGGATCCGGAGCAGAAAAAGGGCCACCTGCATAGAGTGCCTTATCAGCGGAAGTGTCAGTACAGCCTCTGATCTCATGACACGGAGCCATATTACCGTAAAAGAAGACACCCCCATACCTGAAGGCATCAGGTTGCTTGAACGCCACCGACATCCCGATCTTGTGGTGATTAACGGTGACGGGGTGGTCACCGGCATCGTCGAAATCTGTAATATTATCTCTCATCTGCGGATTGTTGGCCACCTTTAGAATACCCTGCCAGCGCAAACCCCCTTGTCAGAAGTACCGGTGTGATAAATATTGATGCAATTATCATCACGGTAATCGCGGTGAAGAGGTTTCCCGCGATAATCCCGGTCAGCAGAGAAATTTTTACCACTACAAGGGCAATTTCCCCTCTCGGGCAAAGGCCGAGGCCTACGAGGAATGATTTTTTCACATCATGCAGGAACGAAAATGATCCAGCCATCCCGCCGGCAATTTTTGT
Source organism: Methanoregulaceae archaeon (assembly GCA_041305745.1). Lineage (GTDB taxonomy): Archaea > Halobacteriota > Methanomicrobia > Methanomicrobiales > Methanospirillaceae > UBA467. The sequence continues at coordinate 2,000 of JBFYKV010000192.1, read as the reverse complement.
CGCGAATGCGACAAGGATGAGGAGAATGATAAACGGCAGCAGGACTTCCCCCCCGTCCGGGCTGAACAGGAGTCCTATTGATGCAAAAAAGATGGTGACAAAAAAGCCGAATGCAAAGTCGAGGAGGCTGTCAAAGAGCATCCGGTCATTGCGTATATGGTCACCGAGGAGTAACCCGGCGATGAATGCACCTATCGCGTAATGCAGCCCTGCACTGTTGGAAAGGACTGCCGTGACAAGTGCAATCAGGATCGCCGCGGAATATGTCATTTCATGGGTGTGAGCCTTCTGTGCTTTTTTAAAGACCCATTCCATCACTGGTTTTCCTATTGTAAATACCGCCACGAGGAAGATGACCATAGCAATGAACGTGGGAACAAGTGATTCAACCCCTGTCGCCCCGCCGGCAGCGGCAGTGAGCAATGCGAGAAGGATAATCCCTATAATATCATCGATCACCGCCGCACTGACGATAATCATGCCAACCTGCGATTTTAACTGGCGTAAATCGATAAGAGTCCGTACAGATATCCCGATAGAGGTAATTGAAAGGGCAATACCAAGGAACAGCGCTTCAATGTGTTCAAATCCCATCATCAGGCCAAGCGCTGTACCGGTGACGAAAGGCACCGCAACTCCGGCAACAGCAGTAACCGCTCCTGCTTTTTCAGTCTTGTAAAATGCCTGCAGGTTGATCTGCGCCCCGCTGATAAAAAGCAGCGCGATTATTCCGATATCTGAAAAAAATTCAATCGTTTCGTCCGGAGTAACAATGTTTAAAATGAGCGGTCCCAGCAGGGCGCCGGCCCCTATTTCTCCGATTAATGCCGGAAAGCCCGCTCGTTCCGCCAGTTCGCCGAGGATTTTTGCGACAATGAGAATAAGGATGATCTCGATGAGCGGGCTCATGTAATGGACGAATTGGAAACGCGTGGATAAAATAATTGAGGTGCCGTTGGGTATACCATCATTGCCGGGACTATTCACCGGGGGGTTGATTGCATGAACCCCGAAAATCAGGCAGATTGAAATACGGGCAGGTAATATGCTGATCTGATACTCTCAGCATCATTTTTTTATGGATCTTCGCTGGTTACGTGCGGGCTGTTGTATTCCGATGTATCCATTATATGCGGGATCTTTTCCCTCTATCCCCGAAACGATGAACTGCGTCGCACCTGAAAATTCCGCGAAGGCTATGCCCTTTGAATCCGGGGCGACGATTGCGGTAGCCAGCAAGGAGTCCGGTACAATGAGATGCGTCAAGTCGTATGGCGTATCTGATTTAACGGCAGCGATTGGAGTGACTATTCACCACCACCTCAAAGATTGAGTCCCGATAAACACCCATGGTTATTTTCATTTCTGTCCGGACGGTAATCAGGGCTGAAATGTAAAATTCGCCGTTTAAACCATGAACATATCACGGTGTTTCCGGGTTATTTCATAGGTCAGTGAAAAAGGGGTGAACCCGATAAAAATTGCACTGACAAAAAAAGCGAAGAGTGAAAGGGCTTCTGATGAAAAAAACGTGTAAAATCCGCCGGTTGTGGAATGGAGTGCATCAAAAAAGAACAATACGCCAGTACCTGCCATCAGGCCTGCAATTGAAATACTAAAGAGCAGCACCCACCGGGTAATAGCCGTGAAATATTGGTTTTTAAATATTGTATCAAGAAGCCAAAACGTCAATGAATGAGCATTAAGAAACCCGAGAAGGATACTTACGAGAAATAATACCGGGTAAAGGCTCATAAGGAGCTGTCCAGGATTCCCGGATACCAGCCATATTCCGGGGAAGAGAAATATAATCCAGAGAACGGAGAGTATCAGGCCGGTCTTCCAGTGATAGAGTGCAGGTAACCCGTAGTGCAGGAAACGCCTGATAAAGGGAGAAATGATGGACTGATGCCTGGCAGAGGGTCGAAGGAGGTTTATTGCAGGATCATACTGCCGGACCCTGTGTGTTTTCTGGTAGATGTATGCGCAGGCGAAGAATA
>JBFYKV010000191.1:0-3204 GCA_041305745.1 Methanoregulaceae archaeon | reverse complement strand
CTTCTATGTGTGTTCGAATGGCGGTGTAAAATTGTACACTTCATATATCGGTCAATGATTTCCCCAAGGGTTGAATGAAAATTCCGGTTCCGGAAATTTTAATGCGGAAAACCGGTAAAGGAAGATTTCTGTCCGTATTCAGCTGCTGATTATCCATGGGTTTCATCCGTCCATGCACGCGATCTGCAGTGCATGTCCTTTCATCCGGGTACATAATCGGGAAGAAGTGCCAAAAACATTGTGTTTATAGTCTCTTCGCTGTTTTGTATGGGTTTATAGAATCCTGAATCTTCGAGGTGGCGGGTAATAGTCACTGAATCGCCGCTATTGTTCAGATAAGCATTATACCATTACACATTTAGGTAGTCGTAATTTCTGTTGGCGCCCCCGATCGTCGCCCCGGATTCGAAAAGGATGAGCCTTCGCGGTATTTTCGGGGGCGGCAACGTTCATCCTGTCAGGGGTATATGGGCAACAGCATTCACATTTCAAATATAAAAAGGAATACAATAGCCCCTACTGAATAGCGAAGAGCCGTTATAATACTGATATCTTGAATATGGCAAACAAATTTCTTTTATTTATTTGAAATAAGTTAAATTTAACGTATTTTTTACAAAAGGAAAAACGGGAAAGCCTATAACCAGTGAGTATAAGCCCTATAGTATGGCCTCCCCCTCTCCCTTCCAATCCGGCACTGGCAAAGATTTCATGGAGAAGACAAAATACCGGTACCTGGCGACATCTGACCAGGAAAAAGGACTCATACAACCTCCTTTCGAACTCCCGCCTCTTCCCGGAAAACCATATATCGATCTCCCTTCCCCTGAAACGATTGATATCCCCCCTATGGACCTCCGTCTCGCGATTGAATTGCGTCAAAGTATACGTTCCTATGCAAAAGCCGCTCTATCCCTCTCCGAACTTTCTTTCCTGCTCTGGTGCACGCAGGGAGTAAAAAAAGTGGTCGGGACCTATGCGACGTTTCGGACGGTGCCGTCAGCAGGCGCCCGCCATGCATTTGAAACATACCTGCTTATTAATAATGTTGAGGGACTCAGGCCCGGCTTATACCGGTACCTTGCAATGTCACACCGTCTCCAGCAGGTGAGTGATGAGCCTGACATCCATATCCGTATTGCTGATGCATGTCTTGGCCAGCAGTTCCTGATGAGGGCCGGGGTCGTCTTCCTCTGGACTGCTGTTCCCTACCGCATGACGTGGAGGTACGGTGAACGCGGGTACCGTGAACTGCATAAGGATGCCGGCCATGTCTGCCAGAACCTCTACCTTGCCGCAGAGGCGACAGGGTGCGGAACATGCGCCGTTGCAGCCTACGATGATGATGTAATGAACAGCCTGCTTGGTATCGATGGTACCCGCCAGTTCCTCATATACCTCGCAGCCGTAGGCAAACGTGAGCCGGCACCGGAGAGGAGCGAATAATTCCCATTTATCCCTGATATTCATGTTGTGGATATGGCAACCGGGCTTCCGGAACCTGACAGGTACGACAGGCGTAAAAGTCCTTGCGGGCTTCCCCTCGCACCCGGACCGCCCTGACCAGACAGAGTGCATATCATATCTACCTTATGCCTGTGTCGATATGAATATCATACCGGGTTGTAATGCCGGGGGAGATGGTGACCGTGGCAGGGACATCGGGACTGTACTCAATTCCTGTTCTGCTGATATCAATACTGTAGACTCCCGGCCGTAATTGAAAGGAATACCCGGAAACCGGGTCCGGTATCATTGACCCTGCAGGATCTCCGTTCGTTGTTGTAACAATGATCCGCCGGGTAGCATATGCTGCCTGCAGAACTCCGGGGTCGACTTCACAGGGTTCAACAGGGCAGAGCGGCCCGATGGTGACATTCCCGGTCAGCATCCCGTCTTTTCCTGCCGGTGCTGTGAACAATCCGGGATAATGCCATAAAACGGCGACAAAAATGCTAATCGCGATTAGTATAATAAGAAAGATTGAACGGTTCAGATCGAGACCCGGTTCAGTCATGTAAAATGGATGGGACCTGAATACTAAAAAGGATGTGCCGGATATGATATCCTGGTACTGACCGGTACAAAACCCCTGGAAGCCTGATTTCCTGATGGATGGTCAGAATAACAACAGTTAATAGGAAAAAGAAGGCTAAAGAATGGTACGATATGAAGACCGCTTTCCATGTTATGCTCATCCCCACGCTTGGCTGTCCGTCGAAATGTCATTACTGCTGGAGTTCTGATGAGCGATCCCCGAGGATGAGCATCGGGACGGTGAAAGAAGTGGTCGAATGGCTGAAGGAATTCCGGGATGAACAGGTTACCTTTACATTTCACGGCGGTGAACCACTCCTTGCGGGTGCAGACTTTTATCGTGAGGCACTGCCGATGCTTGCAGATGGGTTACAGCACCTGAACCCGACGTTTGCACTCCAGACCAATCTCTGGCTGATGACGCCCGAACTCGCGCAGGTCCTCGCGCAGTATAATATCCCGATTGGCTCAAGTATTGACGGCCCTGAGGAGATTTGCGACCACCAGAGGGGTAACGGGTATTTTAAAAAGACCCTGCGGGGATATGAGATTGCAAGGGCCAACGGCCTGCATGTCAGGTTTATCTGTACTTTTACCCGGCAGTCGGTGCAATCAAAGGAGGAGATCTTTGACTTTTTTTTAAGAAACAAATTTACCCTGAAACTGCACCCGGCACTTCCGTCACTTCGGAGTGATGCACCTGATGAGTGGGCGCTCCCTCCCGAAGAATATGGGGAGCTTCTCGTCTTTCTGCTCGACAAATATCTCGAACACATGGACACGATAGAGGTAATGAATATCAACGACCTCTGCCGGTGTGTCTTTACCCGCCGGGGCAGTGTCTGCACATTTGTAAACTGCCTTGGTAATACACTTGCCGTGGGTCCGGACGGAAGTATCTACCCGTGTTACCGGTTCGTGGGAATGCCGGAGTGGGTGATGGGAAATGTCTCTGACCGGCCTTCGATGGACGACCTGACCGCATCAGCGGCATGGAAACGGATGCAGCAATTCCAGGACTATGTCGACGAACACTGCAGGGAATGTGCCCATACAGACTATTGCAGGGGTGGGTGTGCCTATAATGCCATGGCTCCCTCCAATGGCAGGGTCATGGCGGTCGATCCGCATTGCCCGGCCTATAAAAGGATTTTTGATGAAATTACA
>JBFYKV010000190.1:0-8000 GCA_041305745.1 Methanoregulaceae archaeon | reverse complement strand
ATAACCGGGCAAACCTTATGAACCAGCTCGATAAGATCCGGAGGATCATGAAGCCCGATCTCATCGTGTATGTTGACGAGGCCGTTGCAGGAAACGATGCAGTGGTGCGGGCGCATGAATTTGAAAAGACCGTCGGTGCAGATGCAGTCGTCCTGACAAAGGCGGATATGGACCCCCGCGGGGGAGCTGCCATATCGATTGCCCACACGATAGGAAAACCGCTCATGTTTCTCGGTGTCGGCCAGGGGTATGATGATATCATGCCGTTTGACCCGTCAGTTGTGGTGAATGAGCTCCTGAAGGAGGCCCCGGATGCTTGACCGGCTCGGTTCGTCGTTAAAGGATGCGTTAAAAAAGCTTGCAGGAAAAAACGTTGTTGACAGGGCAGCTGTTGAAGAACTGATAAAAGACCTGCAGCGTGCCCTCATCCAGTCGGATGTGAATGTGAAGCTCGTAATGCAGCTTTCACAGGCCATAAAGACAAGGGCTCTTGAAGAGGAGCCCCCGAAGGGGACCAATGTCAGGGAGCATGTCCTGCGCATCGTGTACCAGGAGCTCGTGCGGCTCATGGGGACGACCACTGATGTGAAGCTCGAACCCCAGAAGGTCCTTATGGCGGGCTTGCAGGGGAGTGGTAAAACCACCACGACGGCAAAACTTGCCAGGTATTTCCAGAAAAAAGGTCTGCGGGTAGGGGTTATCTGTGGGGATACGTTCCGGCCGGGAGCATACCAGCAGCTGAGCACCCTCTGCCAGAAGATCAATGTCCCCTGTATCGGCAACCCCACTGAAAAAGACGCCCTTAAGATCGTCCGTGAAGGTCTGCAGACCCTTGCTCATTCAGAAGTCGTCATTATTGATACACAGGGCCGCCACGCGCTGGAAGAGGAGCTGATACAGGAGATCATCGACATCAACGAAATCTCCCGTGCGTCCCACCGCTGGCTGGTCATTGATGCCGCTCTCGGGCAGCAGGCGAACGAGCAGGCACGGCGTTTTCACGATGCCATCGATATCGACGGTGTCATTATCACCAAGATGGACGGGACTGCCAAGGGAGGCGGTGCACTTTCAGCTGTAGCCGAGACTAAGAGCGGGATCGTCTTTATCGGAAGCGGGGAGACCATCGAAGACCTTGAACGCTTTGACCCGGACGGGTTCATCTCGCGGCTCCTCGGTATGGGAGATTTAAAGGCGCTGATGGAGAAAGCCCAGGAGTCTTTTACCGAAGGCGATGTGGATGTCAATGCCATGATGCGCGGGAAATTCACATTGCGCGACGTATACAAGCAGCTCGAGGCCCTGAACAAGATGGGCCCGCTCAAGCAGATCATGAGCATGCTGCCGATGGGTAACATGGAGATCCCGTCGGATGTAGCCGATGTTACCTCGACAAAGATGGGACGTTACCGTATTCTCATGGACTCGATGACCGGGGCAGAGCTTGATGACCCGTCACTCATCAACAGTTCAAGGATCCAGCGTATCGCTCTTGGTGCAGGCGGGACCCCCGATGAAGTACGGGAACTGATCAAGTACTACAAGACCATGAAGCGGGCCTTGAAAGGTGTCAGGGGCGGGCCTGGAAAAATGAACATGCAGCGCCTGATGAAGCGTTTCGGCGGGTCCTGAGCACGATGATACGGTTTATCATCATCGGCCACCTGGCCAGCACCGCGGATAATTTCAACCTGAACGACCTGCCCGGGGCCGGAAGGATGGACGTGCTGTGCAGGTGCGTAAATGCATCATTTTTTCTCTCGCATGACTTCCGGCGTGACGTCGAATGTTACCTTGTCCTCTGCGGGGAGCCGGAACCGCCAAAAACGGTGATGTTTTCCGGGGAAAAGGTACGGTACTTAAGTCCTGATGAACGGAGCGCAGGGTCCCTTATCAAAAAGGCCCTTGCACTACCGGCAGGCAGCGAATTCCGCCAGTCGACACCGGGAGTCTTTGTCAGGAAAGGAGGCCTGGAACAGGTACTGGACGAGTTTGAATGTGCTGTCCTTGCCGAATCAGGACAGGATATACGGTCTGCCGGAGATCTTCCCGGGGCATACCTCCTTTCAGATCACCATAATTTTTCAGAGGATGAAATGAATCTTATTTCGAATCTTCCGGCGTATTCGGTTGGTCCCCTTTCACTTCACGGGGACCACACCATAACCGTCCTGAACAACGAATTCGATCGCAGGAGGGCAGGATGGCACTGATGGAGGAGGTGGAGGCGATCCTCTCCAACGGCGATATCTGTGATCACTGTCTCGGGAGATTTTTCGGGAAACGGTCCTTTGGACTCTCAAATGACGAGAGGGGTAGCGCCCTCCGGACAGCTCACTATCTTATCACTAACCAGCCGTTCCAGGCGCAGGAAGGGCCCTGCTGGATATGCAACGATATTTTCCGGGATATTGACATCTGGGCCGGACGGGTCGCAGCCGCAACGGAAGGGATCGAATTTGAAACCTTCCTGATCGGGACACGGGTACCGCCCCTTATGGCAGAGAGCGAGGAGATGGTATGGAGTGACCTCTCTCTCCAGGATGCCGAACCTCTCAAGTCAGAGATGAACCGCGAGGTGGGAAAGGCAGTATCGGTACTGACCGGAAAGTCAGCCGACTTAAAAAACCCTGACATTGTCGCTATTCTTGATGTATCGAAAGAATTTGTCGAGATCAGGATTACACCTGTCTTCTTTTACGGCAGGTACCAGAAATTCGAGCGTGGAATTCCGCAAACTCACTGGAACTGCCGTTCATGCCAGGGAAGAGGGTGCGAATCGTGTAATTTCACCGGCAAGCAGTACCCCGACTCGGTGGAGGAGCTGATAGGCAGACCGGTACTACAAGCCTTCGATGCAGAGAATGCGGTATTGCACGGATCCGGGCGGGAAGATATTGATGCCCGCATGATCGGTACCGGCCGGCCGTTTATTATGGAGGTCGTCTCACCAAAGAAAAGGGTGGTTGACCTCTCTGCCCTCGGGGAATCCATAAACCGGGAGGCAGCCGAAAGGGTTTCCGTCTCACCGTTGCGGATGAGCTGCCGCGATGAGGTGGAAAGCATTAAATCAAACAAAGGGTATAAAAAATACAGGATTCTGGTCGAGGTCGACGGTACTTTATCGCAGAATGAGCTCGAATCCGCCCTTGAAGCCCTCAAGGGGGTGACAATATATCAGCGCACCCCGCAAAGGGTCGCTCACAGGCGGGCGGACAAGATAAGGGAGCGTCGTGCCCACGAGATCGGGTTTGCTGGTAGAGAGGATGAAAAATTTATTATCGAGATCACCGGGGAAGCCGGTCTCTATATCAAAGAACTCGTTTCAGGGGACAATGGCCGGACACGACCCAGTCTTGCTGAGATCCTCGGGAAACCTGCCCGGGTTACAAGCCTCGATGTAGTGCAGGTACAAGGAATTCATAACGGAGAGTAACAAATGGCACATCACAACGGTCCACGTAAGAAGACGCGGTATAAATTCAAAAAAGACCTGAGAAAACGCGGTATTATGCCCGTCACCTCAGTTATACAGCATTTTGAGATCGGTCAGAAGGTTCACGTCGTATGTGAACCAAGCATCCAGAAAGGGATGCCCCACCGGCGTTTTCACGGTAAAACCGGCACGGTGCTCGGTCAGCGTGGCAGGGCATGGGTCCTTTCGATCAATGACGGCAACATGGAAAAAGTCATCATTGCAAGACCGCAACATCTAAAAGCACAAAGGTAAACAACTGCGATCAGGTGATTGGCATGAAGGTAAAGGGAATCATTAGCGAAGAGAAGGTCACGCTTCCTGAACTGAAAGAGATACTCATCAAGGTTGAGTCCGAACGTCTTGAAGCATCAAAAGAAATGTCATATGAACTTCGCAAGAGTATCGAGCATGCCAACCAGCTGTCGAAGACCAGTGCCGAACGTTCACGGGACCTTGTCGAGTCTCTTCTCAAACTTGAGAAGATGAAACCCGACATTGCCTACCGTATCGCAAACATCATGCCCAGGACCCGTGATGAGCTCCGGGCGATATATGCCAAGGAAAAATATACACTTACCGGGGAAGAACTCGACGGCATCATCGACATCGTAACAGCGCATTTCTAAAGGGGGGTATTTTATGAAGGCTGATAAAAAAGAGGTCCATGCGATAGTACTCGATGTTCTCATGAAGGGACACCCCGATGACCCGAGACCTGTCTTCAAGCGCGAGCCGGTGATCCAGGCTATCGGGACCGCACAGTTCAAACTTTTAGAACTTGTCCCCAAGAAAGTTGAGATCCAGATCCATGAAAATGTGTATATCGGGGATGGCGAACGGGAAAAAATAGAGCGTGTGAAGAGGCGGATCAGCTATGATGATCTTACCCAGACTGCACGTATCGAACTTCCCTTCGTCGTGGACCAGATTGTGCATGAAAAAGAGCCGGAATTCGTGCAATTCTTCAATAAGTCCATCTCAATCAGCCCGAAATTTCACATGCTTCACCTTCTCCCCGGTATCGGAAAGAAACTGATGTGGGAAATTCTCGATGAACGGGAGAAGAAACCGTTCGAGACCTTTGCAGAGATCAGCCAGCGCATCAAGTCCATTCCACACCCAGATAAGATGATTACAAGCAGGATTCTTGAAGAGCTGCAGGATCCAAACGTCAAGTATCACGTCTTTACCTCCAAATGAAAGCACCAAAAGACCAGCATTTTCTGGTCGATCCACGTGCAGTCGAACGTATTGCCGCTCTCGTGGACCTCGATGGCAGGAAGGTGCTGGAAATTGGGCCCGGCGAGGGGGCACTGACCCGTGCACTCCTCGATCACGGGGCAGTCGTCAATGCCGTTGAACTGGACCACGATCTCGTGGAATACCTCGAAGTCCTTTTTTCTGATGAGATAGAGGGAGGCCGGCTGACCGTAACCCGCGGGGATGCGACACGTTGCCCGCTTCCGCCGTTTGATATCGTGGTCTCAAACCTTCCCTATTCGGCATCGTCAAAGATCACGTTCCGCCTCATCGATGAAGGGTTTGAGGTGGCGGTACTCATGTACCAGAGTGAATTTGCGAGAAGGATGGTTGCACCGGCCGGGACCCCCGGATGCGGGAGACTCTCTATCATGGTGCAGACCTATTGCTGCGTTGAACTCTGTTTTGAACTCCCTCCGAGCTGTTTTTCACCGCGTCCCCAGGTGCGGTCAACCGTGGTGAAAATTACCCCGCGAGGTCCGATCTTTCCCATACGTGATCATGGACTGTATGCAGATGTCGTCCGTGCACTTTTTTCCCACCGGCGAAAGACGGTCAGGAACTGCCTGAAAGGGGCAGGAGGCATGCTTGATCCGGCCTGGGTCGGGCATGTCATAGCAACCCTGCCTGAAGAGATCCTCAGGAGCCGCCCTGAGGAATTATACCTGGAAGATTTTGCCACCATCTCAAACGTGGTCCCATGACGGTGACCCCGCATCACCCCGAGGTCTACGCTCCCGAGGCCGATACCTACCTCCTCTGCGAAACGGCACTGAATGAATGCAGGCCCGGCGAACGTGTTCTTGAGGTGGGGACCGGCAGCGGCTATATTGCAGCAAGGCTCGCAGAGAAGGCCGACGTCCTCGCCATTGACATCAACCCTTACGCCGTCCGGGAGGCATACCGGGCGGGTGTAGCGGTCGTCCGGACTGATCTCTTTTCGGGTATCTGTGGATTATTCAACCTCGTCGTCTTCAACCCGCCGTATCTTCCGACGAGGGAAGACGAGCGCCTGGACGACTGGCTCGAATATGCACTCGACGGCGGGGAAGACGGCAGGCAGGTCATACAGCGATTTGCGTGTGAAGTCAGGCGTATCCTGGGCCGGGACGGGAGGATCCTCCTCCTGATCTCGTCCCTGACCGGTCTTCCCGAAGTAATTGCTCTCTTTGAAAATGAAGGATTTGCTACTGAAATCCTTGAAAAAAGAACCGTTTTTGATGAAGACCTGTACGTCCTCTGCATCAGGGATAAAGGCAGGGAGCATTGATTTTTTCCGGAAGATCCCCCTGCGAGACGTTTTATTCGGGCTCATTTTTTATCAGGACGATGCCTGCAATGAGCACCGCCATTATCCCGACCGTTGCAAGGAGCTCCATTGCGTTTGTACTGGCGACATTGAAGACCAGGATATGACGGATATTTGCGGTAATCCCTGCTACCAGCAGTGCACGGACTTCAACGTGTTTTGTCCTGAAATAGACGGTCACCGTCTCAAAGAGCACGATTATGGTGATGGTCAGCAGGAGCGCGTAAATAACACTGATAATTCCTGTTGTAAAATCCTGCAAAACCCACATCTGAACGATCAGGAGTACTGCATCATACAGCGAGATGACCGCGATCACCGAGAGGAGAAGGGCGACAATCAGGTATATTCCAATCGGGATAATCGAAAAAATTTTAATGATGAGTTTCATCGGGGATGAGAGTTCTTCCACGTTTCGTATTCCTGCAGGGTCACTGCTGCAGAAAAGAGTTGACGTGCCCTGATTATAATGATTATGACAAAAAAGGAGATTTGGGGTTGTTATCTGCAATTTTGCGTTATTGCAGGACCAGTTACCCCCGGGCCGGCATCCCTAGCAGGACTCAGGAACTCCGAATATGGTATTCCAGTTGGTGAAAAGAAATGATGATATCTCCGTGCGTGGCGTCCTGTTTGTATAGTCAGTATAGACCTGGGGGGATGCCGGGGGCTTCCAGTTCCTTAATACGCTGCTGCCAAATGAAGAACGACCGGAATACGAATTAAATGAAAACCCTGATATCGAAGCCGAGCTGCTGCCGGCGGCGTCTATGGTCGGGGTTATCCCTGCATTAAGGTTTGAAAAACCTGAAGTGCCGGTAACCCCGGCAGCAGCAGAACATCCAAGAATGAACGCAGCTGCGAGTGCTGCATAACAGACAATCCGGATTTTTGATGTACGTGGTGTAGGCATTTGATTATCTCCTGCACAAAGTGCTCTATAATCGGTACAGGGAGCTGAAACGCAATAAAAGAGGTGCATCAGGCTCCTGGGGGGGGCCCCCCCGGTTCACTGGCTTTCGTCCTGATAACACCGTCTTCAGGCCGGGTTCTCCTTCATTTCGGGCGGAAGGTCCTTGACGGACAACGCTCTGCATCCCTGTCGGCGGGCACAGGGCCGTTTATCGTGCAGGTACCCTCCTTCTCATTTTTCGGGGAATATAGGAAACAATCGCTGCATGTGGACATAGAGAACCGTTTCTATCTCTGCCCACTTTTACTTTCCCTACACAAGGTACATCGCAATAAAGGAGTATGCAAACGCGATTGCGACCACCACCATAACGGGGAGGGCGACTTTATCGGCAATTCCCATTTTTCTCTCCCGGATTGAGGTCCGTTTCCGCGTCCGGTACCCGCGGATGTCGATGGTCAGGCCAAGGAGAGTGGCCCTGGAAAGCGAATTCGAGACAAGCGGGACCATGACCGGTGCCACACTTTTTATTCTCCCGATAAACCCCTCGCCCGGGTGATACCCCCGTGCCAGCTGGGCTTCATGGATCCTTTTTCCTTCCATCTGCAGGGTGGGGATAAAACGGAGAGCGATCACGAACATCAGCGTGTAGTCAGCCGGTATATGTGCCCGTTCCATGGTATGGACAAGGTCACGCGGCTGCGTGGAGATGACAAAGAGCTGGAACGCAGTGATAAGGATTGCAAATCGCAGGGTAAGCACGGTTCCAACCGTGAGGGCCTCAACCGTGATGGGAAGATTTCCCCCGATGACCGGGATAAATGACGGGATAAGGTAACCGACGATTGTCCCCTCCGGGACGGTGACAATGGTGATCAGGTAGAGGATGATGCTCATAAAAACGACAAGCACCATCTGCTGTATGACCGGTTTAAAGAGGTGACCTGCCAGTGCAAGGAGAAAGAGGACGAGCAGGAGCGCAATTAAGACCGCTATCGAGGTGGTCAGGATCGTGATGATGCTGACAAGAATGATGAACA
>JBFYKV010000189.1:0-4807 GCA_041305745.1 Methanoregulaceae archaeon | reverse complement strand
GAGTAATCTGGAGATGGAACGTATTCACAGAAATACTCTGCGCCATGCCAGACGGAGGCTTCGGATGTCTGCCCCCGGATTACCGGATAGAGATGTATATCCCGAGGCAGGGAGCGTGTATTCGCGTGTCACGTCCATTCCTCCAGGGGATGAAAAGCCGGTCATTCCGGAAACGGGTACCCATACCGATGACTACGTGCTCCAGCTCTTCCTTGCCTCCTGCGTGCTATCTTCTCCTGAAGACGGGAAAACTATCGAATTCTGGAGAGAGGTACTTGATCGTCATTCGATAGAGATTGTATCACTTGACGTTTCAACGCTCATCCGGGACAGAATTGGCAACAAAAACATCCTTATAGGCAGATTCAGCCTGGAATTTCAAAAATCCTGCAACGGGTATCCCACACATATAAAGACCGAAGGATTCACCACGGCCGTCATCAATGAGTCAGGCGACGTTTCAGTGAGGTTTCGATCGGAACCGTATGGGTTTACCCTCACTATGCACCTATCACAACCAGCAGACGAAGCCCGGTGCCCCCGTGATTATGGAACAGAACTTCTCAAACGCGTGCCGGGCGGCGGCATCGTGTCCTGAAGGAAAATGGGGTGTTCCGTCCCGGGCTGCACAGGGCTGCCATTGAATTTTAATCTTGTCTTATATTTCATTTTTTCCGCTAACTGCGCTCATCCGCCTGCCATACACTGGCTCTAATCCTTTCCGGTGACTGCCGGCAGCAACCGGGAACAGAAAAAAATCGATCTTTCTATTACTGCCGGAAGACTACAGCTCTCAATAACCCAGTCAGGTTACAGGAAAAGGCAGATATGGAACGCTGGTCTTCATCGCTCGGTTTTTTACTGGCAGCAATCGGATCCGCAGTCGGAATCGGAAATATCTGGCGGTTCTCAGCAGTGGTAGGGCAGAACGGCGGTGGCGCATACCTTATTCCCTATCTCCTCGCGGTGTTTTTATTCGCCCTTCCCCTGATGATTCTCGAGATCAGCATGGGTCGCCGGTTTCGTGGCACGGTGATCAGTGCATTCAGGGCGGTCAGGCCACAGTTCCGGATCATCGGGTGGTTTATATGCGTGGTGGTGCTCCTTGTTCTCTCGTACTACCTTGTAATAACCGGCTGGACGATGGGGTACATCCTGCTGACCGCGGCAGGTAAATATGAATCATTTTCGGTCTTCACCGGATCATATCTTCCTGTATTATTTTTCATCATCGCTGCTCTTGTTACCGGTTTCGTTGTTTCACGGGGTATCCGGAAAGGAATAGAGCGGATTTCATTCCTGATGATACCTGTCTGTTTCATCATCCTCCTCATTATGGCACTTTACGGCTTGTTTCTTCCAGGATTTTCGCAGGGGATGGATTTTTTTCTCACACCCGATTTCTCGGTTCTCTCAAATCCACTCATCTGGAGCGCGGCATTCGGGCAGGCATTTTTTTCGTTATCGGTTGGCCAGGGAATCCTTCTGACGTACGGGGCTTATACAGAAAAAGATCAGGATATCCCGGCCCTTTCTGTGATCATTACGATCGCCGATCTCGGGGTTGCCCTTCTTGCAGGATTTGTCATCTTCCCGATTGTCTTTTCCTTTGGACTTGTCCCGTCAACAGGGGCAGAGCTGGCATTTTCATCGCTACCGTTTGCGTTTTCAAGGATGCCGGGAGGGCAGTTCTTTGCCATGGCCTTTTTCACGGTTCTCTTTTTTGCAGCCCTGACCTCAGCAGTCTCAATGCTCGAAGTGAGCGTTGCCGCAGTCCGGGAATCAATGGGGTGGAGCAGGACCGTATCTGCGTTTCTTGTGACTACCGGTCTCATTATCATCGGCCTTCCTTCTGCACTCAGTTACAGTGCTGCGGGATGGACATTTTCCGGTGTGGCGGTGCTGGATTTCATGGATGAGACGGTTGGCACGATTGGTCTGCCTGTTACTGCTGTCATCACGTCTGTCGTTTTTTCGTGGTACCTGCCACGGGAGGTCTTCGAAACGAGTATCGGGGAAAAATGGCATGCAGGACCTTTTATCCGGCCTCTTTGCAGGTATATTATCCCGGCGGTCATTATTGTCACAACCGGGGCGAGACTTATATCCGGAATTGATTTCAGTGCGACACGCCTGGTCCCCGGGACACCGTTTATAGGTACTGTTCCGCAGATCGGATGGATCTTTGTTATCCTCCTCCTCATCTTTGTCTGTATTTATTCTGCGTGCAGGATCCGAGGCTGCCGTCTTCCCGGCTGGCTGCGATACCGTC
Source organism: Methanoregulaceae archaeon (assembly GCA_041305745.1). Lineage (GTDB taxonomy): Archaea > Halobacteriota > Methanomicrobia > Methanomicrobiales > Methanospirillaceae > UBA467. Next base: position 2,535 of record JBFYKV010000189.1, on the reverse strand, counting down.
GGGAATCATGAATTTATGAAGGAGACAGGTGAATTATACTCATACATGGTGAAACAGCGGAAGTATCATCCCGTGTATTTGCCAAGAGAAGTCGGTTTTCCTCTCACGAACAGGGATTATACGACTGTCCCAGGACCTTGACTCGCTGGGGAGTTGATTATCGGACGGGTGAAGACGAACAGGAACGTGGGCCATGCGGACTGTTCTCCAGGCAGACCCCGATGTGATCCGGGGCGGCATTTAAATTTCCCCCGGCGGCTGTGATTTACCTCGCTGATAAAATGCGTTATAAAAGGGATAATTCATGGTTTTCAGTCGAAATTAAAAATCGGGAAATGTGACCCATACCGGTCAGGTGAAACTCTGCCAGATGGCAAGTCCGAATTCGAGTGCTATCAGGATAATTATGATCCATTCGAGCGAGTTTGAATGCTGGATACGCACTTCGTCAGAAAGCATCGAGTAATTTTCCTGTATAACCTCGATCTTCCTGCTGACGCTTTCACTCCACTGGCTGCTCCTGAGCACTTTGAGTACCATTGCATAGACCCGTGCATAATAGACGTCCTCTGTGACCTTGAGCAGGTTATTTACTTTTTCTATGACTTCTGAGATCTCAGCATGGCTCTCCATCTGCTTTGCCATGATGGCGTGGTACTTACGGCTCCTGAAAAACGGCGAAAGCCGGTCAGACTCCTCAATGTCACCATACATCTTCTCGATCTGGCGGGCGAGTTCCCGGTCATAATACCGCAGTTCCAGCACCTGGACATTTGCAAACTCGATAAGATCGATGACATCATTCGGGCTGGCAGGGTCACAGATGAATGCCCCGTCGTAGGAAAGGACCACAAGGTCGTCAATTGTGTACTGGAGAGAATTTTTCAGGATCTCTTCACGCATCTGTGAACAGACGTTAACTCGTTCTCCGATGAGAAGGACTACCGGGTCAAGTGTAGCGTCCATTTTATCCGTGACAAAGACCGAGTAGTCTTCGTAAAAATCCGGATCGATTAAAAATCCTTTTATGTGTGGCTTTAAGATCTCACCGAGCATCCTGAGGTACTGTAAGAAGGCATCGTCAAGACCTTCCTGTCCGGCAAAAAGGAGTGCCGTCGTTTCGAGTTCAGAAGACGGGGCGTCAGCGTTCTCATATTTAAAGCAGAAGCTGATAACCCCGATATCATAGACGCGTGCGAATGCGGTGAATTCATACGAACAGCCTTCCCGCTCGACAATAACCGACTGCATCCGGATCTGGAGCGGGGGGTCCTCTATCATGATGGACTTTTGTTTTACCCGCAGGAAACTGGTCCTGGCAGTAAAGTACGTCTGTGCAAGGGAACGTTCCAGCCAGTCGAGGTCGATTTCCCTTCCGATATCATATATCCGGTAAAAACGGAGTGCTATCATTTTTTCTCACCTCCCGGGATGAGAGGGGGTGATCCCCTGTATAGTGTAGTATACGTGTCTCCTCTACATACGGGCATCGGTCCCGGAGAAGGTATCATTGCGGTAAAGAAGTGGATATGATATAAAACGCCGACTGGTTTAAGCCCGGTTACTGTACAATAGTGAATAGACGAGGACAATCATGGTCGAGGTATCATACCAGATCCCAATGCATTTTGATAAAGTGCTCGGTTATGCATGGGTCCGAATCATGACACCGGTACCGGAGGCCATACTCACGCTCATCCTTGACCAGGTGGGTGTCCAGAAATCCGACGGTGAATTCGGCTATTCTATTCACCAGGTCGGGAGCGAGCAGATGATTGAACTCAAGTACCCGCTGAAAAACCGTGATTATCCCATGATGCCGCTGTGGAAAGCAGTCGAAGAGATTGCACTCATGGAATACAGGTAAAGCCGACCGGTACGGTTCCCCGGTCACGGTCCGGGTTATCCGGGAGAGGGACCGCCAAAAACAGACCGGAAGTCAGACCCGTGTGAAGGGACCCCGGGTCTCTGAATACTAGGCGAGCATTGCCGGTTCCGACATCGCTGGTTTGATGTGCCGGGATTTTTTTAAGGGGTTTACCCGAAATGAGCTCTGCTGAAACAGACATGAATCTGAGCATAACCCCCAAACCATGAAAATGTCCATTCAAAATCTCCTTATATTGTGGGTTGTTCCTCCATCTTCATAGGAACCACCGATGACCGCCGTGCGGTCGAGCATAAAGCATGAAGATCACGAAGTGATTTAATAGGGAAATGTCCCACTGACATTTTCATCCTGTATGCTTGTGGCCCGTCGGCTTCATGTCCGTTTTCATAGGAACCACCGATGACCGCCTTGCGGTCGAGCATAAAGCATGAAGATCACGAAGTGATTTCTAATGAAAATACTATTCAAGGGGGGTCTGCAGCCCCCTGAAATCGTTGGATATTTATGGGGCTATCTGACTTTAGAATACAATACCCTGCCTTCACGAGAATTTCAATTGAACGTTCAATTGATTGAGGGGAGACCGGTTTTTGGATGAGATTTTGCGATTTAGGCCTTGAGTTCAGCGCGTCGATGTAGAATTC
>JBFYKV010000188.1:0-3466 GCA_041305745.1 Methanoregulaceae archaeon | reverse complement strand
CGGGCAGACTTGCCATATACCGGTGGAAGAAGCACGCCGTTATCGTAAACCGACCAGTTCCATTCCATGATGGCAGTGTCGTCAGTCGAGGCTGACCCGTCCAGGATGACCACGTCCCTCTGGGTTGAACCAAGGTCCTCGTTCTCGATCTTCAGGAGGAAATCCGCGTTCGGCGCCTTGAAAGTATTCTCAAACGTATTATAGTAGGAAGTAATCACAAAGACCCGCAGCGTGGCATTGCGGGATATCCCAGGATCCGCATGAAAATTCCCGGACATATTGAGCGCTATCTCCCCCTGTTGTGTCGCCGGGATCACGTACCGTGCATTCGTATTATTATAAAGAACTCCGCCGGCGGTGAAATTCCTGGGATAGGTATGATCGTCGATCCCGATCAGGTTGATACGCGATTCAGCAGTATTCAGGTTCAGGACCGTGACATTCAGCTCATCGAGGTACCCGTCCGGACCGTACACCGGCCGTACTCCCGTTATCTTCAGCAGCTCGTTCTTCACCGCCGCCTGGTGGGTCTGCCGGTTCATCTCGTCTTTCTGCATCTGGGAGACCATCACGGCCAGCCCGGCAGCCGCCGTTACCGTCACAAGGATGAGCAGCAAAGTCCCGATAATTACACTTACCGCCTGTTCATCAAGTTCCCGCATGCATGACATGATCTATACCTCTGTCTTCCCTGAATAAATAGATTATTTTAATACACTATATTTATTATATAAAATATATATTTACGAAAAACCATTACCGTGGTACGAGCGGCCTGAAGGTGACCTCAATGAATTTCCACATCTCGTCCCGGAGAGCCCGGAACCCTTCCAGAACCCTGCCCTCGTCTGTATCCACCTCGGCCGGGCTTTCAAACGGGCGATGGATGGTCCGTCTACCTTCGAGAGGGATACTGCACCTGGTCTTTACATTATCGCAGAGCGTGACCAGGTAGTCGAATCTCTCGCCACGCAACTGCATGACCGATCGGGACTTCTGGCCTGAAATGTCCACGCCACTCTCTTTCATCACCCTCACCGCGAGCGGGTGGGTCCCGGCGGGCGCTATCCCGGCAGAGATGACCTCGTAGGTATCCCCGTATAAATGTCTCAGGATACCTTCTGCCATCTGGGACCTGACAGAGTTATAAGTACAGATGAATACCACCCGTTTTTTTCCGGTCATAACTATCCAAAAACCCCCTCTGTTACCACAGGGATATTCCCGTTCATAAGACCGGAGGGGACTTGTCTGAACAGCTCCGGGGCTGATGCGGGGTTGTAAGGTTTCTGTGGATTTTCGCGGGTATTCGCAGGAGATTGGGGTTGTTGGGACGGGTCCTGGTTGAATCCGGATTGAAACAGTACGGTCATGGCAGTCTCACTCATCCGAATCTCCCGGTGATGTAGTTTTCTGTGACAGGATTGACCGGCGCCTCGAAGATCTGCACGGTCTCACCAAATTCCATCATCTCCCCGAGGTACATGAACCCGGTATAATCGCTCACGCGGGAGGCCTGCTGCATGTTGTGGGTCACGATGATCACGCAGTAGCTCTTTTTCAGCTCCGCGATCAGGGACTCGATCTTTGCGGTGGCGATGGGGTCCAGCGCAGAACAGGGTTCGTCCATCAGGATCACCTCCGGCTCTACCGCGAGGGTCCGGGCAATACAGAGACGCTGCTGCTGCCCCCCTGAAAGGCCCATTGCCGACTCGTTCAGCCGGTCCTTCACCTCATCCCAGAGCGCCGCTTTTTTCAGGCTCTGCTCCACGATGCCGGAAAGGGCGTCTTTGCCGCTCACCCCGTGCACCCGCGGACCATATGCCACGTTTTCAAAAATGGATTTCGGGAACGGGTTCGGTTTCTGGAAGACCATCCCGATCCGGCGGCGAAGGTCCACCGGATCGGTCTTTTTATCGTAAATATTCTCCCCGTGAAAATCCACGATGCCGGTGATGCTGCAGATCGGGACAAGGTCGTTCATGCGGTTGAAACACCGAATGAGAGTGGATTTCCCGCACCCCGAGGGTCCGATAAGCGCCGTGACTTTGCGGTCCGGAACATCCATGTTCACCTGTTTCAATGCCTGCTGGGTGCCATAATATAGGTTCAGGTCTTTTACGCGGATAATTACTGGATCAGTCATAGTGTCTCCGGGTCCGGGTTACGTCTGCTACGGTGTGGTGTCATCAGGGAACAGGGAAAGAAGAAGGTGACCATCAGGGTTTCAGGTCCATATGGACCCGCCTTTTCGGGATTTACATACATGGATTATCAGAGTGCAATCCCGGAAAAGGGGGAAAATCCCCCTGTTTCGGGAATAGTCGTCTAGAGAATCGGGACGTATCCCTCCTCAGTCACAATCTTCTGGCCGTCCGGTCCCATGACAAAGTCAAGGTACGCCTTTGAGGCTGCCGAGGGCTCTCCTTTCGTTATCATGTATAACGCCCTGGAGATCGGGTAGGTCTTGTTCCTGACATTCGCGCTGTTTGCAGTGATCAGGGTATCCTTCACCCGTATCTGGAGGGCTTTCACGGCAGGGTCCAGGAAGCCGATGCTTACGTAGCCGATCGCGCCGGGGGTCTGCTGGACGGTCTGCTTGACTGCGCCGTTTGAGTTCTTCTCGAGCATGCTGGAGACGAAATTTTCCTTGTTCATCACTGCCTCGAAGAAATACTCCCTGGTTCCGGATGCACTGTCCCTTCCGACCACGACAATGGTCATGTCAGGGCCGCCAAGCTGCTTCCAGTTGTTGTACTCTCCCTTGTAGATACCCTTGATCTCCTGGAGCGAGAGGGCATTCACGGTGTTGGCAGGGTTGACGATAACGGCGATCCCGTCGTTTGCAACGGTGTAAATCTTCAGTGCCGGGTACTTGGTCATCTCCGCGGCCTTCACATCACGGGATGACATCCCGATATCTGAAGTTCCTTCTCCAACGGATGTGATACCGACACTCGAGCCTCCACCTGACACCTGGATGTCATACGCCGGATTTGCGTCCATCAGGGCATCGGCAGCGTTCTGGGCAACCGGAAGAACGGTCGTCGATCCCGAAACCTTTACTTTCTGGACACCGCCCGGGGGAACCGTCGGTTTCGGCGTGGACATAACTGTCGTCACCGGGGTGGCGACAGGCGTTGAGACTGCCGTAGGTACGTTCGTCGTGGAGACCGTAGCGGGCGCGGTGGTAGCCGTCGGAGTAACAGTGGCCTGAGCAGCCGGCTGCTGGGTGCAACCGGTACAGATTACAAGCAGGACAAGCAGGAATGCAATACCTGCTGTCGTGATTAATGTGCGTGAATTGCGTTTCATGAACGATAACGGATTAACTCTCCCCGGATATACTCCTTTTCGAAGGAAAATATATACATACATATAAACTATACTATAAGATAGAGTAATATATACTATCAAAGAGGAGCCAGGGTATGGAAATTCGGAAAGTGCAGATCACCGGGGGGTC
>JBFYKV010000187.1:0-8550 GCA_041305745.1 Methanoregulaceae archaeon | reverse complement strand
TAAGGTTTGCCGGGATATGTACCCTGCTTGTCCCGCTTATAATTGATACAAGTTCTGATTTCTGGAAAACCTGGTGCTGCTCAAAATCCCTGGTCTCATACACGGTCATGCGAAGGATCCGCATGGTGGTATTCCCGTCATTGGAAAGAATAACGTTAAATCCCCCGTCAGAATAAGATACATCGCCTATATTGACCGAAAGACACCCTGCACATGCAATGGCTGCCAGCGCCAGCAGCCCGGCAAGCCGGAATGTTCTGGAGAGCATACTTTCATTCTCGATCTCACAGGCTAAAAAGACACTGATCAGCCGTGGTAATCAATAACAGAGTATTACTTTTTTTGTTCATTCATGAGAATCTGTTGCGTGTAAGGACCTCTGCCGGCAGGTCTTTTATAAGGGATTAATAGTTGTGCACGAGTACTTTTGTAATACCAATGAAATACTATTACTATGAGCGTGATTGCAATCCGGGTATGGTTGTGTATGGAAAATGAATGAAATTGTCATTCCCGGGCTTGTGGCAGGCGTTGTAATCAGTCTTGTCTTCAGCCTCGTACTACTCAAAATGGGGCGCCTGATTGACCGTTTCCCAACCGGAGATGAAGACGCGCGGGAGCGCAGCATTTTCAGTCCGGTCGAATTTACACGTCTTTCGTTAATCCTCTTCTGGATACTCTATGGAATCGGGGCATTCATGGTCCTCCAGGGAACAAGGCTCATGCTGGTTGCAGGGATTGCCATCTTGTCTGGGATCTGCCTGTACCTGATCACTGCGGTGGTATTTTCGATATGTTCATTAAACATGTTGCAATCGCAAAAGAAGAATCCTTCAGGGGCGTCAACCGCATCGTCGGGTCTTCTCCCGGGAGCCCTTAAAAGACCGGCACCGCTGAATATAAAATCCATGGGAAAAAAGGGAAAATAAAGAAAAAATTCAATGGAAAAGAGGTACAAAAGAGGTACAAAGATATCCTGGCGGAAAAGATGCGTCTCCTTCCCCGGTTCCGTACCCCTCCCTGCCCCGCTCCGTTGCAGGACTGTCTGTGTGCAGGGTCGAAATCGTAATCTCTTATTTTCTCTCTTATTCAAATATTAAGCACTGTTCCTTTTGCATTGTCGCGGACGCACCAGGTGGATCACTGGCATCGGCCCCCGGGAGTGTCCCGATGGGGAGTTTGCGGAAAAGTGGAATAGAAAGAGAACGGGAAGGATTTAAACAGAGCGAAAAAAATCGGAAAATCAGGGATAATTTAAGACCGGGACCCTGATTTATCCATATAAAATTTTTGATTTTTCAAGTGCATCAACCGCTGGAAGTACTTTTCCCGTCAGGAATTCTATGCAGGCCCCGCCGCCGGTTGAGATGTGGGTGAACCGATCTTCAATACCGATTTTTTCAATGACTGCAGCGGTATGCCCTCCACCAACCACTGAAAATTCAGCTTCGGATGCACTTTTCAGGAGCTCATACGTGCCTGTGGCAAAGTCTTTCTCTTCAAAGACTCCGGCAGGACCATTAAATACAACCGTCCCTGCTTCTTTTAAGATGCGGGAAAAATGAACCATTGAATCCGTGCCGATATCCATGACCGGCATATCTGCGGGGATGGCGTCAACCGGATATTCCACCCGCCCGCCGTCCTCGCGGACCGCTACCCAGTCCGGAATGAGTATTTTATCCCGGAATTCTGAAAGAAGACCTTTTGCCTTCTCAATCTCCTTTTCATACCTGAGCTGATGAATAAGCTGAAGTGAGGGTTTCCCGATGTCGTAGCCAAGGGCTGAAAGAAATATATTCGCAACGACGCCAATCACCATGATCTCGTCTGCAATCTGGTGACGAAGCATGTGGTCTGCAACGGCAATTGAGTCGTCGACCTTCGTACCCCCGAGAACCATGCATACTGGTCGCGGCGCACTCTGGAACACCTTTGAAAGAGTGATCACCTCTTTCTCCATTAAAAGGCCGGCAACCGAACGCATCAAAAGAGGGAGCCCCACAATAGTTGGTTGTGACCTATGTGCCGTCCCGAAGGCATCATTCACAAAAAAGTCCCCGAATGTAGCCAGTCGCTGCACCAGGTGCGTTTTTTTTGCATCTTCCGCTTTTAATGTCAGGTTCTCCTCTGCATTGAACCTGACATTCTCAAGCATAAGGATCTCCCCGTCCTTAAGGGAACGTACGGATTCTTTTGCGCGACTACCGATAATGTCGTCGATATAGTGAACCGGACGTTTCAGGAGATGCTCAAGTTTTTCGGCATGAGCTTCCAGCGTACTGAAATCCTTCTTTCCCGGGCGGCTCTGATGCGTGATAATTACCACGCGGCTTTTCTGAAGTCCCTGGAGTGTTGGAAGGTGTTCCCTGAAACGTTTGTCGTCGAGGATACTGTTTGAAGTCGGATCAAGAGGGGAGTTTAAATCCAGCCGGAGCAGGACGGTCTTACCCTCGCATCCGATATCGCTGAGTGTACCTATCGGCACAATAATCTCCTTCTCTCCTGACTAGACACTTCTTGCCTTGATCTTCTTCAATCTGAAAAGCTCTTCCCGTTCCATCTCGTCGAGCCGCATTTTGATGAAATCACGGGCCTCTGTGAGTTCAGGGATAACCTTGAACTCAAGGGCATTCACCCTGCGTTTTGTTGATTCTATCTCTTCGAGAAGGCGTTTCATTGTTGTTTCAATTTCAGCACTCTCAATGATGGCCTCAACAAGTTCTTCGAAGGCCAGCGCGGTTTCATCGATGGCTGAGGTAGTACCAAGTACCCCGTATCCCCTGTCTACAAGGCTCTTTTTCACCCTGGATGACTCGATTTGAGGAACAACGACACCCATGATATTTTTGCTTTTAAGATCGATCTGCGGCACCTCCTGTACAGAAAACGCCGCGGATTTCACCCCGATCGCACCTTCGATCGTATTTGCGAATGCCATTGTTTCAACCGCACGCCGGTATTTTGCAAGGAGCTCGCCCCTGCTGTCCTTCGCCTGTTCCAGGATCTTGAAAAACTCAAGGATCAGTCCATCGCGCTTCATCTTGAGGATTTTATAGCCCCGCTCCGAGAGTGCAATCCTTCTCTTAAGAGCAATCAGTTCGGAACGTGTCGGCTTTATATCTCTAAGCGCCATGAAACTTTACCCCTGGGCCTTTCCGGCCTGTCTGAATTTCGGGTGGTACTTGTTGATCAGGTCACGGTCAATACGCACAAGCTGCTCTACCGGCAGCGTTGCCAGAAGGTTCCAGCCAAGATCGAGGGTCTCAACGATCGATCGGTCCTCGTCGTATCCCTGCCGTACAAAGCGGTTTTCGAATAGGTCTGCGAACTCAAGGAAGGTCCTGTCCCTCTCTGAAAGTGCGTCTTTTCCGACAATGGCGACAAGTCCTCTCAGGTCATTTCCTTCTGCATACCCGGCATACATCTGGTCTGATACCTTCTTATGATCCTCACGGGTGTGCTCTTTGCCTATCCCGAGGTTCATGAGACGGGATAGTGACGGAAGCACGTTGATGGGGGGATAGATACCTTTCCTGTGGAGGTCACGGTTGACCACAATCTGTCCTTCGGTAATATATCCCGTAAGATCAGGGATCGGATGGGTGATGTCGTCGCCCGGCATGGTAAGGATCGGAAGCTGGGTAACAGAGCCTTTCTTGCCCTTGATGATACCAGCCCGCTCATAAATGCTTGCGAGGTCGGTGTACATGTAACCCGGGTATCCGCGCCGCCCTGGCACTTCTTCCCTGGCTGCACCAATCTGACGGAGCGCTTCGCAATAATTTGTCATATCGGTGAGGATGACAAGCACATGCATACCAAGCTCAAATGCAAGGTATTCAGCGGTTGTCAGGGCAAGCCTCGGGGTAATGATACGTTCGACGGCCGGGTCATCCGCAAGGTTTAGAAAGACCACTGCCCGTTCGAGTGCACCTGTCCGCTCGAAGTCCTGCATGAAGTAATTGGCTTCTTCCTTGGTGATACCCATGGCAGCAAAGACCACTGCAAACTCTTCGGTGGATCCGGGCACTTTTGCCTGCCGGGCAATCTGGAGGGCCACGTTATTGTGCGGGAGTCCTGCACCGGAGAAGATTGGAAGTTTCTGTCCCCGGACAAGGGTATTTGTTCCGTCTATGGTTGAAATACCAGTCTGAATAAACTCATTCGGTGAACCGCGTGCATAGGGATTGATCGCAGCGCCGGTGATATCCAGTCTCTTTTCAGGGACGATCTCAGGACCGCCGTCGATTGGTTTTCCTCCACCTGACAGGATCCTGCCGAGCATTTCCCTGCCGACCGGCATTTTGATGGTTTCGCCGGTAAACCGGACCCCGCTGTCCTTACCGATACCTGCAGTGGTCTCGAATACCTGGACAACCACCATTTCATCACTGGTATCAAGAACCTGGCCTCTTTTGACGGTCCCGTCGAAAAGGACGATATTGACAAGTTCTCCGTACCCGACCGGTTCTGTCTTCTCAACAAAGACAAGGGGGCCGGCTATCTGAGTGATCGTTCTGTATTCCTTCATGCTGCTGACCTCAGTGCATTAAATTCCGCTTCCATATCTTTCAGGATCTTCTCAAGTGCGGGTTTATAGTCCTTGATGAATTTAATCTGCGGCATTTCACCCTTTGCCTTAACAGCGATGATCTGTGAAGGGGTCACACCTGCAGCCTGTGCGGCATATGCAAGGTCTGAGTATGCCCTGATCGCCTTCATCATGTCATATTGCTTGGACATATCACAGAACGTGTCCACAGGGTCGTACGCATTCTGCTGCAGGAAAATTTCACGGATCATACGGGCCACTTCGATGGTGATCTGTTCGGCTTCGGGCAGGGCGTCTGACCCGACGAGCTGCACGATCTCCTGTAATTCAGCTTCTTTCTGCAGAATTTCCATTGCCCAGGACCGGATGACATTCCATTCGGGAGAGACTTCCCGGTCGTACCAGTCATGCAGCGTATCAAGGTACAGGGAATATGAGTTAAGCCAGTTGATTGCAGGGAAATGACGACGCTGTGACAGTTTTGCATCAAGTGCCCAGAACACCTTGACAATACGAAGCGTGTTCTGTGTGACCGGTTCACTGAAATCCCCGCCCGGGGGTGAGACTGCGCCGATGACAGATACTGATCCGCTGTCCCCGTTAAGCGTCCTGATAAGACCGGCACGCTCATAGAACTCGGAAAGGCGGGCTGCAAGATATGCAGGGTATCCCTCTTCTCCTGGCATCTCTTCGAGACGGGATGAGATTTCACGCATCGCTTCTGCCCAGCGGGATGTCGAGTCCGCCATGAGCGAGACATCGTATCCCATGTCACGGAAATACTCTGCGATAGTGATACCCGTGTACACTGACGCTTCCCTGGCAGCCACTGGCATATTACTGGTGTTTGCGATGAGGACCGTCCTCTCCATCAGGGGTTTCCCTGTTTTCGGGTCTTCAAGTTCAGGAAACTCGGTAAGAACCTCGGTCATTTCATTTCCGCGTTCACCGCATCCGATATAGACCACGATCTCCGCATCACTCCATTTTGCAAGCTGCTGCTGCGTGACCGTCTTGCCACTGCCGAATGGTCCGGGAATTGCCGCGGTACCGCCCTTTGCGATGGGGAAGAGACCATCAAGGATACGCTGACCGGTAATCAGAGGAATAGTAGGGTTAACCTTCTCTTTTGCAGGTCTCGGGACACGGACCGGCCACTTCTGCATCATGGTCAGCTGGTCACCGTTGTCAAGTACACACACCACATCATCGATGGTAAAGGAACCGCTTTTAATGCTCTTTACGATCCCGCCCTTCATATTCGGCGGAACCATGATTTTATGTACGATATTGGTCTCCTGGACCTCGCCAAAGATGAAACCTGGTCCAAGGCGGTCGCCTTCTTTTACAAGGGGCTTAAATTCCCATTTCTTCTCGTGGTTAAGGCCGGGTGCCGTTACCCCTCTCTCAATGAAATCGCCCATTTTGTCGACAAGGACTGCAAGAGGTCTCTGGATACCGTCATAAATGCTGGTCAGAAGGCCGGGGCCGAGCTCAACAGCGAGGGAAAGGCCGGTATTGCTGACCGGCTCACCTGGCCTGATACCCGATGTGTCCTCGTATACCTGGATGATGGTGTCGTTACCCTTTATCTTGATGACCTCACCCATCAGCTCTTCATGGCCGACCTTCACCACATCATACATGTGTGCATTAATATTGACTGCTGTGACGACCGGGCCGGCAATTCTCTTGAGAATTCCCTTTTCACCACTTTTTGCTGTTTTTTCATTCACTTCCACAGATCCACACCCACTGATCTCTTAATTTTCTCTCGCATGGACGTTCCCCCTTCTTCTCCTCCTATTGCAATAACGGTCGGTTTCACAGAATTTTCAAGTGTCACCTTAAGGCGTTGGGGAACACGTTCCATATCACTGCTGTTAAGCACGAGTATTCCAATCTCTGCGTCATCCAGCGCGTTGGTGATGAATTGGATGAGTTTCTCATCGTTCTCAGCCGGATACGTCTTTCTGATGCCTGCGAGCCTGAACCCGAGAATAAATTCGGAATTTCCAATGACTGCTATTTCCATTTACATCACCAGATAGCCTTTAATCGATTCGGGTTCAAGATTGGACTCCTTTCCCCGGGCCAGTGCACGGAGATTGAAGATCTCATATTTTTTCATCTCCAAATACGACAGGATAGGATGAATAGAGAAGGGATAGATCTTTGCCATTCGTTCCATCTGCTTTAGCTGCACACGGATAAGCGCAACCTCAATCTGACGGACAGATTGCTTCTCCCTGAATTCATCGATTATTTCAAGAAGAGGCTTTAAATCAAGCTTCTTTTGAATCGAATCGATAAATTCGTCCAGGTTTTCCATGCTGTTAAGCCGCTGCAACTCTTCTACAGAGAAGGTCGCACCCGGAATCATCATATCACGTGCATCTTCCTGGATATTATTCGCACGAAGCCGGAAGAGGGTCTTGATATTTGTGATATCGATATCAAGCCTTATGAACTCTTCAAACTGTCTGCCCCCTTTAATCCCGCTCCTGGCGTCAACAAGGAGATCTGAATAGAACTGTTTGTACAGCTCATTTTCAAGCCTGGCGAGTGATCCGTCAGCAAGGGCAGATGGCAGATCGCGGGCCAGGACCGGATAGATTTTCTGCCCCTTAAGGGCTTCTGCAATTCGTTCGGGGGATTCTTCGGTGAGAAGATGGTCAAGAGATACCCTGTCAAGTTCCCCCGCAGGGATAAGGACTTCCTTGATCTTACCCTGTGACATGCCCTGCATCTTTCCCCGGATTATTGTGAGGACATTGTAGATATCCCACCTGCGAAGATACGCGGTGGTAAACTCCTTTAAAAACCCGGGAGTAATTTTAAGAATTCTCTGGTACTCTTTTGCAAGGTTCCAGGAGAGGCCGATCTCTATGAGGTCGATACCACTGAATGAGGTTCCAAGCTCATCTATTTCGGTCTTATACTCACTCTCTTCAATGAAGCGGGTAATTTCGGGCAGCCCCATGTTCAGCATCCGGAGGTATTCATCGCGGGGAATCAGTTTCGACTTCCTTACACGCATTCTTGTGCATACATAAATGTACGGTGCCGGACCTACCAACATCGCCGTCATTTGTTTCCCTCCTTATTTGAACAATATATCAGATGCATCTTTGAGACCTGATTCCCAGACGGAATCCAGGAATGTACGATAACTGTTGTCGATCTGCAACTCCCCATCGCTGCTTTCTACAATGATGCCACCCTCAATATTGATCGTTTTTCCGGGTCTGAAACCACGGAATCCTGAATCTCCGGACAATATCTTTGTGAGAGCCGGCATATCGCGTTCATTGCAGTGCACAATGCCATCGGGAATTTCGCTGCCCGCCTCTTTCAGGAGGCTTCTGATGGCCTCCTGATGGAAGTTTTCCGGCAGGTTGACGATGGTATCGAGAGCTGACTGATAGACCTTGTCAAGAAGATCCTTCTGGGCGTTCAGTGACTCACGCTTTACGACCAGATTTGCTGCAGAGACTTCCTGACTGAGAATATGGGTGATCTGTTTCTCCACGTCCTCATGAGCAGTCATCTTGATTTTTTCAGCCTTTACCTGTGCCTCTGTCAGGATACGGTTGACTTCTGCCTGAGTTTCACTACGGATCCTGCCAGCCTCTTTCTGCCCTTTTCCCCTGATCTCTTCGACGACCGCGTCCAGTCCCATGGTCTGCTCCTTTAGAATAAAAGCAGCAGGCTGACAACAAGACCAAAGATAACGATCGTTTCCGGAATTACCGTAAGCAGGAGTACAAGGCCGAAAACATCCTTGTTTTCAGCGGTGGCTCCTACCGCAGCAGAACCGATACCCATTTCAGCGATACCTGCTGCGATGCCGGTAAGACCCACTGCGAGACCTGCGCCAAGTGCCTTCATTCCTGCCTGCGATGCCTGAATCATTTCTACTGTCATAACTGCGTCTGCCATTTTTTTAATCCTACATAAATTTCTTTTTCATTCCAAATGGTTCGTACTTCTCT
>JBFYKV010000186.1:0-5922 GCA_041305745.1 Methanoregulaceae archaeon | reverse complement strand
TTGTGAATTCAGGCGTTCTCATCGGGGTACCCGGAGGATGAAGAATTAATATCCCCCGTCCATACATATTCATGTACCTTATGTCAATCACGGAACCGGGGCCACCGGGAGCAGACCCGGGGGTATTTGTGATGGGTATACGGGGCAGGTATACAAAATGGACAGAGAAGATAATAACATGAAGGATGACTCTCCCGAACAGCAGGGCGGTTGTGCGAAGAATGAATCGATGAATTACATGGTCAATACTATTGCATCATCGAGCCGCTGGCTTTTTTCCCTCGCAGTCCTTGGTTCTGCCCTGATATCGATCTATCTCTTTGTGCTCGGTTTTGTGACGACGGTGATCGTAATCGTTGGCAGTTTCACTCACATGGGATTTCATGCAGAGTACCTGAAGGAGATTATCGCAGTTTTCATGGAGATAATTGATACCTTCCTTGTCGCGACGGTCTTTTACCTCACATCTCTCGGGCTTTACGAGCTCTTCATCGCAAAAGCACCCCTGCCCGGCTGGGTGAAGATCTGCGACCTTGATGACCTGAAGACGAAACTGCTCGGGTTAATCATTATCGCTCTGGCCGTTCTTTTCATGGGGCGGGCCCTGATATGGGTTCCGGGAGAGGAGATCCTTGAACTTGGCATTGCGATCGGGGTAATGATCATCGCGATCTCCAGTTATGTCTGGATCAAGCATTAAATAATGAAAAATGAGGGCCTGCACGCTCTCCCGGGACCTCCTCAAAATTCCGGTATATTCATACAACACGGAAAAAAACATTTTTTTCGGTAAACTGTCATTATTCCGGGAGACCCCGGATAATGACTGTTTCCATTAGAAATGACACAACTCTTCTCCCAGAGGTGGAAAAATTAAAGTATCCGGAATATTACTTTTTTTCCGGCTCTTCTGCGAAAAGCCGGTCAACCCCGATAAGGACATTGACCCACTTCAGATCGTCACTGCACTGGACAAGGATGAGGATCAGGAGCGTGATCGGCACTGCAAAGACCATCCCGGCGATCCCGAGCACCCAGCCCCAGAATATCACGGACAGGATCACGAGGAGGGCTGGGATCTCGAATTTCCGCGAGGCAAAGTATGAGAATACCGGGTTTTCAATGACAAGGTTCAGGATGCAGACCAGTGCGATCACCGCGACGGCCCCCCATATCCCGAACTGGAGCCACGCGAAGAAGATGGCCGGAACCGCCGCAATAATAAGCCCGATATAGGGGATATAACTTAACATAAACGTAAGGATGCCCCAGAGCACTGCCGCATGGACCCCCATTAGCCAGAGCGTCCCGCCAAAGAGGGCGCCATGGACAAGGTTGGTCTCGGTCCTGACGACAACGAACTCGATCGTGTACCTGCTCATCGCCGAGAGGTGGTTCAGTTTTTCAGGCTGGTCCCAAAACATCTTCTCAACGCGCTGCACGATATGCGGGGCCTCGAGCAGCATGAAAAAGGTGGTCACGCCGATGAAGAACAGGTAAAGGAACAGGTCACCGATGCTTATAAGGGATGAGACGACGGTGCCGACGATGGACTGCAGGTTAAGCGAGGCAATTGAAAATGTACCTCCTTCAAAGCCATACGTGCTGAGCAGTCCGGTTATTTCTGAGATCCTCTGGTTGAACTCGGCCTGGTAGAGCGGGAGGTCCTTTACAAAGACGCCGAACGATATAATTGTCATGCCGGCGAGCAGCCCGATAAGGAGGAGGGCAACAATGGTTACCAGGGTGACCGAGACGATATCCTTCATCCCTTTTCTCTTCAGAAACGCCAGGGCCGGGTATGCAATCATTGTAAGAATCAGCGAGATGACGACGATAGTGACCATGTATGCAGTCATCTTCAATGCGATGACGAGGAAAAAAAAGACGGCGATGAGGATCACGGAACGGGCGGTATTCGATTCGCTTGAGAGAAATGTCATTTGATCTTATTCTGTTGTTCCCGCACCACAAAAGTGTTGATATTTCAGCGCCGCGACAGGATAACCGGAGAATTTTTCAGGGTTCCGTATGGGACACAGGAATCCGTGCACCTGGAATGTTCGTCCCTTTATTGTGTGTACGTGTGCCTGGAAAGATGAGCACGGATCAATTCGTGGAACTGACGGTACAATACATTTCGTACGTGTTCGACCAGAAGGGCCTCATTCATGGGGATCACCATGCGGTCCTGGTACATGAAACGTTCCGGGGAGACCTGGATGACATAGGAATTAACGGCCTGGTCCCAGAACCAGTCTGCGCACCCGAACTGGATGTTGCGGGGATCAATCGTTGACAGTTCCCGCAGGGCTGAACAAAATGCTCTTCCCCCTCGCGAGTTTTCTATGCAGAACGCCATGTAGGCGATCCGCCAGGTTACCTCTGGTATGGTTGCGGCATAGGGGGCTAATGGTTCGAGGTTCTGGTCATATTTCTGTTTTTCGTGCACAAAATGCCCGTAACAACTCTGGAGGGTATAACAGAACGGGAGTGTGGCGATCGTTGTTAACAGGTCGGTGAGGGGTGGATCGATATGCCCATCCTGAATCGCCACCTGGAGTTGTTCCAGGGCTGATTTCCGCCCGGCCGTATAACCAGGGTTCAATACCAGGGGTTTTACCGTTGTATAGGTCTCCATGCCACTCTCACCGTCGCTCTGGAAGAAGTGGAACCTGACCGGTAATAAAGGGCGTATTTGTCCGGGATATTCATGCCCGTATTTATCGGGGGACGTATAAATCCGGGTATGCCTGCTGCAGCGGCATTATTTATCAGATGAATTATCCCGGTTACTCCAAGGAAAATGCCGGAAATATCTGATGAATGCCGGAATGGGATAGTGCAGGCAGGATTATCCCGGTAGGTGCAGCTGTTCCGGGTAAAATGACAGAAGTCTTTGATGAATGCCGTAAATGAAAAATAACCGTTTGAAGTCCCGGGGGGGACCGGAACAGGAGGGGTGGTCCAGTACACGAAGAGTTCAGTATTGTTCCTGAATCTGCTCGAGCAATACTGATCCGCATACTTACGTTTGTTCCATACCACGAAGAGTTCAGTATTGTTCCTGAATCTGCTCGAGTGCGATCCGTGCGGTCTTCCTGACCCTGCAGTCAGGATCCGACGCAGCCTTTTCGAGCATCTTTTCCGCCTTTCTGCACCTCATGGTTCCAAGAGCACGGGCACACGCATCCCGGACGATGTCGTCGTCGCATGAGAGGGCATCTATCAGGGGATCGGCAAGGCCTGGATCGGAATATGAGCGGATAGCGGAAGCGGCTGCCTCCCGGATGTGCCACTTCTCGATCCTGAGACGGGAGATCAGCTCCTGCACCAGTTCAGGGTCGCGGATCTCTCCGATATGCTGCACGGCGTTCTGGCGGACGTTCCAGTCACTGTTTTTCAGGTCGCGAAGTATCAGGGTGATTTCATCCATGGTTCCACTCGTTTCCATCTGGTCTGATATATATTATTTCATAAACTATATATAGTTCTTGGAGGAAACGAATTTCTATTTAGGGGAATATTCGGGGATGTACATCCTCCGTGAAGAACGTGATGGCGTTTTCTCATCGGTTCTTTGAATCAGGACGAGAGGAGAGGATAAATCAGCACCAGTACATCGCTTAATAGTACACAAATGGGGTGCAGAGTGTGTGTGTCGCAGTCATTTCTTACACAATGTGAGTTGTGTACATTAATGAATGGAAAATTTTCAATGGCGGTGTAAAATTGTACACTTCACACACTTGCCGCTGATTTCCGGGGAGTAAAGAAAATTCCGGTTCCCGAAATTTTAATGCGGAAAGGCGGATGCACTTCGAATTAAGCGATAATCAAGATAATGGCTCAAAGGGAAAACCCATCCTTTATTATGTAGATATATTAAAAAGTAAAAAATATCATTAATTTTCTGGTTTTTCGACATTTTGTTTAATTTTCTGAGATATCTCCTCAAAATAGCGAAGAGCCAATTTTTTAAGGTTGCTGTGGTTGAATTTGCGGGGGTAATCCCTGCAATCTGATATAAGCTCTCCCGTTCTGATTTTCAATAATTTTCACCGCTGCAGAACCATTGAACGTGTGAGTGGTCGCATGGTAAATGGAAAGCACAAGGTCCTGGAAGGTCTGATCCGTCTCAAGATCTTCAATTATCAAGCCAATATCCCGGGCCTCATCGCGGTTGATATGGTGCCCATGGCTTTTGAAGGTGGTATGATCGGAGAGTCGTTCGGCGATGGTAGTTGCCGTAACTACTGCATCCGGATGTCCATGAAACATGAACCGGGCAAGCCAATCTGATACATATTTCTTTGATAAATCGATGGCGTCCTCGCATTGAATGAGAAGCGCCGGGCCGTACTGTTCAAGAATAGGCAGCCATGCACCCATATTGTCCGGATTTTTGCAATCTTCCCTGGCCATCTCAAACTGGTCAAGAATTGCCTGGGCAGGGACCGCCATGACTCCAAGCTTAGTCTGAAGTATGAACTGGGGATCGATGGGTCCGATAAAAGAGTGCCGGGCCATGACAATCTGGTTCGATGCACATGAAATCATGGTTGCCGCCGACATCGCGGTGTGGGGTATAATAACCCGGATATCGGTAAATTTTGACCGTAGATAGGAAACGATAGCGGCTGCCGCTTCTGGAGAGCCACCCGGACTATGAATAATTAAATCCAGGGGCCCTCCCTGCAGTCCATGGATAACCTCCATGAGACCTTGAATATCATCATCCGTAATAGAAATCGCAGTTGGGTCAATACCCGGTTGTGTCCAGTTCGTTGCATATAAAATACAGTTACGCCGGGTATGTGCTGACAATTCGACCAGATACTTACGGCGAACTCTATCAAAAGGAGGCTGGTTGGTTTGTTGAAAAACTTGATCGAGCTCCTGGGCAATCTCACTCCATGTTGGCATTAGCTCAACTTCACGAAGAATGATTGCTGATCGTGGTCTTTACCGGAGAAACACGCCCCTCAATATATGCCCGGCTCTGCTCGATAACTTCATCATATCGGCCATATGCCCGCATCAATTCGGTGATACCTGGTTGAGATTGTGCTTTTTTAATGAGTGTGTCCAATTCTCCCTGAAGACTCTCTGGTGCCATATTCCACTCCTCCGGCTTACGATTAGAGATAATGTTGATTCACGCAATTAAAGATTGTGTAATGTTCAATGCTGTATATCTATGGGCCTAATGCAACAGTAAAGTTTGATCTTTGATTTAATTATCCTTCCTCTTGCGCCATTTATTAATCCGCCGCCTTCAGTATTTTGTTGGCACTGATGTGATAGTGTTCAATTTTCACAAGGGGTTCCCAGCCTCACTGTGCGAGATCCTGTATGCTGTGAACCTCAGGCGTGAAGTAAGAATCCGGGTTCAAATCACTCGTGGATTTCATTCATTTCTCTAGCCGCGCATGACGGTGAACAAGCAGGTATATTTTTGAAGGAAGGATATCTCGGAAACGATTTCACCGCTAAATATGTGGCAGCGAATTTGCCTTTCAAAACAATTTTTTGACCAGAGATTGAATTACTGCCTTGAGGATTTTGTTCGTTCCATCCATATCGTGCACAAATATGTGAAATATATGTTAAAATTAACAAAAATATCACAAATGTTAATTTTGAGAGTTCCGATAAACCCCCCACTCACCCCCGAAAACGTGGTCCACTGCACCCTGTCGTTCAGCTCAAACCTGCCACCAACTGACAACGCCTCAGAAACACCGTTCGCGTACCCGGGCTCCCCGTCAGGACTGATACCGGCCATACTTCCTGACCGTGCATAGAACGTCCCGGACCCGGACCCGTTGCTCAGTACAACAAACCCAAGCGAGTCAGGCATCACATCATCGGTCTGTTCAATAAAGTCTGCCATGTTGTGGTAACTCCTGCCCTTACGGG
>JBFYKV010000185.1:0-14733 GCA_041305745.1 Methanoregulaceae archaeon | reverse complement strand
GGATTGGCTGGCGATGGATGTTTCATTTGCGGGAAGAGGTTCGGGGATGCTGGTCGCTTCATCCAGGTCGTTAGTTGGTATCGGGAATACGTCGGCACCAGGGGTATGCCCATTCGTCCTCGGAGAGAGTCGGAGCTGGTGGTAACTTTGTGGTGAATGGGAAGGTGAAATGGAGCTCGTTTACTTCATCGATTTGATTATTTTTCTGGCCTGATTTCACAAGTGTAATATCCGACTCGAAAGATCCGGACTTTTTTCAATCAGGCACATTTAATAATCCATTTATTGCTGCAGATGCAACGCCCATGGCATGAAACCGGCACCGGCATATACTACCGGAAACGGATATACGCTCCTGATCGTTTCTATCGCCCTCGCCAATTTTATGGGTGCATTCGATTCAACCATTGTCACGATTGCACTCCCGACGATAGCAAAGATCTTTGGCCTCCCTGTCTCAATGACGAGCTGGGTTATCACCGTGTACGTGCTGGTCATGGCTGCATTAGTCCTGGTCTTTGGCAAACTTTCGGACAGGATCGGTTACAAGAAAGTGTTCCTGCACGGGTTCGCCATTTTCACGGTTGCATCATTCGCCTGCGGGTTCCTCCCGGAATTTTCAAGCTCGTTTCCCGTCTTCATCGCCTCGCGTGCAGTCCAGGCTATCGGTGCAGTAATGTTCGTGTCGGTCGGGCCGGCCATGATCTCCGCATATGTCCCCCAGGAGCTGAAAGGAAAAGCAATGGGCACTACGTTTGCATTTGCTGCCCTGGGAATGACCATCGCTCCGGTTGTTGGCGGGGTGCTCACACAGTACCTCTCCTGGAACTGGATCTTTTACATCAACATCCCCATCGGGATCGTTGCCGTGCTCCTCGGGTTAAAAGTCATCCCACCCGGGGTGAGCAGGAAACTGGAGCACGGCTTTGACCTTGCCGGTGCCGTACTCCTCGGTCTCGGGCTTACTACATTGCTCTATGCCCTGTCGGAAGGGCAATCGGCAGGCTGGACCGATCCCGTCATCCTTGGATGCCTTGTCGTGGCCTTTGTCTCGCTTTTCGCCTTCGTCCGGTGTGAACTTGCAGCATTGGACCCGCTTCTCGACCTGCACCTCCTGCAGCAGAAAAATTTCTTCCTGACAAGCCTGGCAATTGTCCTTGTGGTGGTTGCCTATGTCGGGGTCATCTACCTCTTCCCCATATATCTCCAGCTCGTGCAGGGGTACTCCCCTTCGGTTGCAGGGCTGATATTCACCTCTCTTTCGATATCGGTCATGGTTGGCGGGGTCCTGGGTGGGGCGCTCTTCAACCGGGCCGGGGGACGGCGGGTCAACATCGCTTCCGGTGTACTAATCCTTGCAGGGTATATCCTCCTTACCGCGATCCGACCGGACTCTCCCGTCTGGTTCATGGTCCTCTGCATGGTCCTGATTGGCCTCGGGTTTGGCATGCTCCTGACCTCAGCGTCAACCATGTCGATAATGGCAGTTCCGAAGAAGTATCAGGGTATGGTCTCCGGGTTCATCTGCCTTGCACGGTTCGTACCGATCACCATCGGGGTAGCCCTCTTCACCATCGTGTTTGTCGGGGGTATGAATGCGGCCAGTCCCGGCAGCGGGGTTGCAAGCGAAGCGCTTGTGAATATCAACACGAATATACTCATTGCCGGATTCGGGCAGGCATTTTTGTTCGGGTGCATTTCCAGCACTGTCCTCATCGCGATTGTCATCGTGGCACGCCAGGAGATCCATCCGGATTATCTTGACAAGGGAGATGATGGGAGTCTCTCTCCGGTCATGTGTGAAAACGGGGAACGTAAATCTGGCCCCGGCTGACCTTTCACCACCCCTCACAATCCCTCAGAATACCCCTGAAACCCAAGCGGGAATGTTTCCCCAACCTTATGCAAATTTTTTTTAGAATCCATTAAGAAAAAGATAGTTTGCCTAGTAACCGCTCAAAACGGACAGCGTAGTATTGATATCAAGGTACCGGTCTGTCTCTTTTGTGTAGTGCGGCCAGGTGACGTCCATTCCCCCGTTCGGGTTTCCTGTTTTTGCAAACCGGGTCCAGAGGTCCACGACATTGGCTGCTACGGCAGGGTCCGGGTGAACCAGCGTCGTCCCAAACAACAGGAATGTCTCGCTGCCATGAAATGCCCCCATGTTCAGTCCGGGGAGGACATAGGAATACCGGTAAAGATAGGTATTCCTGTTTAAGTCCGCCATTGATCCTGCAACAATCTTCGCTGCACCGGCAAAGTCATACCGGGTCATTATCTGGCACAGGCGAAGTGGTACCTCATCTGTCGAATTGGCGGGAAATTGTGAAAGGACTGCAGGTGCATCCGGTCCGAACCGGGTGGTGATGAACGCCATGTACTCCCGGACTGTAATTTTCGCATCTCCGACCAGGGTGAACCCTTCGTCCGTGTTCGTCCCGAGCATCAGGGGGACAGGGTTCTCACGGTGGAGAAGGTACAGGTTCTTCGGGTAGTCCGGGAGAACCCCCCCGTCAATCGTCGGTTTGAAATAGTGGCCTGTCAGGAGGTCAAATGAGCAGGCCGGCCACGGAGTTGCTTTAATCAGGTCGTCGGCGCTCATGTTCCGCATCTGTGCAATGGTATCAGGACCGGAGATGCCCAGGTTTTGTGTATAATCCTGCCCGAACTGTTCGGCATCGACTTTTGAAGAGACCGCATCGATAATCGTTGCGTTGTTCAGGAGAGGGCCGCTTTGGATAATTGCCTGGCTGTAAAGCCCCGTGCTTACCGGGCTTACCAGGTGAATGCAGATACTTTCTGCTCCTGCAGATTGCCCGAATATCGTCACCCTTGAGGGGTCCCCGCCGAACGCCCCGATATTACGCCGGACCCATTGGAGCGCTGCAACCTGGTCGAGGATCCCGTAATTGCCCGAGACGTTATCCGGAGACTCCTTATCGAGGCCCGGGTGGGCGAGGAACCCGAAGGGTCCAAGCCGGTAATTCGTCGTCACGACGATGACACCTTTCTTCGCGAGGGTTGTCCCGTTGTATATTTCAATCGTGCCAAAGGGAGCGATCTGGTTGAATGCCCCGCCAAAAAAGAAGACCATAACCGGCAGTTTTTCATTGGCTCCCTGTGCAGGGGTCCAGACATTGAGGTACAGACAGTCCTCGCTCATTCTTGCAGGAGGCGCCCTGGGCGTTGGAGGCTGGAAAGGATTCGCTGAAAACAACTTCGTTTCCTTAATGCCTGCCCATGGTTGTACAGGTGCGGGAGGTCTCCATCGCAGGTCTCCTGTCGGAGGAGCCGCGAATGGGATACCGAGATACACATGCAGCCCGTCCTGTTGTAGTCCGGAAATATACCCGGCGTCAGTCTTCACAACAGTAGGATCGGGTTTTGTGCCGGGTCCTTTTGGATCTGATGAATATTGTGAGTGATCGGAGGGTGTGGGGGGTAGTGAAGCCGGCTCCGGAGCCGCGGATTTTTCGGTAACCATAGTATCATTAAAGAAAGTGACAGGTATTATCATTCCGGTTACCTTGATCGGGGGATGCGACACCCCCGGGCCGACCGGGACGAGCCATACGTACCGGGCCGCAAGGTCTTTTAGTTGACATTAAAAGACCCGTCCGAATTTGTCGAACCTGACCCTTGTCCCCATGTGATCTGCCCAATCTCCCTCAGACTACCGCAGTCCCGGAAACGGTTCAGACAACCGTTGCTCAGCCGTCGGTAATGGTTTTCGGTGGTTCTCATCTTCGACAACTAAACCGATGACATCCATAGCCACTTCAGGCATACCCGATACAACCCTGACTACCAAACCCCTTCCAATCCCCACAAATACGCACTAATACATAGGCCCCATTCGATCTCCCCCTCCGGAAAGAATCGCGATCTCAAGGGCATCGGTCGGGGTGATTGCGGAGGGAGATGCCATCAAAAAAGCCTATATGTCGCAATCACCTCTTTTTCACATGAATGAGAAAACGGCCATGGGTTCCGGACCGGGCATCGGCGAATACCTGATCCAGAGACTCTGCGAAGCCGGGGCCAGGCATGTCTTCGGGGTACCGGGGGATTATATCCTGAATTTCTATGCCATGCTGACCAGGAGCCCGCTCCAGGTGATCAATACCTGCGATGAGCAGGGTGCAGGGTTTGCGGCAGACGCCTATGCACGGATCAATGGCCTTGGGGTAGTGTGTGTCACGTACAATGTCGGGGGATTCAAGGTCGTGAATACAACGGCCGAGGCCTATGCAGAGAAATCCCCGGTACTGGTCATTGCCGGTGCCCCCGGCTTGCAGGAACGACAGAAATTTTCACTTCTCCACCACAAGGTCAGGGATTACAGTGACCAGT
Source organism: Methanoregulaceae archaeon (assembly GCA_041305745.1). Lineage (GTDB taxonomy): Archaea > Halobacteriota > Methanomicrobia > Methanomicrobiales > Methanospirillaceae > UBA467. The sequence continues at coordinate 10,380 of JBFYKV010000185.1, read as the reverse complement.
TCAGGATATTCGAACGAATTACCGTGGCCTCCACCGAGCTCCGCGATCCTGAACATGCATACGAGGAAATTGACCGTGTTCTGGCAGAGGTCCTCCACAAGAAGGGGCCTGGCTACATCGAACTACCCCGGGATATTGTAACCGTGGTCCCCGGAAACATACCAGGTACCCGTGCAGTTCCATTAGCAGGGAGCAACAGCGAAACTATTTCATCAGGAATACTGGACCAGGTTGTGTCCCGGGTGAACGGGTCATCCCGCCCGGTGATCTGGGCCGGCGAGGAGATCGCCCGGAACCAGCTTGGACCCTATGTGCAGGCACTTGCGGAGAAGGCCAGTATCCCCCTTGTCTCCACGATGCTTGGCAAATCGGCGATCGATGAGACCAGCTCACTGTACCTCGGGGTGTATGCAGGGGTCATCGGAGATGAGCAGGTAAGGGAATATATTGAAGCAAGTGACTGTCTCCTTCTCCTCGGGGTTATTTTAAACGATGTAAACCTGGGGGCAAATACCGCAGCGCTGAACCCGGACCGGATGATTATCCTGTCCGGCGACTCGTGCAGGATCGGGACCCGGTCGTTTTGCGGAGCCGGACTCGGGGCACTACCGGAATTGTCTGGAAAGCAATTCCTTCCCCACGATCTCCACGGGGTGCCCCCTGCCCAGAAAGAGAGAAAAATCCCCTATTCTCCTACACATGCAAAAATCACGGCAGAGCGGCTTTTCCTTGCTATCGATTCCTTTGTAGACGAATCGAACGTTGTTATCGCTGATGTCGGAGACGCAGCGATGGGGTCAATGGCACTTACGATCCCCCGGCCGAACCAGTTCCTCTGCCCAATCTACTATTCCTCCCTGGGATTCTCGGTCCCCGCCGCCATAGGTGTCGAGGCCGCACGCCCCGGCCTCCGCCCCCTGGTCCTCGTGGGGGATGGTGCATTCCAGATGACGGGGATGGAGGTATCGACGGCAGCCCGGTACCGGATGGACCCCATCGTGATCGTCCTGAATAATGGTGGTTTCGGGACCGAGCGGCCCATGATCGACGGCCCGTTCAATGATGTAGCACCCTGGCAGTATCACCGCATCCCGGATATCATCGGGGCGGGCAGGGGTTGCCTGGTTACGACGGAAGATGAACTCGCAGGAGCGCTCACAGCGGCAAAGGAATCGAACGACCTGTCCATCATTGAGGTTGTCCTGGACCCGGACGACATCACTCCCCAGCTTCGCAGGATGTGCGAGCGACTGGCGAAGGGAGTGAAACGGCAGGGATAATGTCGAGGGTACCACGAATCTAAACTACACTGGCAGGCTAGGGATTTAGCGGATATACTCATCACTCCTGATACCCTGGTATGGTCAATGCAGAAGAATGGACGGATAAGGTTGTAAAGGGTTTGCCGAATCCAGGGCTCTGTAGAAACAGACATGAACTACTACGGTTCACACCAGAACCATGAAAATGTCGATAGAAATCTCCTTATTCTGGGGTTAGTTTTACCATTTTCATAGGAACATGACCGTGCCCGAATACGTGACCTATATCCAGAGTCGGTTTGGGCCTGAAGCGAAGAACGTCCTCCTCAAATATCCGGCAAATTCAACCGGGGAAGTCCAGCTCCGCCTCGATCAGATCATGACAGATTACGACTTTAACGACGCTGCGAAGTTTGTAGCGGGATCGATGTCTGACCTGGAGCCGAAAACGTACCTGTACCGGTACTCCTATGTCCTTCCAGGGCCCTTGCAGTCCCTCGGGGCATTCCATGGCAGTGAGTGCTTCCTGTTGTTTGGACTGACAAATGAAGTAAAGGCTGACCCGGCTGTGGCTGCCAATATCGTGGACCTCTGGACCCGTTTTGCCAAAACAGGTAACCCGAACGGCGGGATGAATGTTACCTGGCCGGAATACACCCGGGCCGGGGACCAGTATCTCGATATCAATACAACCCCGACGGTAATGACCGGTTATTAATCCGCTCTTTTTTCCGTAACCCGGGCCTGCAACTGCCTTGCATAGCAGATCATGAGAATAATGTTTAAGATATCCCAATTTACTGACATCATCTGATGAATCCCGGAATCTGAACCTGGGGTTACCAAAATAAATACAAAGAATTCCCGCTTCCGGAATGCCGGAAAAAATTTATGGATAACTCTTTACGCAATAAAGCCGAAAAGGCTCATCATATTGGGTGATTCTGTGCGAAATCGGATAGTTTTCATTTTCGTAGCAATTATTATTTCAGCTTTCCTTATTGTTGGATGTACTCAACCGCAGAATGCGGTGCAGACTGCGCAGCCGACGACTGCATTACCCACGTCGGTACAAACAACTGTTGTTCAGCCGTCCGAAACTGTACCGGTAGTTGCATCCCCCACCTCGTCAGATTCATCGGAACCTGTCCCATCCAATCCAACTGTGGTGAAGACCGATGCCGGGTATGTTTCCGGATTACAACAGGACGAACTCCGGGTTTTCCTCGGAATCCCATTCGCAGCCCCTCCTACCGGACCCCTGCGGTGGAAACCGCCGGCGCCGGTACAACCCTGGGACGGTGTTAAGGAAACGAAGACGTTTTCAGCTGCCCCTCCCCAGCCGATTACTCCGGATCCCATAACAGGTCCTCTTATGAACGAGGACTGTTTGTACCTCAATGTCTGGACCCCCGCAAAGACTGCCGGCGAAAAACTTCCGGTGATGGTCTTTTTCTATGGCGGGGCATTCGCAGAGATAGCGCCGTCGGGCTCTATTCAGGCATATAACGGGACCACCCTTGCACAAAAAGGTGTTATCGTCGTCACGCCTAATTACCGGCTTGGCGCTCTCGGGTTCCTTGCCCACCCGGAGCTCGATAAAGAGTCTCCTCATAACAGTTCGGGCAATTACGGGATTCTCGACCAGCTTGCAGCCCTGCAGTGGGTCCAGCGTAACATCGGGGCATTCGGCGGTGACCCGTCCCGGGTGACGATATTCGGGCAGTCTGCCGGAGGAGAGAGTGTCCTTATCCACCTGGTGAGCCCGCAGAGCAGGGGACTCTATAGCCAGGCAATTGTCGAAAGCGGCCCCTTCTGGGCACACGGACCCACAATTGACAACGTTCATTCAAAAGCCGACGCCGAACAGTTTGGAGTAGGATACGCACAAAGCCTTGGATATCCGGGTCCGGATGCAATTGCACGAATGCGAAATGTGAGTGTCGGGGACCTGATCAACGCATCACCCTGGCCGGCGTCCTCATGGGAGCGGACGCATACCCTCCATTTCGAGCCAACGATTGATGGATGGCTGCTTCCGGACTCTGTGGATGCACTTTTTGCTCTCCATCGTGAGAACCCGGTCCCCTTTATGATCGGGTCGAATGCCAATGACGGGACCACGCTTTCCGCGGGTGCGAATATAACAGTTCCTGAGTATGTCACACTCATCCGGAATTATTTTGGGAACGATGCAGATGCGGTTCTCGCGAAGTATCCTGCCAGTTCGACAGAGGAGGTCCAGCTCCGCCTGGCCCAGATTATGACCCGCTACGACTTTGCCGATTCCGCGAAGTTTGCAGCGGGTTCGATGGCAGACCTGGAAGGGAACACGTACCTTTACCGGTACTCCTATGTCATTCCCGGGCTGAACATGGGGGCGTTCCATGGCAGTGAGACCCTCTTATTGTTCAACCTGCCTGGGTTAAAACCGGATCCGGCAGTTGCGGCGAATATCGTAGACCTTTGGACCCGCTTCGCCAGGACGGGTGACCCGAACGGCGGGATGAATGTTACCTGGCCGCAATACACCCGGGCGGAGGACAGGTACCTCGATATCAACATTACTCCGATGGTAATGAGCGGTTATTAGATCGCACTTTTTTTCGCGTTTTAAAAAAGAACGAACCGCCCGGAGCATACCGGGTCCGCATAGAAAAGTATATCCGGTTCTCATTTCATCTCTCTCACGTGTAATTCCTGATGTCTGCGAGATGGTTTTTGGGAGTTCTTCTCCTGTTAATGATGGCTGGGCCTGCAATGGCGAACAATTCGACCCACCACCAGGTCACGTTCATCAATAACGGGACCAGCGATGTCTATGTGAATATCCTCGGGGGAGAACTGGGTTTTTTTTCGGATGGGACCACCCCCTGCAGTGCGTGCTCCCTGCTGGATGGTTCCTGCTGCAATACCACTGTCTGCCCGAACGTGTACAACAGCACGGGTCCTGCCTGTGACTGCGGACAACCACTCGTGGAGAACGGCGGATTCAAAGTGGAAAAGAACGGCGGGACCCATGTCGTCTACTTCCCGAAGGGATGGCAGGGAAATTTCTGGGTCCGGACCGGGTGTGTGGATCTCGGGAACGGGAACCTGGACTGCGATACCGCCAACTGTGTCAATAACGACCCGCAGGACCCGAACCCCAAGCTCGAATGCGGAGGGGTAGGATCGCAGACGCCTGCGACGAAGGCCGAATTTGCATTTGACCAGAACAACTACGATACGTATGACGTCAGCCTGGTCGACGGGTTCAATGCCCCGATCGCGATCTACCCGGTGAAAAATTTCCTTACCGGGTGCCAGACCAACAAGGACTATGACAGTGCCATCGCAGGAGGGACCGTCGATTTAAACCAGAAGGTGCTGGCCGAGGCCCCGATGCTGAATGTTACCAATTCTTCGGGTGCGGTCGTTGCGGTCTTAAGTGCCTGTGATTATGCGTACCTGCATGACCCTGCGAATGTCAGCAAGTACTGCTGCCTGCCCCCGTACATCGAGAAAAATGACTGTATCGCTGCCTGTAACACCAGCTGCCAGTCCCCCCCGGCAGATCCCGAAAACCCGTCCTGCACATACTGCGACCCGACATACTGGCCTTCAAATATCAATTCGGCTACCCTTTTCAAGAAATATTATCCCCTCGGATACAGCTATGCCGATGACGACTCTGCAAGCACATTCTGTTCCCGGAGCAATGCCAGTCCCTGGGGGACAGGGAATGTTCTCTCCGATTACAACGTGGTAATATACGGCCCGTCCGGTGACCCCGGGGTCGGGGAGGAGGAAGGGTTTGAAGTGGAGCTGCAGGACGGCTGGAACCTCTTTTCGACACCGGTCCGCCTTGATGCGTCACAGGAGACCATACCCGGAATTTTCGGTCCCGAAGAGCAGGACAATCTCCTGATAATCCTGGGATACGAGAACGGAGTATGGTATGTCCCGTCAGGAAGCGACACCCTGCACCCGCTCTATGCCCTGTACGTGAAGGTGAACGGCACTGCAACCGCGGTTCTCGCTCCTTCAGAAGAGGTGAGCGCTCCGCCGGTGCGAAGCCTTCCGGCCGGGGTCTCGCTCATCGGTCCGGCCCAGCCGTACGAATCCGGCACATACGGGCCGATGCCCCTCGACCAGGCACTTATCAGTATCAGGGAGGTTGCCGGAGGACTCCCCGGGTATGTCATGGTCGTCAGTCCCGGGCAGAACCAGCCGGGATGGGGGTATGCAGTCGGCGGGCCGGTAAAAGACCTCCTGCCGTTCAAAGGGTACTGGGTGGTGATGGAGAACCCGGACACCTACTTCGGGTTCACCACGACTCCCCTCTCCTGATTAACTTCATATTTTTCTCGTTGTAATATCCCGGCCCTGTTTTTTTCTTCATGTATCGTGATTTTAGCCGGGTATGCCGGCATATGCCGCTGACACCGGGGTCATTTGTTCAGGCCGTGATTACCTCATGGAATCGTAATTTGCCCCGTGATAGTAGGGAAAAAACCGATGGTAGCGGTGTCCCCGTGTATACTGGTACCATATGGCGAAACCTAGATTTCCACCGGAAAACCGGACGTTTAGTGATGATCCCGTTCACTGCCGGGCCAGCTTCCGGGTGCCGTTGGGATACGGAACAAATGAAAAGCGTTCACGCGTTCATTTCCCACCTTCAGTTCGTCCTGGCAGACTGCATCGCGGAAGGCGACCTTGTCGCAACTAGGTACCACTGGGAAGGGACCCATAAGGGGGATATTTTCGGGATAACCCCGACCGGCAGAGAAGTAAGGGTGGCAGGGATGGACTTTTACCGGTTCAGAAATGGAAAACTTGTCGGGCACCGGGACTGTGCCGATATGCAGGGGCTCTTCCGGCAGCTGGAGTGATCCGGGACAAATAAATCCTCCAGGCCCCTTTACTTATTATTGTGGCTTATTTATCTTTTGAAATCTATCAGTTTAATAATATCCTGTTTAATAATGATACTTCCAGAGGAATCCGGTTCTGTTATCAGCACCCGCCCTGGCCTGAATCATCATGAAAACACCTGATCCGCCATATATCACAAAAGAACTCTTTCAAAAAGCCATTGAACGGGCACAGGACCCGGGAGTGCTTGACGCGGTATTTCGTGAAAACGCCCGCTATGTACACTGGGACGAGATCTACCGGCGGAAAAAATACCCGGTGGACCCGATTATCATCTGGGCGCTGATGAAGTTCTTCCGCCGGAAAGACGCCCGTATCATTCCGTTTGCCAACACAACCTTCCGCTATGTCCTGGACGACTCCTGCTGGGAGGAGCTTCACATCCTTGATAAAATTGCAGCAGGAAACCTTTCCCGCGTCCTTGACTCGGTCGGACCGGACCGCGACCAGTATGTCGTCAACGCTACTATGGAAGAGGCGATTGCATCGGCCCGCCTCGGAGGTGCTGATATTCCACGCCGCGTCGCAAAGGAGATGCTCCGGGAAATGCGGAAACCCCGGACACACGACGAGCGGATAGTCCTCAACTGCTACCGCACCATGAAGGAAGTCAGGACGCTGACGGGGAGCGATCTTACCCCTGACCTCATCCTCCGTCTTCATGCAATGATTACCGCCGGGACTCTTGAAGATCCCGATGATGAGGTCAGGTTCAGGGAAAAGGACGACGCCAGGGTGACTGACAGCTCAGGGACGGTCCTTTTCACTCCCCCGTCGCATAAAGAGATCCCGCGTCTTATCGATGAACTCTGCCTGTTCATTAACCGTGAACAGGATGTTTTCATCCATCCCGTGGTGAAGGGGATTATCCTCCACTTCCTTTTTACCTGGATCCACCCATTTCGTGACGGGAACGGCCGGTGTGCCCGGGCTCTCTTCACCTGGTATGTCGCGAAACTGGACTACTGGCTCTTCGAGTACATGGCCATCTCCCGGGCGATCAGGGACACGAGGGGGCAATACCAGAAGGCCTGTGTCTACACCCGGAGCGATGAGAACGACCTGACCTATTTCATCAGGTATAACCTCGGAATTTTCAGCAACGCGATCCGGCAGATGGAGAACTACATCAGGGAGAAACAGGAGGAGCAGCGTGAAGTCATCGGATTGGTCCGGGGCCGGGAGGACCTGACCGTCCGGCAGGCTGATATTCTTAAGCAGTTCATGAAGCACCCGGAAAAACCCTTCAGGAGCAGGGAGATCATGGAGACCTACAAAATCGCCAATGCGACCGCCCGGAGCGATCTTTTCCACCTTGCAGATCTCGGTTTCATCAGGAAAGAGAAGTCAGGGAGGGAACTTGTGTTTCTGTATCAGGGGAAGGAAAGAAAGGGGTGAGGATTTAATTTGGTTTTGTAAAAGTATTTCTGGTAAATAGTGTTTTAACTAGAAGGCCGGATAAATTGTTTGGGGAAGAGATATTGAGTAAACTAATGCTTATAAGGTTTTAGCGTAATGGTGGGATGAGTAATATGGTCCACAATCTGAAAAAATTTAAAAAGAATACGTTAGAAAAATTTTTCTCTCCAATTTATAAAAAATTATTTCATCTACAAGATAAAAAGTGATGTGATTTGATGAATATAAATGCACAAATTATTGATCAAAGATTATCCTCAATAATTGACTCAATCAGAGTTCAAGCAAAGGATGAACTGAATATCAATGATGAAGAAAAACTCAAATCAGTTTCCTTTATTTATCTTTGCGTAAAAACGATGTTGGACTTACCTGAAGATGAAACCTTTGAATGTATTACTGATGGAGGTCAAGATTTTGGAACTGATGCAATTCATTGTTCTGAAGAACATGATGGAGAATTCACTATTAGTATTTTTCAAGGGAAATACAAACGCGATTTAGATGGATTATCAAATTTTCCTGAAAACGGAATCGAAAAGCTGATTCAAGCTGTGCGATATATATTCGATCCAAACGCCACACTTGTAACCGTTAATAATCGGGTAAAAATAAAAATTGAGGAAATAAGGTCTCTTATTCGTGATGGATATATTCCTCGAGTTCGAGTTATTGCATGTAATAATGGAATAAGATGGACTCCAGCAGCAGATGACGCAATTAAAAGAGCTAACTTTGGAGATCAAGTTACATGGGAACATGTGAATCATGATCGTTTAGTTACAATTTTGCAATCTCCGAAACATGTCAACGATTCGTTGCAACTTTCTGGTAAAGCTATAGTCGAAGATTTTAATTTTAGTCGAGTAATTGTTGCTAGGATTTCAGTGACAGAAATTGCTGCATTAATTGAACGTCATGGAGATCGATTACTTGAACGTAATGTTAGACGTTATCTTGGGTTACAGGGTAATCGTGTAAATGAGGCGATACGAGACACTTTACTTGGAAATGAGAGAGGCAATTTTTATTTTTACAATAATGGAATTACTCTAACCTGCGATAAATTTACTTACAATGCTCTCCAGACTGGCGATTTTCAAGTAAAAGTGGAAAATTTACAGATTATTAATGGTGGGCAGACATGTATGACGATTTACAAAACTTTAAAAGAATATTCCCAAAGTAGCCCTCCACAAGATGCGTTTGTTCTAATGCGTCTCTATCAATTACCAAGTGATAATGTTGATTTGGTTAGAAGTATAACCTTTGCTACTAACAGTCAGAATCCTGTTGATCTTCGTGATTTAAGAGCAAACGATGAGATTCAACGCCGTCTTGAAATTGATATAGAACAGCTGGGATATGCCTATCGTCGAAAGAGAATGGACACACCAGTGAAATCCACTGACATTACTTCAGGTGTGTCAGCTGAAGCAATACTCTCTGTTTGGCGAAGGAAACCTCATCAGGCTAAATTTTTCACCCGTGAACATTTCGGGAAGCTCTATGACGAGATTTTTTCAAATGATCTAAATGGAACCCAAGTTATTATCGCAACATTGATTTATCGTATACCAGAAAGTAAAAGGCGAAGATCTTCAAATGATTACCCCCAATTTATTCGTTATGCCTCTTGTTTCATTGCCATGCAAATGGGAAAATATCTTTTAAGCGATCTTCAATGTGATATTGCAGGTTTAACTCATCAAAATTTTGAATTAGCGAAGAGACTAATTGAGGAAAAAGGCGAGGAATATTTTAATCGGGCAGTACAAGATATTAACACATCGTTGCAGAAACTGTATTGCATGGGCAATGAGGTCTCATTACAACAACTTTCTGCAACTTTTAGACGTGGTGATTTAATTGGGATTCTTGAACATTTAGAATTATCTCCCACAACATAGGTTTTTTTTCTTTTTTATATATCCCCCAACAATATATATCCCCCAACACAGACACACCACATCATTGAATCATGGATGATTTCCTGAAGGAACGGCTGACAAAATATGATGACTGGCTTGGATCGCGGACAAATATCATTCTCTTCAAAAATAGTCCCGATACGTGAATCGTTCGCTGCAAAGCAGTGGGTGTTGCCGTCCGAACAGGTCCTTGAAATATTGCAGAATGCACAGTCCATTGCAGTGCAGAACTGCGGCTGCAGGGTGCATTATTCCCGGTGCGATAACCCGCTCGAAGTCTGCTTCTTACTCAACGAGAGAGGAGAGCATTCCATTGAAAAAGGGCGGGCCCGTCCGGTTACCATATCGGAGGCTGCTGATATAATCCGTAAAGCAGACGAATACGGCCTTATCCACCTTACCCTGTACCAGCCGGACCACGAAATCTATGCACTCTGCAACTGCTGCCCCTGCTGCTGCCATGACCTTCAGCTGATGAAGGACTACAACCGCCGGGACCTGGTGGTCCGGTCCGAGTACATCGCGGAGACCGACGTGGATTCCTGCACGAATTGCGGCAAATGCGTCGAACGATGTATATTTGGTGCACGGACCTGTAAAGACGGTCATATGGTCTACGATCCGGGTTTATGCCTGGGCTGCGGGTTGTGTGTCACGGTCTGCCCGGTCAGTGCGACGGCCATGCAGCCGCGGGACCGATGATACGGAACGGGCCGGTAATTATTTTGGTAACTATTCAGACTGATCTGTGAGCGACAGAAGGGATGAAAGGGTTTTCCTCGAAAGCATCGACAAGAGCTGCCAGAACAGGCAGTTGATTCTTTTTCACCGTTGAAATGTATCCCCTC
>JBFYKV010000184.1:0-8807 GCA_041305745.1 Methanoregulaceae archaeon | reverse complement strand
ACTCACCCCTTTTCCACCATAGGTCTCAAACATCCCGACCGTTTCCAGTTTTATGCCCATTCCCGCTGCTTTTCGTACGATTGCCTCTGCAAGCGGATGTGATGAATTTTTTTCAACACTTGCAGCAATAAGGAGAAACGCCCGATCATCGAGGTCATGGGTTATAATGTCGGTGACTTCCGGTTTTCCCCTCGTAAGTGTGCCGGTCTTGTCAAAAATCACCGTCGTGAGGTGATCCGCAACTTCAAGCGCCTCGCCATTCCTGATAAGGATACCGAGTTCCGCACCTCTCCCTACACCCACCGTCACCGCAGTGGGTGTTGCGAGACCCAGGGCACAGGGACAGGCAACGACAAGAACTGAAATAAGAGCGGTGAGGGCAAAAAGGAGCGTTGATCCAAATACTACATACCAGAGCAGAAATGCTGCTATTGCGATGGTGAGCACTGCCGGGATGAAATAGCTCACCGCGACATCCGCAATCCTCTGGACCGGCGGCTTTGACCCCTGTGCATCCTCTACAAGCTGGATGATACGGGCGAGCATCGTGTCCCTGCCAATCTTTTCAGCACGGAATGTTATGACACTGTTCGTATTCAGGGTCCCACCGACAACCCATTTCCCTTTGTCTTTCAGGACGGGTACCGGTTCACCCGTGATCATCGATTCATCGACGTACGATTCACCGGCAGTCACTTCACCATCCACTGGTATCTTTTCCCCGGGGCGGACTTTCAGCAGGTCACCGACATTAATGTCCTCGATGGGTATCTCTTTTTCGGAGGACCCTTCAACAATGACCGCAGTTTTAGGCCGGAGACCGACAAGGTTTTTAATCGCAGCTGAAGTCCGCCCTTTTGCACGTGCCTCCAGGTACCGCCCAAGGATGAGAAACGATGCGAGCATGATCGCGGTATCGTAAAACATGAATTCCAGCGTCAGGACAATCCCAAACGTCCCAAGAACACTGGCACCGTATGCCACACCGGTACCCATGGCATACATAACATCCATGTTCAGCGTCCGGTTGACAATCGCCATCCGTGCTGCACGGAATATCGGCCAGGCAACATACACAAAGACCGGGGTTGAGACGATGAACATCCCGTATGCCAGCATCTGCATAGATACCGGGATGTGGATATACATCAGGAGAAAGAGAGGTATGCTTACGCAAAACCCGATCATAAATCTCCTGAATTTATCGTCGAGATCTTTTTTACGGGCTCTCTCCTCGGCCTCTACCGTGATCTGGCCTGCAAGACCAAGGTACTGGTACCCGGCATCTTCAATCGCGGCCTTCATATCGTCGATCGTGGTAAGAGACGAGTTATAGGTCACATATGCTTTTTCGGTAGAGAGGTTTACAGCGGCCTTCACAACCCCCGGAAGACCTTTTAATGCCGTTTCGATGGTCCGGACGCAGGTTGCACAGACCATTCCCCCGACCTTTAACGTGGCTTCTTCATAAATCACCTCGTAACCGGCCGCTTTTACTGCGTTCTCAATATCAGAGAGGCTGACCCGTGAAGGATCAAATTCCACCCGTGCGGTATCGTTCCCGAAATTTACCGAGGCATTTAAGCCTTCTCCAACATCAGCAATTGATTTTTCAATCGTCACGGCGCATGTCGCACAATGCATACCTGAAATCTTCAGGTCAACTTGTTTCCTGATATTCCCTGCCATTCAGACTCCTTTGGTGAGATTCAATCGCTTCGTATCCCCCATATGCCACAGTATCAGCAATAAGTATTCTGTAAGGCGGCACTTTCAGGGGATCAGAGATATCAGGACGGGAATTTATCGCACCTGGCAGATCAGGCCGGTGCCAGTGACAGGAATACGATAAATATGACTGACTGAATAACCGTGAGCGGCGCCCCGATTTTAATAAAATCCATGAACGAAAGAGTGAAACCTTTTTTTTCGGCGTTCTGGATAACAATAATATTACTCGCAGCCCCGAGCAGGGTAAGATTTCCTGCAAGTGTACTGCCCGCCGACAGAGAGAGTACCTGCGGAACGGACAATGCAGAATTCACGATAACCGGCTGAAAGAGGGCCACAAAGGGAACATTTGATATAAACTGGCTTATTATCAGACTTACGGTAAACAGGACCGGAACTGTTGTCAGGAAGGGCAGGGTAAATGCCGGTTCAAAAAAGCCCGAATCAAATACACTCTGCATGAGGACAAACATCGCTGCAAAGAAGACGAGGGTACACCAGTCAATATGCCTGATAATCTCTTTTCTCTCCGGTGAAAAAAGAAGAGGGGGGACCATGGCGAAAAGTGCTATACAGGAGAGGGGTATACTAAACGGGATAATTCCGGTTCCTGCAAAAACACGGAATGTAATCAGGATTACAATTATGAATAACGAAATTTTTGTGAGCAGGGCGAGTGAAGGATCTACGGGAGCCCGTATCTGCTCAATATTTCCTTTTTCGCGAAGTTCCTTTCCGTATACGCACCGTAGAAGAACATATGCCGCAGCAAGTGCGCACAGGGTTGGTATCACAAGATAAATAAAGAAGACAAGGAAAGGCTCTGAAAAACCTGCATAGCTTGCTACAAGAAAGTTTTGGGGGTTCCCGAGCGGACTCAAGACGCTCCCGGTTGTGACAGCAAAACAGAGGGCTAACAACGCAGCTTTCGGGGAAAAATGAAATTTTTCTGACAGGTAGAGCACGACTGGCGTTCCTATGATTGCAATGGTATCGTTCATGAGGAATGCGGAGAAAAAGCCAAACACGAAAAGGATAATAATTATTACATGGTCACCGGTCTTAGCTCGTGAAAACAGCCGGGATGTGACAAAAGAGAGATATCCGCTCCTTTCAAGGGCTTCGCCCACCACGAACATGCCGAACAGGAAGAGCATGACATCGGTATCGATAGAACGGAGCGCGGCTTCCGGGGATATCTGCCCTGTAACAAGGACAATAACCGCCCCTGCGAGCATTATCTGCCATATCCTGAGCCTGAAACGGCCTACCTGACGGACGGCAATGAGGATAAAGACCAGGGCCAGAACAGCAACCGAAAGGTACACATAAGAAAAATGAACGGCTGTGAGGATGAATCTATCCGGAACGTGGACCGGTAAGGACATTCCAGGTGAGAACCACCCCGTCGTCCATCCGTTCCAGCCCGGCCAGTTCAAGTCTCACGAATTCAGATTCATGGGTAAACCCGGTACCGTCTGCGAGTGTCGGGGCTTCTTTTCCTCCGATTATGATATTCCCGACAAAGCAGGTCAGCTGGTCAACAAGTCCTGCACTGAGAAGCGACCAGATAAGGGTCCCGCCGCCTTCCACCATGAGCCTCCGGATTCCCATCCCATGGAGTTTTTCGAGAAGACAGGTCAGGTCCACCTCAGCTTCACCACACTCGACGATGGTTGCCATTTTTTCCAATTCCATATGCCTGCCTGCATCAGCACACGCTGCGCAGGCAATAATCCGTTTCCCCTCTCCTTTATGGAGAACCGATGCATCGGGGGGGATACGGAGCCTGCTGTCCACTACAACCCGGACCGGATGCTCATCCATCCCTTTTCCCTCTCGTTTTGCCTTCAGATCCGGCGACTTAACCGTAAGAGAGGGGTCGTCGGCGAGGACGGTCCCAATCCCGACCATTATTGCATCGCTACCCGCCTTTAAGCGGTCTACACGTGAAAAATCATTCGTTCCTGAAATTTTAACCTGTCGCCGCTCTCTCGTTGATAATTTTCCGTCTGCACTGGTTGCTACGTTCACAAAAACATACGGACGCATTCTTAGAACTATCTGGAAAAGGTTATTCAAAATAGTTGTTAAGAGCCACTCAGTCCTGCTGTATGCAACCCTCATAGCCTGGCAGTGACAGATACAATCCATTCTTTTATAGATGCATATTTTTCAGACACGCATGCTTTCCGGAACGCCAGCAAAATTTGATGCGCTATACACACCAATGTCTGCAGGTCAATGCCCGGAATGAACGAGAGGCAACCAGAGGGTGCGGATCACAATCCACAGAGAAACGGCTTCCCTGCGGGTGAAACCTGTCCGGAAAGTATACCCCATAGTAATGAAATTCCGGCGATTTTTTCCAGGTCCGGCTGGCAGGTCCGGCCTTTTTATCCTGCTGACAGGTTCATGGCAGAAGGGGTGACAACGCTTGGTGCGTGGCCCGGTGAGTATGACCAAAATTGCCCATGCTTCGAAGGATCTGAACCATCATACCTGGTCTGTTTCATGCCAGGACCTGTTGTTGATATCGATTCTGCCCTTGAAAAGGCACATGCAGTGTCATGGAGCCTCGGACACAGGATTCTTGTTGTGGCCGATCGCTGTTCAATCACCATATACAACTCTTCCAGCACTCCCCTGCAGAACGGTCTCATACCGGTGCTTGCATCGATACCATATCCAGGCCTTGTCAGGTTCGACAAAAAGATAAGTGAACTACTCGACTCATATGCTGAACCCATTGAAAATTCGCAGGATTTTTTATGTTTTCAACAAAATGACGTGCAGCAGGCAACAGGATGTACCGAAGCACTTCTATCACTCGTTACACGGTTGTCAGACTCTCTCTCAAGAAAAATTCACTCCAGTGAACCCGGTCTTCAAAGTGAAACTCATGAAAAACTTGTTACCCGGCTTCTTTTTAGTGTACTGTTCACCTCAATTCTAGCGGAGCAATACAGAACGAATGGAATACACAGGGAAAATTCCGAACAGCCTGACCCTGCTTCATATCATACTCCTATTATACGGGGAATACTCGGAGAGATAGCAGCCGGTCCGGGGCAGCCCGTTTCTGCAGATAATATTCTTGAAATAACAGAATTACTGCAAAAAGAACCATACGCCCCGTTAATACTCTCGCTTGTTCCACCCCGGACATTTTCATATGTATTTGAATATCTGTTGTTCATTAAATCCGGTAAAAAGAGAAAAAAGAGGGCTGTATGGCCATATGGTAAAGAAAGTCAGAATCCATTGACCAGAGGCGGTCTCAGTATCGCTGATGGTCTTGTCAGGTACTGTACTGGCAGGCTCTTCATGCTTCTCAATGAGAGAAAAACAGAAAGTACGCAGGGTCCTGCCATTCTCGACCCACGCTGCGGTACCGGGCAATTCCTCCTTTACATGTGTGACGGAATATCAAAGGTATCCCGGGAACCCTTGCGGGAGACGTATACCAGACCCCTTATGCCCGGACCATCACCCTGTTTCAATACCACAATTGAGAAAGAGAAGGTCCTGCACTCGGTATATGGTCTTGATCCTGACCCTGCAAAGGCAGAGTCCGCCCGATTTGTCCTCTTCCTCTGGCTGAATCAGTACATTAATGACGAAGATTATCTTTACAGACAGGCAAAAGCCTTTTTTTCCGGGAGACACCTTCTTTTTAGTACCATCCGGAATTGCCAGGTCCTCTTTACACCTGATCTTTTAACAGACCTCAACCGTGCATTGCTCGGACCGGAGCGGGCCGGTAAAATCCATACGTTTGATCCGGACCAGGAATTTCCAGAGGTTGCACAACGCGGTGGTTTCGATGCGGTCACCGGGAATTTCATACATACCTCGCACCGTCTTTCACGGCATATACGGCAATACCTGCAGGGGCATTATATCACCTATGATCCCGGCGCGGACTGCTCCGTCTATCTGCTTGAGAAGTCCGTGAAACTTCTAAAGGATCAGGGTATATGCAGTGCAGTGCATAATTGCGGGTGGACCGGCGCATCATTTGCAGGTCGTTTAAGGAATCTTATCTCCTCTATGCAGATTATCGAGATGACAGAGGTGATAAAAAAACCACGGGAAGAAGGGCAGGGGCATGATTGCGGGATTCTTATTTTTTCAAACGAGCCGCCGGTAAAAGATATAATCGCCGCAAAAGTGACGCCTGGTTCATGCAGGGAAATATTCCGGCAGGCACATTCGAAACGGAACATGATTGAACACCCCGGACGGGGGACAGGGGGATGGTCATTCCGGGACCAGCGCTCCATCCGCCTCATACAGGTGATAACCCGGCATGGCATCCCTCTTGAACAATATGTGATGGGAGAACTATACCAGGGGATACAAGGGGATTCAGTCCGGTTTTTCCTTTCAGACCCTGAAAAATTCACAGTACCGCCATCATTACCCGGAGATCCTGAATTATTTCCATTCGTAAGCGGGGAAACGCTTTGTGCCTACTGCCCTGTCACAACTTCCGGTATACTACCGGTTCCTGACCGGGAACTCAATCCTGATAGGACAGAAGAGCATCTGAACCGCTTTCCCGTCTGTATCCCCGGCAGAAACCGTGAACCGGGTCACCTGCCAGAGCGCAGAGAGTTTATGGCAAATCTTCCACGTATCCGGAAATATGCGGGAATGAAAGATAAGATTCTTATTCCTCTCGGGATCCCATGGCCGGCCTGTACATTCGACCGGGCGGGATGTATCCCGGATGAGAACATCCTCTTCATACCCCACCGGGACCTTTACCTTCTTGCATTCCTGAACTCCGCAATTCCTGAATTTTTGATGAACCGGAGAACCTGCGACGAATCAAAAAAAACAGGTTGCATTTCACAACAATGGCTGCACAGACTTCCTGTGCATGTAATTGAAGGAAGTGACGGGAACGAGTCCCTCCTGCATGACCGGATCGTGTTTCTGGCTGAGCGGATTATTTGTTTAAGAGCAATCAGGGTGCCTGACAGGGACAATCGGATTGTATGTGAAATTGATACGCGGATCCATGATGCAGAAGCCGAAATAAATCGGTGTTTCTATACATTATACGGTTTTTCAGATACAGAAATCGAGATTATCGAGCGCTTCCGCAGCACCTGACTGCGCCATCTGCTAAAAAATTCCTATCAGTATCCTCTTCTGCGAGTACCATGATTAATTCCCCGTTCGCTTGTTTTTCGGGAACGCGGCTGCCTTACCCATGGCGCATTCCAGAAGAATAAACAGAGATCATTTAAATTAAGAAAAATATGGACAACAGATTTGTTACAGGAGTTTTACTCCTGTTTATTGTCGCCATTCTTCTTTTATCAGGATGTATATCCACCAGCCCGCCGGAAAACCTCCAGGGCAGCGCAAAAAAGTATACGTTGTCGGTATCGATGCAGAATATCCACCCTTCAGTTACATGGATTCGAGGCGAGAGGTTACAGGATTTGATGTCGAATCAATGAAATGGATCGCAAACAGGAGCGGTTTCGAAGTCCGTTTCCAGCCCACCCTATGGGATGGAATTATCCCTGCTCTTGAACCGGGTAAGATCGACCTGATCTATTCAGGGATGACTATAACACCCGAAAGAGAAGAAAGGGTCCACTTTTCAGTACCCTACTTAAAAGTCAGCCAGTCTGTCGCGATCCGGCAGGACGGTAACTATACCATGGATGATTTTATTTTGGGAAAACTGGTTGTAGGCACACAGAGAGGTTCAACCGGGGCATCCTGGGTTCTCACGAACCTCATTGATCCCGGGGAGATGCCTGTCGACAACCTGAAACTCTACGATAATTTCCGGCTCGTCGCAGCCGACCTTGAAACAGGGCGCATTGATGCCGCTATTTATGACGGTCCTCCCATGAGGGAGGCCATTGCTGGCAAGCCTCTCGTCATTATCGGTGAGATCAATACCGGTGAGGAATATGGGGTTGCAGTCAGGAAGACCGACCCCGGACTGCTTGCAACCATCAATGAGGGGCTTAACTCACTGATGCAGGACCCGTACCGGGAAACCTTAAAGGACAAATACAATCTGGATTAAACATCCGTTAGAACGAAATCGCCAATTTTTTATGCCAGGTTAGACGTAAGTGATGAGCTGAATAATTCGCGGAAAGGTGCCCCATCATGACACGGCAGTACAGGGAATTAAGTGATAAACAATACGCAGAATGCTTTGACCTGTTTAAGACCGTCTCTACCGAATGGGACGCACTTGAATGCTGGCTGCGGCAGGAATTTATCCCGGTACAAAAAACGGATGACTCTATCGATATCCTGAGCGTCGGAAGCGGCAGAGGGGACTTTGATCTCACGCTCATGCGCCTGTTACGCGAAAAATACACTCATTTCTCCTACACGGCCGTTGATCCAAATACTGAACATAATAACATATTCATGGAGAAAGTGAACCAATCCCGGATAAAACCAGACGTTTTTGCCATCATACCTGAATTTTTCTGCGAAGGTACCGTCAGGGGATCATATGATCTCGTCCATCTCACACACTGCCTGTATTACATACCCGACAGGAAGAATGCCATCGAAACATGTTATACGCTGCTAAAACCGGGTGGATCGCTCCTGATCTTTCACCAGACTACCCTTGGCATAAACGAGGTGCAGGAACGGTACATGGAACGGGTGAAAGGTAACAGGAAGGAACTGTTTTCAGCCCATGAACTTCTCTCGATACTGGATGACCTGGGCTTTCCATTCATGTTCGATGTCGTCATCTCCGACCTTGAGGTAACCGAAATCGTAAATAATACCGAAAAAGGAATGAAACTTCTTGAATTTTTCCTGGAATCAGACCTGGAGGGGGTCAATGACCAGCTCCTTTCCGATATTATTGCATATATTAAAGATAATTGCAGGGTCAGCGACGGGAAATATTTCCTCTTTCATCCAAGCAGCATTTTCTGGATTAAAAAAAGGTAACTATTCAGACTGATCTGTGAGCGACAGAAGGGATGAAAGGGTTTTCCTCGAAAGCATCGACAAGAGCTGCCAGAACAGGCAGTTGATTCTTTTTCACCGTTGAAATGTATCCCCTC
>JBFYKV010000183.1:0-4328 GCA_041305745.1 Methanoregulaceae archaeon | reverse complement strand
AGTGCTTTTCCAACGATCCACTCTTTTTCGACGGGCTGGATGATGCCAAGATCGCGGCGTGAGAGGTATCCGCCCTGGTCACTCACGAGGTTATTGTCACCCTTTGTAATGTACCCGCTGTTTGCGGCGGTCACATTGGTCGGCACAATGTAGCCGATATCCGGTGATGCGGTCGTGTCATCGATGACCGTCCCGTTCTCCAGGATAAGCTTCTGGTCTTCTATCTTTGCCGGAAGGTAGACAACGGGCGATGCCTGGCCGCGGTACAGGTTCAGGTACTTCGGTATCGTCTCTCCTTCCCCTGTCCACCCCATGGCACGGTGAATGATGGGATGGACACTGCCAGAGATGAGAGGAATCGGGATGGGGGAATTTTCCGCCCCGTTCGGCCGGTATATCAGGACATCCCCGTAATCCCCGAATTTTTTATAGCCGCTCTCCTTTCCTTCGGCCCAGCTCCGGAGTTCGCCGTAACGGTCGGCGCTGACCACAAACACAAGGTCCCCGACATTCATGTGCGGGACCATGCTCTCTGATTCGATAGTCACCACTGCAGGCCAGGTTCCTGATATTAAAAAGAGGAGTAACGCAATTCCACCGACAATGGCAACGACCCATGCCACTTCTTTCAGTATTGCCACTCCCTTGCTGTCGCTTTTCCGGAATTTATCCAGCAGCGAGGGTTCTTTGGTATCCTTTTTCGATCCTGTCATTGATTATTCTAGACTATTCACCGGGACGCCTAATAATGGATGCCTATTGGTATATTCAAATCCCGGCAGGGCCGGTATTCTGGTTATTTCATCGGCGCTTCCACCGGAAAAAGAGCATTTTCGCATACACCACCGGGGGCTTGTTGCCCGGATGAAAAAAACCAATATCCGGCACCCGGATATACTATATCAGTATGCTTGATACCCAGACCATCGTCCAGCGGTTCCTTGACACAAAGATGCAGGTCCACCCGGATGTAGTCCGGTATCTGACGGAAAAAGACGACCCCGGGCTCATCGACCGTATCATCGCAAGCCTTCCGGATGACACGATAGTCGTCTCTGCACGGCATATTCCGGGAGTGACACCCGATCGTGACGGGGCACGGTTCCTCACCGATCCAAAGAGCGAGGTGATCCATGGGAGTTCAGGCTCATCCGGGTCAATATCCAGCATCACCGATTATATCCATTATTTCAGGGACCGTTATACCCGTCTTGGCGGGATGGTCAAAACCCGCTGCACCGCGATGCCTATAGAAGCACTGGTGAGGACGGGCAGGTTCAAGCAGGAAGCCTGCTCGATTGTCGGCCTTGTCATGGACATAAAAAGCACGACCAACGGCCACAGGATTGCAGACATTGAGGATACCACCGCATCGATATCGGTCCTCTTTAATAAAGACCGCCCCGGGTTTACTGAGGCCGAGTCCCTCATCCCTGATGAGGTCGTAGGGGTCCGCGGGACCCTTTCAGGCGATGGCCGGCTTTTCTTTGCAGACCAGCTCTTCCGCCCCGATATTCCTATCCATCATGCACCGTTCAGGAGTGAAACCCCCGGAAAAGCAGTCCTTATCTCAGATGTCCACGTGGGGAGCGACACCTTCCTCGAAGAGCAGTGGAACCGTTTTGCAGACTGGCTTGACGAATCGGACATGTCTTATCTCCTTATCGCAGGAGACCTCGTGGACGGTATCGGGATCTATCCCGGCCAGGAACATGAACTCACCCTGAAAAATATTTACGAACAGTATGACGTGTTCGGTGAGATGTTGTCAGACCTCCCCTCACGCATGCAGATCATCGTATCTCCGGGAAACCACGATGTGGTGCGTGCAGCAGAGCCCCAGCCGGTCATCCCGGCAGATTTCACAAAAAAATTTCCGAAAAACTGTATACTCGTGGAAAACCCGGCGCTCGTCGGCCTCCAGGGTGTGCGGGTCCAGATGTACCACGGCCGGTCTATCGATGATATGATATCACTTATCCCGGGTGCATCCTATGAAAATGTAGCGCCGATGATGACCGGTATGCTTCAGCGACGTCACCTGGCCCCGACATATGGGAAAAGGACCCCGATCGCTGCTTCAAAAGAAGACCGGCTGGTCATCGACCCGATACCGGAAGTGCTCCATACCGGACATGTCCATATCATGGGGATTACCGAATACAGGGGGACATTGTGTGTCAATTCCGGCACATGGCAGTCCCAGACCGCGTTCCAGAAACAGATGAATATCAATCCCACACCGGCGCGGGCAGTTGTCCTTGACCTCCAGACCCTTGTGCCGCAGGTGCTCGATTTCAGCTGACCGTTTCGCTTTTGTATATGCCGGGATAAACCGGTAGAGTATAAAAACTTCCCGAGCTCAAAGTACAGGAAGTTCTCTGGAGGACTGAAAAGAATGGACTTATTAATATTTGCACCTGTATGTGCCATCATCGGCCTGATATTTGCAGGCCTTTCATTCATGCGAATGAAAAAAGAAGGTACTGGTAGTGAGTTGATGCAGAAGATCGCTGCATCCATTCACCTGGGGGCAATGGTATACCTGAAACGACAGTATACTGCAATTGCAGTCTTTGTTGTCGTCCTTGCTATCGTTCTTGCACTCCTGATCAGCCCGCTGACTGCAGGCTGTTTCATTGTCGGGGCACTCCTTTCGGCAACCGCAGGGTTTATCGGAATGAATGCAGCGACGATGGCGAACGTGCGTACCACACACGCCGCACGGAACGGAATGGCAGAGGCATTCAGGGTATCATTCTCAAGTGGAATGGTGATGGGCCTCACCGTCGTCGGTCTTGGTCTCCTCGGTCTTTCCGCGACACTCTTTACCGTGAGCACGTTTACAACCCTTGGAACATACGAGGTCATCAACGTTGTCTCAGGATTTTCACTTGGGGCGAGCTCTATCGCACTCTTTGCCCGTGTCGGCGGTGGTATCTTCACCAAGGCCGCAGACGTTGGTGCGGACCTCGTCGGCAAGGTTGAGGTGGGTATACCCGAAGACGACCCGCGCAATCCTGCAGTCATTGCAGATAACGTGGGAGACAATGTCGGGGATATCGCAGGCATGGGTGCCGACCTGTACGAGAGTTATGTCGGTGCAATGGTTGCCACCATGCTCGTCGGGGCAAGTGCAACGATGGTTGCCCAGTTTGCCGGCGTCAGCACCATTAACCTCGTTCTCCTGCCGCTCCTGATATCAGCAGCAGGTATTATTGCCGCAATTATCGGTTCGTTCTTTGTCCGGACCACCAAAAACGAGAGCAGTGCCATCCACAAGGCTTTCAACGCAGGAACGTTCACCAGCCTAATACTGACGGTCATCGCGACATACCTGCTGGTCACCACGCTTCTCGGACCCCGGTTCATCGGTGTCTTTGTCGCCACCATTGCCGGACTTGTCGCCGGGTTCCTCATCGGACTGGTCACCGAGTATTATACTTCGTACGACAGGGCCCCGACTCTCTCAATCGTCAAGGCCAGCGAGACCGGCGCAGCAACCAACATCATCGCCGGCCTGTCAAAAGGTATGGAGAGCACCACGATTCCTGTCCTCATTGTCGCAGCGGCAATCCTTATCGCTGCAAACCAGGCAGGCCTGTATGGTATCGCCATCGCCGGTGTGGGAATGCTTGCAACACTGGGAATTACCCTCTCTGTTGATGCGTACGGACCGGTCGCAGACAATGCCGGTGGTATCGCAGAGATGTCCCACCAGCCACCGGAGATCCGTAAGATCACTGATACCCTTGACTCGGTTGGAAATACCACTGCCGCCATCGGCAAGGGTTTTGCAATCGGCGGTGCCGCACTTACCGCACTCGGTCTCTTTGCAGCCTATTCGCAGGCAGTAAACCTTGATGTTGTCAATATGCTCAACCACCAGGTGTTTGTCGGTATCCTTATCGGTGCCATGCTTCCATTCCTCTTCTCAAGCTTTGCCATGACCGCTGTTGGTCGTGCCGCAGGTCTGATTGTCGAGGAGGTCCGCCGTCAGTTTAAGGAAATTCCCGGACTTATGGAAGGGAAAGCCGAGCCCGATTATGAATCGTGTGTCACCATCTCTACAAATGCAGCCCTCAGGCAGATGATCGCCCCTGGTGTACTGGCAATTGCCGCACCACTCGTGATCGGCCTGCTCCTTGGCAAGGATGCCCTTGCAGGACTGCTGGTCGGTTCAATCGCTGCCGGTTTCCTGCTTGCCGTTATGATGGCGAATGCAGGTGGTGCATGGGACAATGCAAAGAAATACATAGAACAGGGACATTTTGGCGGCAAGGGATCAACTGCCCACAAGGCTGCAGTGACCGGCGATACCGTCGGTG
>JBFYKV010000182.1:0-36056 GCA_041305745.1 Methanoregulaceae archaeon | reverse complement strand
GATCCGGAAGGCCCTGGCGTTTTCCTCCCCCTGGTGAGCAGGAATTGTGTAATCGAAACAGATGCAGCGTGAGATCCGGAAGGAGGCAGCCGGCTTCCCGGGAGTGAACTATTATCCGGTCTGCCGGGCTAATCATAAAGAGAATGCTCGCCGAACCCCCTGTTAAAAAAGTCCTTTACTGGTGCCCGGAATGCAATATTCCCCTCATCGGGAAGAGCTGCAGGTGTGGTTCTGAAAGTGATAAAATTGAGCTTTTACAGCCGTATGACGTGAGGCCCGCGCTACAGTTCGACCATGAGCTGATCAGGACCCTTTTACAGGATCGTTTCGGTATAACTGAAATTCCCCATGTTGTGCTCCTGAACAAGACCGGGGGTGTCGACCGCAAGGACCTTATCATTATCAACGGAGTGAAATTCGGCTGGCTTTCGTTTGACCCGTGCGCAAAGGAATACCAGATTGACCTCATCTATGATTCATTACCTTTTATCCTCACCGCGATTTCGGATGGGATTGTCGATATCGGTAACAGTCCCGCAACACCCGGCGGGAACCAGGGGACAGGCAGAATCGGGGGGAAAAAAGTCCAGGTGAAAACGGATCTGTCTGACGGGTGTGTTATCCTCAGGATGGGATCGAAGCATGGAATCGGGCAGCTCACCGGCGGGGAGGTACGTATCAGGCAGATCGGCCGGATAACCCCTGTCGTTGTGCCGGACCCGACATGGGAAGAGGTCATCGACGGGAACAGGTATCACCTCAAAAACCTTGAGCGAAATGCAATACGGTTTATCCGCCAGCATATGAATGACAGGCCCTGTGCCAATGTATCCTTCTCGGGTGGGAAAGACAGTACTGCAGTGCTCGAGCTGGCGGGAAGAGCCGGGGTGACAGACGCATACTTTGTGGATACCGGCATGGAATTCCCCGAGACCCTTGCCTTTGTTGGGAAGACCCCCATCCAGACCCGTCTCAGGGGAGGAAATTTCTGGCAGCGGCTGGAAAAGGAAGGGCCGCCGAAAAAGGATAATCGCTGGTGCTGTGAACATTTAAAGCTCCAGCCCGTGAAGGACTGGCTCTCCTCCCGGGGTGAATGCGTTACCGTACAGGGGAACAGGTGGTATGAATCATTTGCCCGGGCAGGGCTCCCGGCAGCGATCGTCAACCCGTTCAACCCACGCCAGCTGAATATCAATCCGATTCGAAACTGGCGGGCACTGGAAGTGTTTTTATATATCTGGTGGCGCAAGCTCCCCTGTAACCCCCTCTATGATGCAGGAATGGAGAGAGTGGGGTGCTGGATGTGTCCGGCGATGCTCGAGAGCGAATTTGAGCATACAAAGGAACTGCACCCGGACCTGCACGCCCACTGGCTCAACTGGCTTTTAGAATTCTACCGTAAAAAGAAGGTACCTCCTGAATATATCAGGTGCGGGTTGTGGAGGTGGGATACGCTTCCCCCGAAAATGCGCGAACTCCTTCTGAAAAAAAATATCAAAATTCCTTCTTTCGTCAAATAAACTTAATTTAACCCATAATCCTTCTAAAGTCCTGTTTAATCGGATGAAATTTTTTTCCGACAAAAAAATGTTTATATAGAACTACAATGCAATAGATATTGATCATCGTATGGCTCAGTCTCACGAGGAGGTTTGCGAAACCCCTGAAAACGAAAAAGAAAAGATTTCAGAGGGGAAATCAGTCGAACCCATTCCGGATACGGAAGAAATGAAAAAACAGTACGATGACCTCAATGAGCGGTTTCTTCGTCTCGCGGCAGATTTTGAGAATTACAAAAAACGGATTGCGCGGGATACCGACGTCCGCATCAAATTTGCCATTGAGGAATTTGCCCTCGGGATGCTGGAAGTCATCGATAATTTTGACCGGGCATTGAAGTCCGAAGACGAAGCAGCCCGTGAAGGGCTCGAGCAGATCAGCAAACTCTTCAGTACAATACTGGAGCGGTACGGAATCAGACCAATTGAGGCCATGGGAAAAAAATTCAACCCTGCAGAACATGAGGCGATTGCGTATATGCCCTCTGATGCGGATGAGGGCATCGTAATCGACCAGGTATGCCAGGGATATTGCATGAATGACAAAGTGATCAGGTGTGCAAAAGTAGCAGTTTCAAAAGGCAGGCAAAGTGAGTAATATGGCAAAAGAGAAAATTCTTGGAATTGATCTGGGGACAACGTTCTCCTGTATGGCAATTATGGAGGCCGGAACACCGGTTGTTATACCCAATGCAGAGGGCGGGAGGACAACATCCTCGGTCGTGGCATTTACCAAAGAGGGCGAACGCCTCGTGGGAAGTCTGGCCAGGCGTCAGGCGATAACAAATCCCACCAGGACAATACAGTCGATTAAACGCAGGATGGGAACCACCGAAAAGATCAGCATCGATGACAAGAAGTATACTCCTCAGGAGATCTCCGCAATGATCCTTCAGAAGCTGAAGGTGGATGCGGAAGCATACCTTGGCGAAAAAATTGCAAAGGCGGTCATCACGGTTCCTGCATATTTCAATGATGCGCAGCGGCAGGCCACAAAGGACGCCGGGCAGATTGCGGGGCTTGAAGTCCTCCGGATCATCAATGAACCGACAGCAAGCGCTCTTGCATATGGCATTGATAAGGAACAGGACGTGACAGTGCTGGTCTATGACCTCGGCGGAGGCACCTTTGATGTGTCTATCCTGACCCTCGGGGATGGGGTCTTTGAGGTCAAGGCGACTGCAGGCAATAACCACCTTGGCGGAGACGACTTTGACAAGCGTATCAGTGACTACCTTGTCGAGGAATACCTCAAAAAGGAAGGCGTTGACCTGCGGTCTGACCCTATCGCGATGCAGCGGCTCCGGGATGCAGCAGAAAACGCAAAAATTGAACTTTCACAGAAGCAGAAGACCAACATCAACCTGCCCTATATTACTTCAGGACCCAGCGGGCCGAAATTCCTTGATATCGACCTGACACGCTCCAGGCTCGAGCAGCTCATCGGGGACCTCATAGAATCGACGGTCGGGCCGGTAAAGCAGGCGTTAAGCGATTCCAAGCTGAAACCCGACCAGATCGATCATGTGCTCCTCGTCGGTGGTTCGACCCGGGTACCTCTGGTCCAGGAGACCGTTAAGAAACTTCTTGGAAAGGAGCCTGACAAGGGAATCAACCCTGACGAATGTGTCGCACTCGGTGCAGCCATCCAGGGGGCGGTCCTGACGGGCGAGGCAAAGGACATCGTCCTTCTCGATGTTACCCCGCTGACCCTCGGTATTGAAACGCTCGGTGGAATCGCAACAAAACTCATCGAGAGAAACACGACAATTCCGACACGAAAGAGCCAGATCTTCAGTACAGCAGCGGACAGCCAGACGAGTGTTGAGATCCATGTCGTGCAGGGCGAACGTGCACTTGCAAAGGATAATTTCACGCTTGGAAAATTCCAGCTTACCGGGATCCCGCCAGCTCCGCGCGGGATACCACAGATCGAGGTAACCTTCGATATCGATGCCAACGGGATTATTCATGTCTCTGCAAAAGACCTTGGAACAGGGAACGAGCAGGCAATAACCATCAAGGGTGACAAGAAGCTCACCGAAGACGATATCAGGAGAATGGTGAACGAATCGAAGAGCTTCGAAGAAGATGACAAGAAAAAGCGCGAGGAGATTGAAGTCAGGAATATTGCCGACAGCGCCATTTTCGCAGCCGAAAAAATGTTAAAGGAGGGTGCTGACAAGATTGAACCCGCCGATCGTGAGAAGGTAGAGACCGGTGTTGCCGGGGTGAGAAAGGCACTGGAATCTGACAACTCAGAAGAGATTAAGAAGGAGATGGAGGCCCTCACGGAAGCCGTATATTCCGTGACCACAAAGATATACCAGAAAGTCCAGGCCGAACAGCAGGCGCAGGCAGCATCAGCCGGCGCAGAAAGCGGTTCATCCGGGAAACAGGACGATAACGTCGTGGATGCCGATTACAAGGTAAAAGATGAGTGAAGCCAATGGCTGCGGAAGACTACTACGATATCCTCGGAATACCAAGGAATGCTGACGAGAAGGAGATCAAGAAGGCTTACCGCAACCTTGCCAGAAAATATCACCCTGATGTCTGCAAAGAACCCGGGGCAGAAGACCGCTTCAAAAAAATAAATGAAGCATACAGTGTTCTTTCGGACCAGCAGAAAAAATCCCAGTACGACCACATGGGACATGAAACCTTCACCAACGCATCGAAAGGTTCATACACGGGTGCGGGTGGGTTCGGAGGCGGTGGTTTCAGCTCCGATTTCAGCGGATTCGGGGATATATTCGATTTTTTCGGGGGAGGATTCGGAGGACAGCGCTCTGCCGGCCCGCAGGCAGGCAACGACCTCCTCATGAAGATACAGGTGACCCTTCAGGAAGCGGTATTTGGTGTTGAAAGGGAGATCGAGCTCACTCACACCGAGGCCTGCCCCTCCTGCAATGGTACCGGAAGCTCGACAAAGAAACTGGTCACCTGTCCGAAGTGTGGCGGTTCGGGCCAGATGCGCCAGATGAGCCAGACCCCGTTTGGCCAGTTCGTACGCATGAGCACCTGTACAGAGTGCCGCGGGCGTGGACGGATGCCTGAAAAAAGGTGCCCGGACTGCCGTGGGACCGGCCATACACAGGTGAAAAGAAAAGTCTCTGTCCATATCCCTGCAGGAATCGACAACGGGATGCGCCTTCGCATGGAAGGATATGGTGAAGCAGGGGATTACGGTGCGCCGAAGGGGGACCTCTTTATCGAAGTGTATGTAAAACCCCACGAACATTTCATACGCACGGGAGATACCCTTGAAACAACGGTCAGTCTCTCACCTTCCCAGGCAGTCCTCGGAACAACCGTTGAAATTGAGACGATCGATTCACGCCACGTGGAACTTACCATCCCGGCCGGGATCCAGTACAACACTGCACTTAAAATTCCGGGTGAAGGTGTGCGCAAACGAGGAAAGCCCGGAGATCTTCTCGTAAGGGTAAAGATTGTCATCCCAAAGCAGCCGACCTCCGAGCAAAGGGAATTTTACGAAAAAATCCTTGAAATTGAAGGGCACCGGCCTGTAGCCTCTAAAAAAGGCTTTTTTGACAATATCATGGGAAAGAAATAGATCTCCCGTTTTATTTTACCCGGTAGATCCGGACGTCTCCCGGAGAATACCAGAAGGTACCTGATGACCGGTCTTTTTTTTTAAAATCCTCATTTCGAATAAAATGTCCGGTCCATTTCTCTGACAGGCTGGTTTGCGAACTCTCTGTCCCACCAAGCTACGGGGGTTCGTGAAGCAGGGGTGCCCGGGACTCTGTTATTTCTTAAAAGAACAAATCACCGTTCCCTGTCGCATTGGAGGGATGCACACCTACAATCATCAGGCATCCTCACCGGAAGTGTCTGGAAGTGGAGTGCGGCGAAAGAGGAATAGTGACAGAGCAAAAAAGGCCTCCAATGAAAATTACTAAATTTTTTAAAAAACTTTTTAGTCTCTTTGCTGTTTTGTATGGGTTATCAGAATCTTAAATCTTTGAGATGATGGCAGGTAGTCACGGAATCGCCGGCAGGAAGCCCTTCGGGGGCGGCGACGTTCATCTTGTCAGTGGGATAAGGGCAACAGCCCCACATATCATATGAAAAAGGAATACAAAATCTACACTGAATAGTGAAAAGTCACTTTTAACAAATAGTGCACAAAATCCATTTTGCTAAGAGTCAGAAATTGAAATAACATATTTTCATAGTCCCGGAGTGAACCTGTCTTGTTCATGTCCGTTTCAACAAATCCTGAAATTCTGGCAAATTTTATAAAAAAAAAGAAAACTGAGGTTTTTAAAAGATCAGGGGAATGGTAATACCCTGATATAACCGGATTTTGAGATTACACTTGAACCAAAGGCGTCAGTCACGGAGAGCTGTACCGTGTAGTTTCCTGCCGCGTTGTAAGTGTGAATCACGTTCTTATTCGCGGGGTTTGTTATTTCCATGAACTGCCCGTCACCGAATGACCAGAACCACCGCTCGGGGGTTCCGATGGAGTTATCGGTAAACTGGACGGTAAGCGGAACCGATCCCTGCGTTGGAATTCCGAAGAATTCAGCTACCAGTGGACTTTTTACCAGAATAGTCTGGGTCGTCGCATCAGTTCCTCCGAGGTTCAGGACCGTCAGGGTAACATTGTATGTCCCCGGGTTCGGGTAGTTGTGAATCGGGTTTCTGTCTGTTGAGATATACCCGTCACCAAACTGCCATGTATACCGGAGCGGCCGTCCTTCGGACGCATCGGTAAACGCAACACTCAGGGGAGCTGTATTATCGGGGTTGCTCGTTGTGTAGGTAAATGCCGCCTTCAGACCCTGGGAAACGGTTATGTATCCTCTCTTGGTCTCGGTATCACTTCCTGCACTGTTCGATGCAATGAGATTGACACTGTAGGTACCCTGTGTCGTGTAGACATGTACCGGGTTCTGCTCGGCAGAGGTTGTACCGTCACCAAAGGTCCATGCCCAGCTGGTCGGCCCGCCGGTTGAGAGATCGGTAAACCTGACTGCAAGCGGGGCATCTCCCGAGGTAATGTTTGCAGCGAAATTCGCCACCGGGACCGAACGTACCGTTATCATCTCTGTCTTTACGAGGGTATCGGACCCTGCACTGTTATAGACCGTCAGGGTGACGTTGTAGGTACCGGCCTTTGTATACAGGTGGTACGGGTTCTGCTGGAGTGAGAATGCGCCATCTCCGAACTTCCAGGTCCATTTGCCTGGATTGCCATCCGATGTGTCCGTAAACTGAACCAGGAGCGGTGCATTTCCTTCAGTCGGGTTTGCCGTGAAATTGGCAATCGGTCTGGTAATGACCGTTATATACGAGGTTTTCGTGATACTGTCGCTTCCACCGCTGTTGAACACGTTCAGGCTGACATTGTAGGTGCCTGGTGCGTTATAAGTGTGAACCGGGTTCTGATCGTAGATTCCCGCAATTGTCCCGTCGCCAAAGTCCCAGATCCACACTGACGGGTTATTGAGAGTGGTGTCGGTAAACTGGACCGTCAGGGGAACAGTGCCGGTTGTCGGGTTCCCGACAAAGTCTGCAACAGGTGGCGGGGGCAGGATGGTGAACGCATTGGCCAGGTTACCGGACTTGCCATCAGTATTGGATACAACGACACTCCAGGTGCCCAGCGCCTTGCCGGCGAGGTCAAGTGAGCAGTTGATGTTTGTCGGGGATACTACATTGACGCCGGTTGCGATAATATCGGCCTGGCCTGATTTCGTCAGCCTGACCGTGGCGCCAGGGAGGAACCCGGTCCCGTTGAGGTTGTTGATCAGGACAACCCCGTTATTTGCCCCTGTTGTCGGGCTTATTGTTGTAACCGTCGGGGCAGGGTTTTCGATGGTGAATATTCCTGATTTGCTGCCGGACTGTCCGTCAGGGTTGATAACTATAACATCCCAGAGACCGGTCGCTTTTCCGGTAAGGTCGACATTACAGGTTAATTTCACCGGCGTGACGACGTTGACCCCGGTCCCGTTGATATCAGTTTCACCTGTCTTTACCAGTTTAACTGCTGCGCCGGACAGGAACCCGGTACCGGAAAGGTTAGTAATTGATGTTATTCCGTTATTCGTTCCCGATACGGGTACTATGGCGTTTACTGTGGGGGCCGGGTGCATGACAGTGAACCCGTCCGCGAGTGTGCCAAGCTGACCGTCGTCGTTGACTGCAACAACCGTCCAGTCGCCGGTTTCAGCCCCGGTAATATCGAAGTCACAGGTTATCTTCGTACCACTGACGCGGTCGACATTT
Organism: Methanoregulaceae archaeon; assembly: GCA_041305745.1. Taxonomy (GTDB): domain Archaea; phylum Halobacteriota; class Methanomicrobia; order Methanomicrobiales; family Methanospirillaceae; genus UBA467. Next base: position 28,230 of record JBFYKV010000182.1, on the reverse strand, counting down.
GTGCCCGGAATGTCAGGATAGCCGGAACGGGTCAGGTTTACCCTGACTCCGGCTTCGAAACCACTGCCGGCAAGATCAGTGATCGCCACGCTGCCGGTATTGACCCCTGTGTCCGGTGTAATAGACGTAATTGCCGGTGCAGCCGGGTAATACACGGTAAATGCTGCAGGAAGGGTTGCCGAACCGCCATCGGTATTGTTCACCTGAACGTCCCAGTCTCCGACCGCTGCTCCGGTCAGGTCAAAGAAACACATGATTTTGGTGAGGTTTACAACGACACCTGTTGCCGGTATCGGGGTCTCACCCGATTTTAACAGGCTGACCGTCGCACCGGTGAGGAACCCTGTTCCGGAAAGGTCCATAATTGCAACAGAGCCGCTGTTTATTCCATTATCAGGACTGATTCCGCTTATCGTGGGCGGAGGGTTCGTGACCGTGAAGATGTTTTGCAGGTTGCCGCTCTTCCCATCGGTATTATTGACAATGACATTCCAGAGTCCGGCCTGGGCACCTGCAAGGTTTACATCACAGGTGATCTGTGTCGGCCCTGCTACCACTACACTGGTTGCGACAATATCGGGCTGGCCGCTCTTTGTGAATGTGACGGTTGCACCGTTCAGGAACCCTGTTCCTGCAAGATTGGTGATTGGAACAACTCCGTTATTGACGCCGGTCATGGGGGTGATCGAAGTAACGGTAGGTGCAGGATTTGTGACCTCGAAGCCATCCGTGAGGGTTCCGGACTGGGTGTCGGTGTTGGTTACTACTATACTCCAGTTTCCGGCCACTGCACCGGTCAGGGGAACATCACAGGTGATCATACCGGACGATACGACATTGACGTTAGTCGCCGGAATATCGGTCTCACCTGCTTTGGTCAACTTCACCGTTGCACCGGCCATAAAGCCGGTCCCGGCAAGATCTGTGATGGATACCGTGCCGCTGTTCATACCTGTTGCAGGAGTAACCGCAGTCACGGTTGGTGCCGGATAGGTAACGGTAAATGCATTCCCGGATGTATCAGACTGCCCGTCGTCGTTGGTGACGGTAAGATCCCAGGTACCTGCAACTGCACCGGCAAGATTAAAGTCGCACGTGATTGTCGTCGCATTCACGACAATAACATTTGATGCGGTTACATCAGACTGTCCGGTCTTTGAAAGGTTTAGTACCGCTCCGTTTTCAAAGCCGGTACCGGTTACCGTGACAGGGACCGTTCCGGTGTTTACTCCTGTTGCCGGGGTAATCCCGGTTACATCGGGCGCCTGCGGGTAGGATATGGTAAATGCAGCGGGAAGCGTGCCATTCTGCCCGTCCGTGTTGGTGACCACGACATCCCACGCTCCGACCGCTGCTCCGTTTAAGTCAAAGAAACAGAGGATCTTGTCTGGCTGGACAATGGGTCCGTTGATCGTCGGTATATCCGGCTGACCTGTCTTTTTCAGGGTGACATTCGCCCCTGCCATGAAATCCGATCCTGACAGGTCAGTAATACCAACGACCTGGTTGTTGAGACCGGTTGCAGGTGTTATTGAACTGACCACCGGTGCGGGATACCTGATAGTAAATGCAGACGGGAGTACAGCAGTCTGGCCGTCAACATTGGTCAGGAGTACGTTCCATGTCCCGGGTGTCGCCCCGTCGATGTCAAACTCGCAGGTAATCTTTGAAGAACTGTCTTTATTGACATTTGTGGCCGTGATATTTACTCCTGCAAGGGTCAGGTTGACGGTCGGGCTGTCAAGGAAATTTGTTCCTGCAAGGTCTGTAATGATGACGCTCCCGTCATTTACTCCACCTGAGGGCGTAATTGCCGTCAGGGACGGTACAGGATTCGTAACCGTAAACCCGTTTGTGAGGGTTGCTTCTTCAAGGCTTGTTGTATTTACTACAATAACGTTCCATGGACCCCACTGTGCCCCGTTGATATCAAGAACACAGGTCAGGCGGCTGGGATCAACCACCGTCACGTACATTGCAGTAATGTTCGTCTCTCCGATTCGCGTCAGTCGTACCGATACATCGCTTGTAAAATCGGTCCCTGACAGGTTTGTGATAAACACACTTCCCGTATTTTCACCCGAAACGGGATTGATCCCTGATATCCCGGGGGCTGCCGATACCGGCAGCACCATCAGCAGACAGAGAAGGATAGGTAGTGCGATTTTGAGTGTCTTCATCCGTGTCATATGAAACCTCAGTTGTGATTCACCTGTTACATCCTCTAATCAGAAAATGAAAGTGATTTCTGACCTCATTTTCCGTTATAAATGTATTCATCATAACGTCTCATGTAATATATATAAACTTTTCCCACAAAAATGATATCTTATCGTGCTTTTTTTGCTATTTGAGAACTCAATACGGGCTAAAATCACAAAGTGTATGCATAAAATGATGCCAGGTGTAAGTGGTGCCCGCATTGTTATGTGATAAAAGATTCGTCTGCAATATGCTCCTCCCTGTCATGATGGTATAACAGCTTAATCAGCTGAACATAAAAAAACTGTTTATATTGCTAAAAATTAAAAAATAACCTGATTTAAGAACTTAAACTATAATTGAGTATCAGCATATGCCGGGCCTCTTTCAAACCCGGATGGACGTTCTGAATGTCTTTACAGACCTTCACGGGATTGATCTGCAGGTACCACCTCATACCCCCGCGCGATAATGAAGCTTAACCTGCACATATGCATGGAAAGATGGATCTGTCTATAGTGGATTAAAAATGATGCAGGGACAAAAGAGTTGTATTAGCGGGATTAAAAAATCTGAATTTATTCAGTGGGTTAACTATAATGCATTATCATTATAAAAAATGCGACGGTACGGGGTTGATAATGAAAAAAACTCACTTCCCCAGTTCCGGCCTGCTCTTCAGGGCCTGGACGAGGAGCCTGACCCCTGCTTCAATATCCCTCACATCGAGGACTTCAACGGGAGAGTGGATATACCGCGTAGGTATACTCAGAGTGGTACTTGGTATGCCACCCCGTTCAAGGTGAATTGAAGTAGCATCGGTTGTCCCGCCACTCCCGACTTCTGTCTGTACCGGAATATCTTCATCGGCCGCTGCTTTTTTCAGCCATTTCACCATTGCCCTGCTTGCAATCAGGCCCCTGCCGCTTGCATCGATAATGGTAATGATCGGGCCTTTTCCCATCTCGACAGGTACATCTTTCTGGTCAATACCGGGATGATCTCCGGGAAACGTTACATCAGTGGCAATTGCACAATCAGGCGAAAGTGCATATGCACTTATCCGGGCCCCCTTGAGGCCTACCTCTTCCTGGACAGTAAAAACCCCGTATACCGTATGCCGGCTCTTCACCTGCTGCATTGTCCGGATAAGCATTGCAACTCCCGCCCTGTTGTCAAATGCCTTGCCGGTCACTCTCCCGTTTGCAAGATCGGTCAGTTCACGGTCGATTGTTACCGGTGTTCCAATCTCGACCCCGAGATTTTCAGCGTCGTCTTTGCCGGTCGCCCCGATATCGATGAACATATCGTCGATCTTAATGCCTTTTTTCTTTTCTTCGTCATCCATTTTGTGAACAGGTTTTCCGCCCAGAACCCCGGTCACCTTCCCCTTCGTCCCGTGAAGGATTACCCGCTGGTTATAGAGGGTCGGCGCATAGAAACCCCCGAGGGTAACAAACCTGATAAATCCCTTTTCATCGATCGATTTCACTGCAAGACCTATCTCGTCAGCATGGGCTGCCAGCATGACCTTGAAGTCTCCCCCTTTTTTCACGGTGATCAGGTTGCCCATGGAGTCGGTATACATCTCATCCACGTGCCCCTTAAGCTCCTTTTTCACGACATCCATGACGTTTCCTTCGCTTCCCGACACGCCATGCGCATTTGACAGTTTTTTAAGTAATTCACGTACCATTTCAGACACCTGTAATATTGCGGATTCTCCTGACGGCCTCTTTTAAATTTTCCATGGATGTTGCATAGCTGAACCGGGCATAATCAGGTGCATTCACCCCAAAAGCAGACCCCGGAGTTATGATCACCCCGCTTTTAATAATTTCACTGATAAGGTCCGGTTTCATCGGCACAAAAAGGTAAAAAGCCCCTTCCGGGAGGGGGAAATCAAAACCAAGACTGGTCAGCTCAGAATAGAGATAATCCCTGCGGGCAAGGTATTCCTTGCGCATCTCTTCAACACAATGCTGGTCACCCGTATACGCCGCGAGGGCTGCATACTGGGAGATGGACGTTGCACACGCCTGGCAGTACTGGTGGACCTTGATACATTGATCTATATACGGTTCAGGCCCTGCCAGGTAGCCAAGTCGCCACCCGGTCATTGCATACGTTTTGCTGGTTGCATTGACCGTGATTACATCTTCACCGAACTGCGCTGCACTCCAGTGCCCGGGCCCGTATATAAAATGCTCATAGACTTCGTCACTCACGATAGTCACACCCTTATCGTCGGCATATTCCACGAGTGCCCGTATGGATTCTTTGCTTTCGACCGCCCCCGTGGGGTTGGCCGGGGAGTTCAGGACAAAAATTCGTGCATTGTCCATCAGCTCCTTTGCATCTTCCACCCTGATATGCATATTGTCATCGAGAGGGACCCCTTCAGGCCGGCCCCCGGCAAGGAGTGCAAGTGAAGCATACGAGACAAAACCGGGGTCCTGGAAGAGGACACGCTCTCCATTCTCCACAAGGGCGTGCATAATAATGTGAAGAGCCTCACTTGCCCCGGCAGTAACAATGATCTGGCCCGGGGCGTAACAAATATTATTTTCTTTCGAGAATTTTTTTGAAATTGCCTCTCTTAATTCAGGAATTCCCATATTGGAGGTGTAGCCTGTTTTTCCTTCCTCGATTGCCCTGATTGCCGCCTCCCTTATATGGGCGGGCGTGGTAAAATCCGGCTGACCAAGTCCCAGGTTAATTGATCCGGGACCTGCAGACTCAAATAATTTCCTTATCCCTGATATTTCGATGCCGCTGCACCGGCTGGCACATCTGTGTTTCATAACGCATCACAATTGTTGGTATCACTCAATATTTGCATGCCTGTTCTTGAGTTCTTTCTCATCGGTCTTCGTGATCTCCATCAGCCTCGATATGATGGCATCTGCAAAGACCATTGCGGCCGTCTCGAACAGTGTTCCAAGCGGGGCAAACGACTTATGCTCGCCCATCATCTGCCTGATCTCGAACTCCTCTGCATCATCCCTGACCGCGTCCCGCTGGTGTTCTATGATGACGATTGAGTCTGATATCCGGCCTATCCGTGAGTCTGCATTCGACGTGATGAGACAGATCCGTCCCCCCATCTCCCTGACGGTTTCAGAGATATCTGCAATTGTTTTGGTCCGGCCCGAACCCGAAAATACAACCATGACGTCATCGGGTTTCATTGCCGGTGTGATCGTCTCCCCGACAACGTACGCTGTCAGCCCGAGATGCATGAGGCGCATCGCAAATGCCTTTGCAACCAGTCCTGAACGCCCGGCCCCCATCACGTAGACACGTTTCGCATTTAATATCTCCTTTAAAAAACCCTCGATTTCATCGTCAGAGATCGAATCTGCGATTTTTTTTACTTTTGATGCCATCAGGCGCATCATGTCCTGTACCCTGTGCTCAGCCATGATTCTCCTTCATGGTTGTCATCACATACTACAATAGAATTTCCGTCACCACAAAATGACGAACCCCTTCCCGTCCCGACATTGTTTAATAATCCGGACAGGAATTTTATATAGGAATATTCCGGCACAGACCGGAATTTTACGGCATGGCGGTATTTTAAACAGAGTACATAATAATGGAGAACACAAGGGATGCACCCGTACTTCAGCGATGCTGACTTTTCACTCTACCACGGAAATTGTCTCGATATACTTGCAGGGTTACCGCAAAATTCGGTCGACCTCATCTTTGCAGATCCGCCGTATAACCTGTCCAACGGAGGATTCACCTGCCATGGCGGTAAGAGGGCCCCGGTTGACAAGGGGGACTGGGACATCAGTAACGGGATCGAGCAGGATTTCTCTTTTCACCTCTCCTGGATTGAATCATGCAGGCGGGTCCTTTCTGAGAACGGGACAATCTGGATCAGCGGGACCTACCATTCCATATATGCATGCGGTTTTGCCCTTCAGCAGCTTGGATTTCATATTCTCAATGATATATGCTGGTATAAGCCAAACGCTCCCCCGAACCTGAGTGCACGCTACTTTACTGCAAGCCATGAGACCCTGATCTGGGCCCGTAAAAATCGCAACGGCCGCCATACCTTCAACTATGACGCGATGAAGGGTGGCGACTGGCCCGGTGACCCGCTGAAAAAAGAGGGCAGACAGATGCGGACCGTCTGGAGCATTCCCTCTCCCGGCAGGACAGAGAAAAAAATGGGCAGGCATCCGACCCAGAAGCCATGCGCCCTCCTGAATCGGATCATTCTTGCCGGAACAAATGAAGGTGATACCGTTCTTGACCCGTTCACCGGAAGCTCGACAACGGGCCTTGCGGCACACGTGCTGAAACGGGCATACATAGGAATCGACTGTGACCAGGGCTATCTCGATCTGTCTGTTGAACGGTTCAGGGCGTTACAAAAATAACCCGGCTGCCCGGGTGTTACGCGCCCGGCAATCCCACAAAGACTCAATCATTATTTTCCCGGACCTCTCACACCTATGAGGAAGCGAAAGATATGAATCCTGATCCCGGAATACAACGTCGGTTACCCGAACTGATTTCAGAGGAATATGCATATCTCGAAGGCCTCTACCGTTATTTCCATTCACATCCCGAATTGTCCGGCCAGGAGAAGGAGACGTCAGCGAGACTGGCAAAGGAACTTGAATCTGCCGGTTTTTCGGTTTCCAGTGGGATCGGGGGTTATGGAATAATCGGAATCCTGAAAAACGGCGACGGTCCCGTCGTCATGGCGCGTGCAGATATGGATGCTCTCCCTCTTCGCGAGGAGACAGGTCTCCCCTATGCAAGCGCTGTCCGGATGAAGGACCCGTCAGGAAAAGAGGTCGATGTCATGCATGCCTGTGGCCATGACATCCATATGACCGTGCTTGCAGGCACAGCGCGGATACTCACCCGCATGAAAAAAGAATGGAGCGGGACACTTATGTTTATAGGACAGCCGTCTGAAGAAACCGTGTCCGGGGCCGAGAAGATGATACATGAAGGCATTTATTCCCGCTTCGGTCGCCCTGACTACGGTCTCGCCCTTCATGTCGGACCCGAACAGCCCGCAGGAACGATCGGCTACCGGGAGGGCATTTTTTCGGCAGGTTCAGAGTCGCTGGACATAATAGTGCATGGGATCGGGGGACATGCGGCCCACCCGGACCAGACAAAGGACCCGGTCGTTATCGCTGCACAGATCATTCTTGCACTGCAGACGATCGTTTCCAGGGAGGTCCCGCCTGCCGAATTTGCAGTGATTACCGTGGGATCGGTGCATGGGGGGATTAAGCATAATGCGATTCCGGACAGTGTTGACCTGCAGGTAAACCTGCGTTATTTTAAACCGGAGATCCGGGACCTTCTTCTTTCTTCTGTCGGGCGCGTCTGCACGGGAATTGCAGCGGCATCAGGTATTCCGGAGTCCCTGATGCCTTCAGTTACGGTGCTTAATGAATCTGTCATGCCGATGTGGAATGATCCCGGATTTACGATAAGGGTTGCAGCCGCACTTGAAGAGGCCCTCGGGAAAGAGAACGTCGTGCGTATTGCCAAACTTACCGGGAGTGAAGACTTCGGCGTTTTCGGGACGGCAGAGCCCCCGGTTCCGCTCTGCTATTTCAGGATCGGGACAGGAATCCCGGGAAAAGATGAACCCGCCGAAAAGAAGACCTACCTTCACAGCAGCAGGTTTGCCCCTTTTCCAGAAGGAGTACTTCCGCTTGGGATACGGGCAATGACGATCGCGATCCTTGAATCCCTGAAGAAGTGAGGGGCCGTCATGAGTTCGTCCCTGTAGTCTCACTTCGTGTATCTGCAACGAACCAGGCGGCCTCGGCTATTTTGCCGACGTCATGGGTTCGTCCCTGTAGTCTCACTTCGTGTATCTGCAACGAACCGGGCGGCCTCGGCTATTTTGCCGACGTCATGGGTTCGTCCCTGTAATCTCACTTCGTGTATAGGTCCTGATCTCCCCGAACGGCACAAGGGAGCCTGCTTCAGGGACTGACACAGGTCCGTGTCCTCCACAGACAAGGCATTTCTTTCGTCCCCCGAAAAATTCACCGCTCGTCTCCTGTGCCAGATTCAGGAGGGCCTTTCTCTCTTTTTTGGCAATATCACTGTCAACGTTTACCGACGTGACAATGATATGGGCGAGTGAATTGTATCGTGCCCTTTCGGGTGTTATATGATCAAAATTTATGACTGTGTCTGCACAGAATAACACCCCGGGCCCTGCACTGTACAGGTATACCTGGCCATGGATATGTCCCCCAAGGCTTTCCAGCACCTCAAATTCGTTATTCCCGAGTCTGAATGATGCGATGACAGGAAATATTCCACGTGTCCCCAGAGCACTGGTCGGGTACAATTCGATGTCCCCCGGAGGGTTGAACCGTGAGAAGAGGTTAATTAAGGTAGTATATACCTCTTCGAGGATGGAGCTCTCGTTTCGTGAACCATAGCCGCGGTTTGACACCCTGATGATATCGAGTGTCCCCGGGTGCATAAAGGCCTTCGCCTGGTAAAAACCGCCTGCACCGCAATGGTCTGCATCGGCATGGGTGATGATTATCCGGGATATTTTTTTCTCTCCCCCCTCAATAAGCTGGCATATCAGGGAGTATATTTCCGGGAAATAAATGCCATACCCGGTGTCGACCATGACACACTCGTCCTTCCCGTCGATAAGAAATACACTCCCTCCGCAGGGGGGCTGGATACAGTGGAGCATGGTGTCCGGGTCAAGGCTGATGCTCTGAATATCTGCATAAAAATCGTGGTCCTTCGTGGCATTCAGGGTTTTTCCTGTTACCAGTACGCTGTCAAATGCCTTGTTCGGGTCCTGACCGAGGTTGATATGCTCCTGCACGATATGGTTGATATCTCCGAGGAGCTGCATGAGAAACTCATCCTCCGACTCCCCGACCAGTCTCCTGATCTCCTGGGCAAACCGCAGGTAAAAGACCGTATCATCGAGGTGCTGCCCGGTCGTATCATATTCAATTATTTCAAGCCGGTACCTTGATTTCAACTGGTTCAGCAGCCGGTCTACCGCGGCGCTGTCATCAAGATTCAGGCTCACCGTCAGCCTTCCAGGGTGTTTTCCCTTGTCATCAAAATCGATATATGCAATATTGGCCCTGCAGGATGTGGTATACTGCAAAAAATCGAACAATGAGCCCGGCCGGTGAGGGAGGTGGACATAGAGTTTGAGAAAACTCAAGGGTTTCAGCGATGTCTGGAGGTACCCGATGGCAGAGAGCTCTTCGGTGATTTTTTTGTAGTTATCTTTGGTGGTGGTCAGTTCAAAAAAAACTGTGTAAGGGTCAATCCTCCGGTCAAACTGTATGCGGTTAATATTCCCGGAATAACGACTCACAATTTCTGCGGCTTTATGCAATGCACCTGGCCTGTCCGGGACACGTGCGATAAATGAGAACTTTTTCATGTTGGTTCCGCCAGTACTTCTATAGTGTATTCATGAACAGCGCAATCGGAAGGTGATGCTGATTCAACGATCTTTTTTTGTGCATGGATATGCATGTAAAATTAAATTGGGAAATACATAGAGTTTATTAGGGAACCATACCTAAATGGATAATAATTGCGGGTTTATGCCGTGAAATAATTCATCTCCCGCATTGTATACATATCCACAAAGGCCGGGGGGACACGTATGTCTGGAAAGAATGTGCTGATTGTTGATGACGATCTTATTATTGCAAATCTTATCGAGATGAGGCTGAAAAAACTCGGCTACAACGTCGTCGGAATAACAGGTTCCGGGAAAGAGGCCGTCCGTCTTGCGGCGTCATCAGGCCCTGATGTCATCATTATGGATATCAATATCAAGGGGGAGATCGACGGGATCGAGACCGCGAATCGTATCATCAGGGATTTTGATATCCCCATCGTCTACCTTACGGGCGACCAGGATCTGAAAACATTCGAGCGGGCGAAGGTAACTGATGACTGTGAATACCTCGTCAAACCATTCAAGGACCTGGATCTCTCCATTGGTGTCGAACTTGCCATATACAAACACGCCCTCAATACAGGAGCCCGGAAACAACAGGAATATTACCATACACTTTTCCGCAGTTTCTCTGAAGGGATCATTACAACTGACAGGGACGGCTTTATCATGTACATGAACCCTGCTGCACACCATCTCGTCGGCGAAATCGGGAGTCTTTCACAAAAAAGTCACCTTGGGGAATTGGTGAAGATTGTCAGCAGGACAAACGGCCGGGCGATTGAGAACCCTGTCGAGCGGGTAATCAGGGATAATGTGTGTGCAGGTATCCCTAAAGATGCGGTCCTTGTTACAAGAGACTCAAAAAGAGTTCCTGTCGAAGGGCGTGCTGCTCCAATCAGGGAGGATGACGGGACGATTAGTGGAATTGTGCTGGTATTAAATCCAGTACCCCTGGAAAATTATCTTAATTTCGCGGATAACCACCTATTTTAAATGGGGACCCGCGCTGGATTTTGGTTTCATCGCGGAAAGGTCATAAAACGCCCTGGAAATAAGTCTCGCCTTCGCTCTTTCGTGTGGATACAATTTGGCATGAAAACGGACATGAAGCCGACGGGCCACAAGCATACAGGATGAAAATGTCAGGGGGACATTTTCATATTAAATCCCCTTGTTTTTCATAAGTAAGGCCTGTGAACATAGTTTTCATGGGTGTTTTCAAAGTGAGCGTAATCTCTCCCGGGGTTGTTACCGTCATATCCTCACTACGATGAACGTTGCTTGCCCCCTCAAAAATAGCGCGGGACTGCCGCCCCCGACCCGGGGTGACCTCCGGTCGCCATATTTTGTTGGTGTAGTAAACATTACGCGCAATATTGTTAATTTTTCGGGAAGGGCGGTGATTCAGTGATTAACCAGTACTCCCTCAGGGAACTAAGTTCCCATCAACCCGGCACAAAACCGCAAAGAGGCGGAAAAAAAGGAGTGAAGTTTAAAAACAGGGTAAAATCATTGTTCCGGAATCTCCTCGTGACTCATCAGGAGAGACCCGAAAATAATTTTTTCCGTGACCTGTGCCACATACTTCATGTTCTGGGCTTTTTCCATGTCTTCATTCCTGTGAATATCGGCCCATATCTGCACGCGGATCAGTGAAAACCGGAATCGATCGAGGTTTGTATCATCAAGTGACTGTGCCTTCTGGTAGACCTGCTCAATGATATCAGGGAATGCATGAATATCTTCCAGGGCAGGCAGGATATCATTAAATATGTCCATGGGCTCCCCGTTTCCTGAAAGAATCTTCATGTACTGCATTTAATCTTCTACCGCCCTGACAAGTGCCTGCATGACCTCATCGACCCGTTTCCATGTGGGATTATCACTGCTCCGGATGATAAAGGGCCGGCCCTCATCACCAGCTTTACGCATTTCCGGGTCGATTGGAATGCTTCCGAGAAACGGGACGTTGAGTTGTTCTGCAATCTTCTTGCCGCCACCCTTTCCAAACAGGTCAATTTCTTGATTGCAGTGCGGGCAGACAAGGCCGCTCATATTTTCAATAACCCCGATGACAGGGAGTCCGATCTGCTCGACAAATTTGGCCGCTTTCAGTGCGTCCATGGTTGCAACGTCCTGAGGTGTTGTGACAATAACCGCGCCACGTACGTTCGGGGCAAGCTGGACAATTGAGAGTGCTTCATCACCAGTACCGGGTGGAAGGTCCACAACAAGGAAATCGAGGTCTCCCCAGTTGACTTCTGCAAGGAACTGCTGGATGGCACTCATCTTCATAGGCCCTCTCCAGATCACGGGGGTGCTGATATCAGGGAGTAAGAATGCCATGGAGACGACACTTAAGTTTCCCGTCACCCGTACCGGCTCGATCATTTTCCCGATTGTGGTCAGTTTGTGTTCTTCAATGCCGAGCATTTTTGGAATATTGGGGCCATGAATATCGAGATCAAGGAGTCCGGTCTTCATTCCGTGGCTTGAGAGTGCAAACGCAAGGTTTACCGAGACGGTTGATTTTCCGACCCCGCCTTTCCCGCTCAAAACCAGTATTACATGCTTTACATTGATTTTAGCCTTGGGAGGGAGTCCTTTTGCCTGTGCAGCAGGATTTCCTGCAGTCGGGCAGGTTCCGGCACTATTACAGCCCTCGCATTCACCAGGGCAATCCTGCGGTGTTTCGTTTGTTTTTTTGGACATACTCGTTCCTCATTTAAAATTATTATTTCCTCTTATATATTACTCAAAAATGTCATAAAGATGTATACTTGATGACATCGGTAACCGGGTTTCCCGCCTGCCGGATCATCTCTTCTGTGTAGTGCCAGATACGCTGTCGAGGGTCAGGTTGCAGAGGGCATCGGCTTTCTGTACGAAAAGGTTTTCACGCGGGACAGAGTAAAAACGGACCATTTCGAAATTATGGACCAGGTCCATGACCCTCTGGTACAAACCGGCTAGATGTTCTTTCCTGACCCTGTACTGCCCGTTTAGCTGCTTTATTACCAGTTCACTGTCAGAATAAAGATGAACTGTCCCGCTGGTATGATCTGCCGCAGCGATAAGGGCTGCGATTACTCCCCGGTATTCTGCGACATTATTCGTCGTCACCCCGATATATTCAGAAGTCTCTGCAAGAACTTTGTCTCCCGACAGTATCAGGAATGCATAGGCTGCGGGACCCGGGTTCCCCCGTGAGGCCCCGTCGGTATAGCAGGTGAGTATGTCCTGGTGTGTCATTATTCATCAGTATCTTCGCATTCCTTTCGTATTAAACCCGGAGATGAATGGCCGCTCATCCATTTTGCCCATCATATTTTCCTTCAATCTGGAAAACAGTTATTTATGGCTCTACGTTATTTCGTGTGGATATGATCTTTCTTGTAGAATGCTATGTGAAGGCTCCTGCATCTATACCTCCCGACAGGATACACTTCGCCGCCCCCGAAGGGCTTCCTGCCGGCGATTCAGTGACTATTGAGTGTTTCCCTGAAGAACTGAGCTCCCATCAACCGATACACACCAGCGAGGAGTCCTATTTATAGGATGAAGCGAATGGTACCTTTCATGGAACCCCTTGCGGTACGATTAGGTTTTCTGCAGTTTCCCCCGACCCACACATGCGATGGCGGTGACCTGTCTCCTGAAATCCAGCTCGCCGGCATTAATGCCACTTCGGTTGCCATGATGGCGGTAAACCCGTTTCAACCTTCCTGCTGCACATTTTCCCCGTGGGTTATCTGGAATATCGATCCCACCCCGGTCATCCCTGCCGGAATTCCGAAAGACGAGGTTGTGACCACACCACTCCGTGCGGTCCAGGGGATGAACGATTTTGGCAAAATCGGATACACAGGTCCGTGTCCCCCGGCAGGCGCAACACACAGGTACACCTTTAAAGTGTGGGGCCTTGACACCTATCTCGATATCCCGCCTGGTTCACTGAAGGGAGACCTGGTGAAGGCAATGCAGGGACACGTTGTCCAGTACGGAGAAACTGTTGCCATGTATTCCAGGTGATATGCGGGGTTATCGTGAAAATTATATTTTTACCTCACCCCATACAAAACAGCGAAGAGGCCCATTCACTGAGGACCGAATAATAAAACATATCTATCTGTCAAAAGATCAATCAGAATAGAGGTACCCGTATGGAAAACCTGTCTGTCAAAATTTCAGTTGTCAGTCTCCCGTCCAATTATACCTGCGATGGCGACGATATTTCGCCTGAAGTTGAAATTGGAAGCATTAATACCGGATTGACAAAGTCACTTGCCGTCATTATGAACGACCCTGATGCCCCGGGCGGGGGCGGGTTCACTCACTGGATCATCTGGAACGTCGGACTCGTTGCGCGATTACCAGACGGTATTCCAAATGAACCGGTAGTGAGCTTCCCGGTAACGGGCGTACAGGGAAAGAATTCGTTCGGACTTATCGGGTACAACGGTCCGTGTCCACCACCTGGTCAGACACATCGCTATGACTTTAAGGTGTACGGGCTTGATACGCTCCTTGACCTGCCACCCGGTGCTACAAAGGCCGAACTTCTCAAGGCGATGCAGGGGCATGTCGTGCAGTATGGCGAAACCTATGTTCTTTACGGGCGGTAACCGGGACCGTTCAGGACAGCGGGGATTTCATAATAATTCCGGCCTTTTTTGTTTTTTTCGCTCTGTTGAAACAGACATGAACCAGTACGGTTCACATCCAAACCCTGAAAATGTCTCTTTTAAAATCTCCTTTAATTATAGGTTGTTCCCCCAGTTTCAGAGGAAATCTTTCCTGCATCGCATTATTCCTTCATCGCCGCACTTTTCATCGCGACATTCCAGTGGCTGATGCCTTCGCTGTTGGGGCGACCCCATACTATGAGAGGGACCGTCGCTTCATTCTTTTGAAAAATAACAGGATCCCTATCAACCCTGCCCACAGGATATCTTCAGCGGGGTGGGGCAGGGAGGAATGAGAACCCCTCCTGCCAGAGAAATAGGCGGAACATGTTTTATCGAAATTAAGCATTTCAAAAAAGCCTTTTCTCCTTTTTCCGGCGGCGTGATGCAGGGGAAGAATTTCACCTGCCCGTTAATTTGACTCTCCACTATTTCGTGTGAATATGATCTTTTTTACAGGAGTGACAGGTGAAAACTTCTGCATCCATACCTCCCAACACGAATGACTTCGTCGCCCCCGAAGGGCTTCCTGCCGGCGATTCAGTGACTATTCAGGGTTCGTATGAAGAACTGAGGTCCCACCAACCCGTGCATAACAGCGGGGAGGCATTTATTTTACCCGGGTCCCTCGCATGGTTGAAGGGATACCATCCTGAAACAGAACAGGGAATGAAAGCATGTTTAATAGCAAAGTGTTTTCAAACATAGTAGTATGGAAAAGCGGGATATCCTGATCGTTGTTGCCGGGGTTGCAATTGTCATTGCCATGGCATTTTTTGTCAAACCGGCCATGACAGGAAAAGACCCGGATCTCAGTATCCCGTTCCTTGAACCAGAACCCGCTGCAACCCCTGTCACTCTTCCGACGCCCTATCCCCCGCACACTCAGCGTACTACCGCAGTACCGACTCCGTCCCCGGTTCCCACCTGGAGCGGGCAGTCGAAGGACCTCGGCTTTGTGGCGCCACCCGTCACTTCATCCAGTCCCATGGTCACTCCGACCCATATCACCCCACCGGATGTCTCTCCCGAACAGGATGTCATGGTGACGTACGCGACAATCGAAGGCCGTTCCGGGGGCATCACAGAGACAATAAGCATGCCGTTTCCCTACTGGGAACTCCAGTACACGGTAAGCCCATGGGAAGACCGGTTCGTCGGGTCGACCTCTTCAAAGGCTGCCGGAGTGGCTGAATCATCCGGTGCAGAGGTCTTCCCGTCATTTTCAATAGAGGTCATCAATGCCGGTGATCCTACAGAGGCCATCAGGACAATCGAACCGCAGGGAGGCCTTGATCCCGATCTCTGGGATAAAGGGGAGGAGTACGATCCACGCCCGTGGACAGAAAAGTTCTATGAAGGAAGTACGGTCAGGAATTATTATTTTGTCGTAAAGACCCACATGATCCAGTCTTACCATATCGAAATAAAAGTACCGGAACGATATCTGGGTAAGTACTGATTTTTTTTGTTCTGCACCCGCATCAAAACCGGATGAATGGTTTACCAGTGACCTGGACACCGGACGAAAAAAGATGTATACATGAGCCCCGGGCTCACACGTCAGTCAAGTTCGATTTTTCTCTTTCCCATCGACTCGATATAGGGGATCTCCTTGCCGACTTCAAAAGATCCAACCTTGTCTGCAGGGATTTCTACCTCGAAATTTGTATACTCCTTCATATCCATGAGAGATGCAGTCGTTCCACTGATGGAAATGACCTGCCCGCTCTTGCGTTCCACGATCGGCACATAGGTCTTGGCCGAGACCGGCTGGACAATTGAGCGCTTTACACCATCAAAAATTCCGACCACATCGATACGGGCCTTTGCTGCACCGTGCTTTCCGGGTTTTGATATTGATATTCCCTGAATTTTACAGGGTTCATCGTCTACGACTACGTAGCGGCCCTCTTTAAGTTTACCTACTTCGGTTTGTTCTTTCATCTGTGTTCACTCTCTCGTATAAAACGCGGTAGTAATTTATCTTTATTGCATTACATAAATACAGCGTAACAAACCCCTCTGGAACTGCCATGGAATTTATTTCATCCTGTGTTGATATGGCCCGGGCCGTGCATGATGCAATCGACGGACTGGTCGGTACACCCGAAGGCGGAGTGACGGTGAAAATGGGAGCCGACCTTACCCCCACCAAAAAGATTGACCAGGTCGCGGAAGATGTTATTTTAGAATACCTCCGGAGAAACCCGCTCTGTAAAACATTGATCAGCGAGGAGGCGGGACGGGTGGATATCGGCGGAGATGACGGGACGATCTTTCTTGACCCTCTCGACGGGACCTACAATGCGATTGTCGGAATCCCGATATATGCACTTTCCATTGCCTATGCAGAGAAGGGAATTGTCAGGAAGGCATTTGTGCAAAACCTTGCAAATGGTGAAACCTTCACGGCAATCCAGGGGAAGGGCGCATTCAGGAACGGGTCCTCAATACGGGTTTCAGGCATTGCAAACCTTGACGAAAGCGCGATGAGCGTATATGGCAGGAAATTTGACCCGGGAATGGTGATTCACCTCGGACAGAAAATACGCCGCTGGCGTCTCCTTGGGGCATCTGCACTTGAACTGTCCTATATCGGGTGCGGCAGGATAGACGGCTTTGTGGATATACGCGGGACGCTCCGGGTTACCGATGCGGCTGCAGGGATGCTGGTCTGCACTGAGGCAGGGGGCACGGTAAGCGATCTCAACGGGAACGATATCCATTTTCCCGACGAGGTGACGATCGGCAAATGCATGGTTGCGACGAACGGGGTCCTGCACCAGAAGGTTGTCGAATACCTGAGGTGAGAATGAAAATTCTGCTTGTATCAAGGATCGATGACCGGGATGCATTGTCTTACACTGCATCCCTCGGGGAGGACCTTCGCGCAAAAGGAATTGAAGTCATGTATGAAACGGCCACCGCACGGGCGTTGGACCTTGACGGCGTTTCGGTAAATGATGTCACGCCGGACCTCATCACGATCGTTGGCGGCGACGGCACTATTCTTCTCACTGTTCAGAACCTGCATACCCAGGTGCCCGTTCTCGGTATAAACTGGGGAGAGGTCGGATTTTTAGCAGACCTTGAACCCGGAGAGGCGCGGGAATTCCTGCTCTCGCTACCCTTGGGATTTCCCGTCGAAAAACGGATGAGGATATCACTTTCAATGGACGGGCAGGTCCTCGGGCAGGCCCTGAACGAGGCACTCATCGTCACCAGCCGCCCTGCAAAAATGCTCCGGTTCATGGTGATAATTGACGGGGTCCGCGCGGAAACATTCCGTGCTGACGGGCTCCTGATGAGTACCCCGACAGGGTCGACAGCCTACGCCATGAGTGCAGGTGGCCCTATTGTCGATCCGCGTATCGAAGGAGTACTTCTTGTTCCTCTCGCGCCGTTCCTGCTCTCATCACGGCCGCACCTCATAAGCAGCGATCGTTCCTTAACGATCAGGCTTGAGAGCACCAAGCCTGCAAAGCTGGTCATCGATGGCCAGCATTCGATGGATATCGGAAACGTATGCGATATCACCGTCAGGAAATCAGATTCTCCTGCTCTGTTCGTGGATGCAGGAAGAAACTTTTTTGAAAAGGTCGACCAGAAGCTCAGGCGCTTATAATCCGTTGCCTCTTTGCTCATGTTTATTTTCAGCCAGACAAAGCGTTACCATTACAGAGAGTTGATGAACATGGAAGATACGATTCGTACACGGCATGATTATGCAGAGGCATCGCAGATCCTGAAGACATCGCTTGGACTGAAAGGATCTCCGGTTGCAGTCAAACTTGCCACCGGCAAGGAAGATATCCCGGACGGAATGCAAAAACTGGATAAAACAGTACGCCACTGCCAGATGGTAACGATGGCACGAAAGGAAGGAAAGGTCTTCTACTCGACCGTCGAAAACCATGAATGCATGGGCGGGGCATGGGCACTTGGCCTGCGGGAAATATCAGAAAGTCTTAAAACCGGCCATTTTTACTTCAAACTCGGTAAATACGAAAGTACCGCCGCATGTAAGAGGACCATTGACAATATTCCGCATGTGGAATCAGGAATGACCTATGCCACGCTGTATGCACCGCTCGAAAAGGCAGAATTTTCACCCCATGTCATCCTTATCATCGCAGCGCCGCGATGCATGCTCAAGCTTGCCCAGACCTCACTTTTCAGGCTGGGCGGGCGCATTCACTCTGAATTTTCAGGTATCCAGTCGGTCTGCGCAGACACCACCGCACAGACATACCTCACCGGCAGAGCGAACTATTCCCTCGGATGTGACGGGTCAAGAAAATTTTCAGGTATTGAAGACGACGAGATGGTGATGGGGTTCCCGGCAGAACTTCTTCCGGAAATGCTGGAAGCGGTCGGGATTGTGACCGCAGCACCGGGATCCAAAAAGTAAGCCGGTATGAACCATTCATATCAGAAACGGTATTCCGGACCCTTTGTAATAATCTGATATACCCCCTCTTTTTTGTCATATACCTGCAATATCTGCCATGGATTTCGATTACCTTACAGATTAAAGAAAATTCCGGAGGGGTTATGAATTTTTACGGCCCCCTGCAATATTGTGTTGATACAATTTGGCATGAAACTCCCATTGGTTTTCATAAGTAAGGCCTGTGAACATAGTTCTCATAGGTGTTTTCAAAGTGAGCAGAATATCATGGGGGTAAAACACTCCTATTCTCACTACGATGAACGTCGCCGCCCCCGAAGGGCGGCCGGGCGGCGATTCAGTGACTAATCAATACTCCCTCAAAGAACGAAAGTTCCCATTGACCCGTACAAAACAGCGAAGAGGCATTTTAAAAAAGTCATGCTACATGCAGAGGTGGTGAACCGTATTGCAGATACAGCGCTCAGTTGACATCCTTGTATCGATAAGACCTGTTGGATTCATTTTTCGGGCAGGAGGGGTTCTCACCCCTCCCTGTCCCACCCCGCTGAAGAATAGTCTCCGGGCAGGGTTGATCGGGACTATGTTACATTTAATTATCATGGCCACATTCACGGTCCCATTGCAGCGGCAGAGCGAAAAATCAAAGAATTGTGCTAACATCGCAGGATGTCAACAAAGCAAAATACAGGTTATTTTCTCAAAAACCCGGCATTATTTTACGAGGACAAGGATCCGGCGTGTAAGGCTCTTATGGACCCTCTGCTCATAAAACGCTTCAACCTTCATAATGCCTTTTGCAACCGGCCTGATATCACGGTGAGTTACTATAACGGCCCTTTTTCCCGGTTTAAGGACTCTCCTTATTTCTTTGAGCGCATCGGTGTAGAGGTGCTCCAGGTTATCGGCGATAATTATCACGGACTGCCCGTACGGCAAATCAGTGACCACTGCATCAAAAGAATTGTCCCTGTAGGGGAGGATGGTCGAATCTGCCCGGATGATATTTGAGCCCGGGACATTTTTGCGGGTGCCGGCGACCATGATCCGGTCAACATCATTTCCGACCGCATTCACTCCAATCATCTCAGATTCAAGAATAGTCCCGCCAGTGCCACAGAAGGGATCAAGGAGCCATTCACCCGGCAAAATGCAGGAAATGTTCACAAGTGCCCTTGCCATCCTTGGCATCATCACGCCGGGATGAAAAAATGGACGGTCTCCCGGCCTCCGTAACTCGTAGGAACTCCGGTCGATGCGGATGAGTACCCTGCCAAAAAAACACCGGTCGCGGGATACAATAACCCGGTATTCCTCTTCCGGGTTTCCAAGAGAGATTTTTCCTTTGATACGGGATCCAATTGTTCTCTCCAGCTCTGCCTGGCTCATATCCGTCACCGCACCGTCAATTTTTTTTGCACGCCCTGCAAAGGTCCGTTTTGTGGATATTGCGAGGCTGTCGAGTAGTTTTGAAAATTCATCTCCCGATGCATCACACTCCCCAAGGTATTCCATCACGGTATGCGATAATGCGAGCCGGGCTGCATCTTCCGGCCGTTCGCATTCCATGACGGCGACCTGCGGGTATCTCCCGAGGACGGACCCGATTGCCGCCAGCTCTGCAACCGGCAGGTCAGGGTGCTCACCAGAGAGTTCGATGATCAGCTTCATTTCATACATGTGTGGGTGGTTTTCACATATAGGTTGAGTTCAGGGACAGATGGAGAGGGACCAAATTTTCCGAAGGTGTTTGGGGAATTTTTTTTTCTTCGCTCGATCGTGCGGATACAATTCTCAAACTGATCATATTATCCAGGGTTGTCAGGGTAATATCCGCAGTGCGATGAACGTCAGAGCCACGGGGGGGCTGATGCCCTGCCGTATGCGTGCGTCTCAATAATGCAACAGGGAGCGTGTCAAAATATTAATGCAATAGGGTTTCCCGGATTAACCCTGCCCGGAGATAATCTTTCAGCGGGGTGGGACAGGGAGGGGTGAGAACCCCTCCTGTCAGAGAAATGAATTGGAGAGGTTTCATTGGGATGTGGACGATAACAAAGCCAAATTTTGAAACCAGGTAAATTTTTTTATTATCATATTATACGAAAAATACTATGCTGACAGGCAACATCTCCAATAAGATGAACTTCGCCGCCCCCGATGGGCGCCCCGGCGGCGATTCAGTGAGTATACCAGGGCCGGTTACAAAAAGGATGTTTTAATCTGGTCCGTAAGAAAAACAGAGAAAATGTGGTTAAAAAGATACATTCGAATTATAGAGCCATTATTGTGTATAAAAAAAGAAGAGCAAATATTTTAACTCTCTTCAATCCTCTTTTTCATTTCACTGATCTGATCCCGGAGCCTGATTGCCTCTTCGAAATCCAGGTTTTCGGCGGCAGCCTTCATCCCGCTTTCAAGTTCGACGATGAGGTTGGGCAGGTCGGTCTTCGGGATATGACGGGTGTCTTTTACGTCGACCTCTTTTTCCCTGACTGCCTTGATGATGGTCCGTGGGGTAATTCCGTTCACCCGGTTATATTCAATCTGTAGTGTCCGTCTCCGTTCCGTCTCGCTTAACGCGTCCTTTATCGACCCGGTCATATTATCTGCATAGAGGACCACGTGGGAATTCACGTTTCGTGCCGCTCTTCCTATAATCTGGATGAGACTTCGTGAATCCCTGAGAAATCCTTCCTTGTCAGCGTCAAGGATCCCGATGAACCCGACCTCTGGTATATCAAGGCCTTCCCTGAGAAGGTTGATCCCCACCAGCACGTCAAATTTCCCGAGCCGGAGCTGCCTGATGATCTCGGTCCGTTCAAGGGTGTCAATTTCCGAATGGAGGTAACGGGTACGGATACCCTGCCCTGCAAGGTATTCCGTGAGTTCTTCGGCCAGCTTTTTTGTAAGCGTGGTGAGGAGGACACGGTCACCATTTTTGACTGTTGACCTGATCTCCTTCATGACATCGGCCGTCTGGCCATCGGTCTTCCTGACCTCGACAACAGGGTCAACGAGCCCGGTGGGCCTGATGATCTGCTCGACGACCTGGCCTGAATGTTCAAGCTCGTATTGTGCCGGCGTTGCCGATACAAAAATTGTCGATCTCATGTACTGTTCAAATTCCCTGAACATGAGCGGCCGGTTGTCGTAGGCGCTCGGAAGCCGGAAACCAAAATCAACGAGAGATTTTTTCCTTGAGCGGTCGCCCCGGTACATGCCGTGAAGCTGCGGGAGCGTCTGGTGACTTTCATCGATGAACATCAGGAAATCTTCCGGGAAGTAATCGAGCAGGCAATACGGTTTTTCCCCCGGTTTCCTGAAATCGAAATGGCGTGAATAGTTCTCGATACCTTTGCACGAACCGGTCTCTTCAATCATCTCGAGGTCGTACAGGGTCCTCTGTTCAAGCCTGTGCGCTTCGAGCATGCCAAGGTCAGGTAGGCGTTCCTGCAACTCATCCCTGATATTTCCAAGCGCTTTTTTCTGCAGGTGTTCGGGAATGACATAGTGGCGGGCAGGAAACACGTAGAAGTAGTTCATCTTCCCGGTAATCGTCCCGGTATTTTTGTCAATCTCTACGATTCTCTCGATAACATCTCCAAACATCTCAACCCTGATGATGTTGTTGAAATAGCCGGGAATGATATCGATGGTGTCTCCCTTGACCCTGAACCTGCCCGGCATCAGTTCAATGTCATTGCGTTCATACAGGGATGCGATAAGGTTTTCAACGATACTTTTCCGGGTGATATGGTCCCCGGTCTTAATTTCGAACCCCATGTCCCGGTAGTGTTCGGGGCGCCCGAGACCGTAGATGCAGGAGACCGATGCGACGACGATCACATCCCTTCGCGAGAGCAGCGAAGCCGTTGCCGAAAGTCGCATCTGCTCGATTTTCGGGTTGATCTGCGCGTCTTTCTCGATGTACTGGTCTTTTTTTGGTATGTACGATTCAGGCTGGTAATAATCGTAGTATGATACAAAGTATTCGACCCGGTTTTCCGGGAAAAATTCACGGAATTCATTGTACAGCTGGGCAGCAAGGGTCTTGTTGTGCGCGATGACGAGCGCAGGCCGTCCGGCACGTGCAATGACGTTGGCCATGGTAAAGGTCTTGCCTGACCCGGTCACGCCGAGAAGGGTCTGGAACCGGTTCCCTGCCAGCAATCCTCCGGTGAGCTTTTCAATTGCTTCCGGCTGGGACCCTTTCGGTCCGAATGGTGAATGTAATTTAAATTCATTCATGGAATGACCCTCTTTTTCCGGAGGAGCCGGTGATAGGTTACCGCAAACCGGTGTGATTCATCACGGATCTCCTGCAGGAGGTGTGATGCCTTCTCGTTCCGTCCGAGAGGAAGTGGGTGCGCCCTCCCCGGGATAAATACCTCCTCATTCCTCTTTGCAAGTGCGATTACCGGGATCCTCAGGTCGAGGTCCTTCAGGCTCCTGGCAGCAGCTCCCAGCTGGGTCCGGCCCCCGTCAACAATCACGAGATCAGGAAGGGGGGAGTCCTCGTTTTTCAGCCTGAGATATCGTCTTCGAACGATTTCGCCGATGGCCGCCGGGTCATCTATGCCATCCACGGTTTTTATTTTAAACCTGCGGTAGTGCTTTTTATCAGGCCGGCCGCTGGTAAACCTGACCATTGAACCGACGACATCTGTCCCCGAACTGTGGGAAATATCAAAACATTCGATTATTTCCGGCAGGTCACCGAGACCGAGTTTTTCTTTCAGTTCCTCGAGTTTGATCTCCTCTCCGAAGTAGGTGATCTCGATATTTTTCATCACAAGGTCAAGAAGCCTTTTTTTGGCACCGATTTTTGGAACGGTGATGGTTACTTTTCTGCCCTTTTTTACGGCAAGGAAATCGCTGAGTGCCTCCCCTGTCTCCTCGGGGAGGATCACCTCTGACGGGACCGGGTTATCTGAATAGAACTGGACAAGGAATTCTTCAAGGAATTCTTCGCCAGGCCCGAAGACAAATTCCTGTTTATGCGCCAGCGTTCCTTTATGGACGTGGAAGAGCATCAGGTACACCGAATCGCCGGATATCCTGTAGTTAATGATATCCTCGTCATCGCTGCGCCGGCGCGACATGTCCTGCCGTTCTGAGAGATGCTCAATTGCGTTGATCTGGTCCCGGAGGACCATCGCATGTTCAAAGTTGAGTGACCGGGAAGAGTCTTCCATTTCATCCTTCAATGATGTCACCAGGTCGCTGCATTTTCCCCTGAGGACCATTGATGCCTTTTTCACCGAATCTGCATATTCTTCCCCGCGTATCTCCTGCCTGCACGGGGCGCTGCAGGTGTGGATGTGGTAACGAAGGCACCCTCTCCGGGTCATTTTTTTGCAGGTCCTGAGCCGGAATAACTTTTTTACGAGCGAAAAGAGGTAGTCCCGCTCGCTTGCAGACACAAAGGGTCCGAAAAAGGTGCCGTCGCCCTCAGCACGCCGGGCGATGTGAATCCTCGGGAACGGTTCTGCAGTTAAATGGATAAATGCAAACTGCTTTGCATCTTTTAAGTCGATGTTGTAGTGTGGCTGGTTGGTCTTGATGAGACTGTTTTCAAGTATCAGGGCTTCAACTTCATTTGCCGTGACAATATAGTCAACTGACGCGATGTGTGAGACGAGCTGTTCTGTCTTTGCATCGCGATGCCGTTTCTGGAAGTAACTCGAGACACGCTTCCTGATATTTTTTGCCTTGCCCACATAGATGATGGAATTCCGGTCGTCCAAAAAGAGGTAACACCCTGGTTCCGGGGGAAGGTTTTTTGTCTCGATCATCATTCAGCAAGTATTTTTTTAAGGAATTCCCCGGTATAACTCTTTACATTCACGGCGACTTCCTCGGGTGTCCCGGTTGCGATGACCTCACCTCCGGCGTCGCCTCCGTCGGGGCCAAGATCGATTAAGTGGTCTGCTGACTTGATGATGTCAAGGTTATGTTCGATCACCACGACAGTATTTCCTTTCTCCACGAGTTCATCGAGGACTGCGATCAGTTTCTTGACGTCATGGAAATGCAGCCCGGTCGTTGGTTCGTCGAGGAGGTAGATCGTTTTACCCGTTCCTTTTTTTGCCAGTTCGCGGGTCAGCTTGATACGCTGGGCCTCGCCACCGGAGAGGGTGGTTGAACTCTGCCCGAGCTTGATATAATCGAGCCCCACTGCGGACAGCGTCTCGAGTTTGTTTCGTATTGCGGGAATATTTGAGAAGAGCTCAAGGGCTTCTTCCACGCTCATGGACAGGACGTCCGCAATGGACTTTCCCTTGTATTTCACTTCAAGGGTCTCCCGGTTATACCGTTTACCCTTGCACTCCTCGCATTCGATATACACATCCGGGAGGAAGTTCATCTCGATCTTAATGAGGCCATCTCCTTCGCAGGCCTCGCAGCGTCCGCCTTTGAGGTTGAATGAGAACCTTCCGGGCTTGTAACCCCGGACCTTTGCCTCCTTCGTCTCTGCAAAGACCTTCCGGATCTCGTCAAACACTTTCGTGTATGTTGCAGGGTTACTCCTCGGGGTTTTCCCTATCGGGCTCTGGTCGATGACAATCACCTTGTCAACCTCTGAATCAAATGTCAGGGAGTCATAGGTTCCCGGAGTGACCCGGGAGTTGTAGAGTTTTTTCTGGAGCGCCTGGTAGAGCGTGTCATAGATGAGGGTGGACTTTCCACTTCCCGAGACGCCGGTGACTACGCTGAGGACCCCGATTGGGATATTCACATCGATATTTTTCAGGTTGTTCTCCCGGCAGCCGGATATCCTGATATACCTGCTGCTTTCCCTCCGTTTATCCGGCGTATCAATCTTCATTGCTCTTGAAAGGTACTGCCCGGTCAGCGAATTTTTATTCTTCTCGATCTGGGCCGGAGTCCCTTTTGCCACGACATATCCCCCGTGGAGCCCTGCGCCCGGCCCCATATCGATGACATAATCCGCGCTCCGGATGGTATCCTCATCGTGTTCGACCACGATGAGGGTGTTTCCAAGGTCACGGAGCCTTCGGAGCGTGTCGATAAGTTTCTGGTTGTCTTTCTGGTGGAGCCCGATGGACGGTTCGTCCAGGACATAGAGTACGCCCATGAGGTTCGAACCTATCTGCGTTGCCAGGCGTATCCTTTGTGCCTCGCCGCCTGACAGGGTTCCGGCACTGCGCGAGAGCGTGAGGTATCCGAGGCCCACTTTTTCGAGGAAGTCAAGACGTGCATTGATCTCCTTTAAGATCTGGCGTGCAATCTCCTGTTGTTTATCAGGAAGGCTGAGTCCTGAAAAAAACCTGATTCCTGCCGAAACCGACATGTCGGTCACATCGATAATCGACCGCTCATTGATCCTGACAGCGAGTACTTTTTCTTTCAGGCGTTTCCCGTTGCATTTCGGGCAGTCTGATATCCGCATGAATTTCTCAAGTTCCCGTTTCCGGTACTCGGACTGCGTCTGGTGATAGAGACGATCGGCCTGCGGGAGGAGACCTTCCCACGTCCCGGTATGTGCCCAGTGCGCATCACCGTTTTTCATGCTCATTGAGAACTTGATACGTTCGTCAGATCCAAACATCAGGGCATCATACTGCCGTGATGTCAGGTCACTGACGGGAGTAAAGATCGAAAACCCGAAATGCTTTGCAACCGCTCCGAGGTACTGCGCACGGTAGCCGTCGAGGAAATTACGATAAAGGGCAACAGCGCCATCAGCAATCGATTTTGAGGTGTCGGGGATGATCAGGCCGGGATCGAACTCCATCCTTATCCCAAGCCCGTTGCATTCCTCGCACGCCCCGAACGGGCTGTTGAACGAAAACATGCGGGGCTGGAGTTCCTCAAACGTGATACCGCATTCAGGACAGGCCATCGTTGCAGAAAAGAGGGTCTCGTCCCCTGCCTCATTGAGGATGATAATAAGTCCGCCGGATTTTTTCAGCGCATTTTCACAGGCCTCAACGAGTCGTGACCTGTCGGAGGCATCGAGCCGGTCAATGACCACATCGATATCATGTTTCTTGTACCTCTCGAGGGTTACATCCTCCTCGGTCCGCTTGATCTCCCCGTTGATACGGACCCTGACATAGCCCTCCCTGTTCAGGTCTTTTACGAGCTGCTGGTACGTCCCTTTCTTCTGCCTGACAACCGGAGACAGGATGGTGACCATTCCGCCGATCTCGTCGTGTATCCGGTCCGCGATACGTTCCGGTGACTGCGACTCTATGCGGATATTGTGTACCGGACAGTACGGGACCCCGATACGTGCAAAAAGAAGCCTCAGGTAGTCATAGATCTCGGTCACCGTGCCGACGGTACTGCGCGGGTTCTTGCTCGTGGTTTTCTGCTCGATTGATATTGCCGGTGAGAGGCCCTCAATGGCATCCACATCGGGTTTGTTCATGAGGCCGAGGAACTGGCGCGCATACGAGGAGAGGGACTCCACGTACCGCCGCTGGCCTTCGGCATAGATGGTATCAAATGCGAGCGTTGATTTGCCGGATCCCGACAATCCGGTAATCACGATAAATTTGTCCCGCGGGAGATCGACAGTGATATTCTTGAGGTTATGCTGTCGCGCCCCCCGGATTGTTATTTTCTTCATTCGTGGGATCAAGATCTGCAGCGCAACCCATATAGACACACCTTTCGGGGTAAGGTCCGGGGTTCCGTCTCCCGGGAATTGCGTATGAAATTTCAAATACAAAAGATTCCGGCCGGTAAATGACCCCTGCCGGGAAACGTGAGCAGGGCCCGTACAAAGACGGTTCATGTACCAGTTTTCAGGAGACCTTTTCCGTTGTTATAAATGGCAGCGAAATGTCACCATATCGACATTTTTCATGTGAGATGCCTGAAAGAGAGAGAAAATTTGGCGTGGTTGAAACACTTAATTTCGATAAAAGCATGTTCAATCAGTTTTTCTGACAGGAGGGGTTCTCACCCCTCCCTGCCCCACCCCGCTAAAGATATCCTGTGGGCAGGGTTACTGCGGAACCTGATATTGTCACAATTATCGAGCACGGTCCCTATCGCATTATGGGGACGCCCCAACGGCGGGGCATCAGCCCCGGGAGTGTCGTGATGAGGAGTGCGGAGGGAGAGGAGTAGTGAGATTACGGGAAAGGTTTCAATAGAGCGGATAATTCAACAGAGTGGATAATTCTCCTGTTCTTTCTTGCACCCTTATGATATCATGCGCATACGGTCATACCGGGATCCCGCGAATCCCGGATATTTCTAAAATCCAAAAATTAAGCCATTTCGCTGTTTTGTAAGGGGTTATAGGACCTTGAATTTTTGAGGTGGTGGTGAATAGTCATTTGAATCGCCGGCAGGAAGCCCATCGGGGGCGGCGACGTTCATCGTAGTGAGGATATGAGTGTAACAACCCGGGATATTACCCTCACTTTAAAAACACCTATGAGAACTATGTTCACCGGCCTTACTTATGAAAACCAAGGGGA
>JBFYKV010000181.1:0-7841 GCA_041305745.1 Methanoregulaceae archaeon | reverse complement strand
ATCCTGTCCGTTTTTTTCCTCAGGTTTACACTTTTAAACCTCATATCAGGTATTGCCATTATTATTACCGGTATTTTTATCCAGTGGTACAACGGGCCGATCTGGCTGTTATGGGCAGGAATACATCCCGAATCGTTTTACAGTGTAGATTATACTCCCCTGCTCCCGTGGTTCGGGGTTGTCCTGATCGGAATTTATTTTGGAAAAATAGGATATCCTGGCGGGAAAAGGGTCGGTAACCCGGATATGATGCATCATTTTGATAACAATGTAGTCTCTTTCCTTGGGAGGCATTCGCTTTTAATCTACATCCTGCACCAGCCGCTCATTATTCTTATTATCTGGCTTCTTACCGGTGCAGCTGTGTTTCCGGTTCATTAATCACTTTTTCATTCCCTGGAACTGGTGGTTAAGGACGGGATTAAAAAATGGCAGATCCAAACGTAATAAAAAGGTGCATAAGTTGTTTTTCACTTTTCCTCCGCATTCGCCGGTTTATTAGGGAACTACCGTTCGCGGATATTTCACCCTCCGCACTATAGTACTGATTTGAAAAGGCTGGCATCCGCCTCATATCACCAGCGGGTCTCCTTGTCCGGGGTTTTCAGGACGATGGGTACAGGGCCCGTGTTACAATGAAGACCCGCCAGAGATGTGGGAGGGTGATAAAACGGCCCGTAAAAGAGAAGTAATGACGAAACGAATTGCAGGTAAATTACCTATTTTTATGAGTGAATAGTAATCAGGAATCGTAATTTTTCAAAATGAACCCTTTTGATATCTTAATATGGATAAGACAAGTTGGATTCATTTTTCTGACAGGAGGGGCCTTCACCCCTCCCTGCCTCACCCCCGTGCGATATCCTTTGGGCAGGGTTTATTGGGATTTTTGGGCCTCCCCGCTGTTTTGTAGGCTTGATGGGAGCCCAGTTCTTTGAGGGGGTAATGATTAGGCCACTCAAATCGCCGGCAGGAAGCCCGTCGGGCGCGGCGAAGTTCATCCTGCCGGGAGTAGAGGGGCAACTGCCCCCCTGTACCATGCATAAATCAGAATACAACCGCTCACACAGGATAGTGAAGAGCCCGAAAAAAAGAGGTGAGAGAAGTGAGGAATTCAACCGGGAGAAAATTTAGAAAAATGATACATTTATGTGCTTTTGCTCAGTGTGAAACAGAACCGTACACCACGCTCATGATTAACCGGTACCGGATCTTCGACCCAGATCTCCCCGCCATATCGCTCTATAATCGTTTTTACGATGTACAGGCCGAGCCCTTTCCCGCTCGAGGTAATATTATTTCTCTGGAACCGGTAAAAAATGACCTTTTTCAGTTCATCCGGTATACCCGGACCGTTATCTTCTACCTGCACAAGAATTGAATCGGCATCGGTTTTTTCCAAAACCCTGATATTAATATGCGTTGAAGGTCCGCCAAACTTCAGGCTGTTGCCGATGAGATTGGTAAAAATTTCTCCAAGGAGGTCATCACCGTAGACCGTGTAACTGTTCCCTTCATACTCTATCTCTGCATCAGGGAAATGAGTAATTTCTGCCCGTATGACCCGGTCAAGGTCTACCTCCTTTAATTCATTTTTTCTCTCCTGGATTTTTCGTATCGTCTCGAGGTTCCGGATGATCTCCCTGCTTTTCTGGATCCCTTCGATCATCTTTACCGAAATATTCCGTGCCTCCCCCTCGACCAGTTCTGTGAGGAGGTCACCATACCAGAGTGATGCCAGATTCGCATTGTTGATGTCATGCATCAGGATGTCCAGATAGAGGTTGGCAGTCTGGTTGGCGTCCACCAGTTCTTCTGACAGGTGTAATTTTAATACCGCGGTTCCAATCTCCTTTCCGATTGATTCAAGCACCCTGATATCCTCCGGGTTAAAATCGAAAATGCGCTCTGTGGCAAAATACATCACGCCTATTTTGTGCGATTCAGTGATAAGAGGGATAACAATGCCAGAATAACAGAAGGGAAGCTCATCCGGGCTCCTGGAGATGTGCAGATCATACTGGTGGATGGCACGGTTCCACCCGGCGGACTGTTCACCTGGATCATGTGTTATCCTTGAAAAGAGCGAATTATTATCAATCTGGTAATATTCCTCCAGCCGGGCAGGTTCTTTACTCTTTACATAAATCCCGGCAGATTCAAAGGAGAGGAATTCCATCGTTTTCATGAGCGTTGTGCAAAAAAGATCCCTCACCGTCGGGGCCGTCGTAGCGCACCCTATTATCTCATTGATAGTCTGGAATTGACGGTTTTTGGCTTTAATTTCCTCTTCATGAATTTTCCGCATCGAGATATCGGTGACTGTCAGAATTGTATGGGATCCCGGAAGGCGTGAGGCAGATATCAGGACCGGGACCTGCCGTTTATCCCGCCCACCGATGACTGACTCGAAGTTTATAACAGGGGTATTTGCTGATAATTGTGAAATCAGGTGATCACGTGCGGGAATGTCGGTCCAGAGATCGGCAAGCGATTTTCCGACAAGATCATCCGGTATCAGCCCTGCCATACCTGCTCCACTCCTGTTCACCTCTTCAATTAAAAAATTATTCACACTATTCCGGACAAGGAAAAACCCTGTTTCAGAATGATCGAATATTCCATGGTATCGGGCTTCCTTGTCTCTTAAGTCTCCGGAAAGGGAGGAAATGACAACTGCAATTGCAACGAGTATATAAAAACTTGCCGTTGTGACTGCATAGGTAAGGTCAGGAATCGTCTGGGATGCATAGAGGTATACAAGTCCCACCTGCAGGATGCCGACTGCGACAGCGAAAAGAACGCCCCTCTTCGGGAACCAGAACGCGGCAATAATAATCGGGAGGTAGAAAAGCAACGGGGTAATTACTGACAGCCCAAGTAATATTCCTGCGATATTTGCCACGAATGCGACAATAGTGATAACCGAAAGTAGTACGAGATGAAAACGCTGCTTTCCCGTTAATATTTCATTATACGTCATGCGAACCCTTGGCACTCTTACATTTTTCCGGTCGGCTGGTATATTCAGTGAATAATAAACCCTGATCAGTTTTCTATATTGCTATTCATGCCATGGGGAAGATCTCTCCTCATCCGGATTATACGTGCCGGTGAAATAAGTGAATAAGGAGTAATTTATCTGAGACAGGATTGTATTTCCAGGGGTCTCCATTATTGCGGGAATCCTGGAAACTCATTCTCCTGGAGGGGGAACGCAGCAAAAAAAGCTCAATTTTTGCGATCTGTTGACATCCTTCCCGCTCTCTCCATATCTCATTTTTTCCGCACTCCCAATCCAGACACTCCCGGGGGGTGATGCCGATGATCGTATGAGTGCCCCCCATAATGCGCCAGGGACCGTGGCTCTCTAATTGTGGAAAAATTACCCGGGTTTTGCATCAACCCTGCCCACCGGATATCTTCAGCGGGGTGGGACAGGGAGGGGACAGAACCCCTCCTGTCAGAATAATGAATCCAATAAGTATGATAGATATGAGGATATCAAGAAAGCCCAGTTTTTTTCAAAAAGAAATTTTTGCATTCCTTAAGATGAAAGTAACAGTGGAAATAGATTTCAATGGTAAGGTTTTTGTATGCCCTGCCGGATAAGTGTCTGTGCCCTGTCAAATGATTTTTTCGCTTCTTCGTTTCTCCGGAGTTCCTTGAGGCATAACCCCCGGTAATTCCATGCGTTGATATGTGAAGGGTCAAGTTCGAGGACTTTATCAAAATAGCGAATTGCTTCTTCAAATAATCCGGCATCACCAGAAGACTTGCCCAGTTTTTCGAGTGATTCTCCCTTGAAATAAAAGGTCTCGGTTGTCGGCGCATTTAAATTAATAACCCTGTCGAAAGACTGGATGGCCTCCTCGTAGCGTCCGAGTTCCTTAAGGCATATGCCCCGGTCCTGCCACGCTTCGACATGTCCGGAATCAATCTCAATGACCCTGTCAAAACACGCGATTGCGTCCTGGAACCTGCCCTGCTTATAGTACAAATCCACCCCCTTTTTGTACCATGCTCCGGTAGACTTTCCAAATATCCTGTCGACGAGCCCGAATTCTTTTTCACGTTCTTCTTTTATTTTACGCTCTTCCTCAATACGGCGGATTTCAGTGATATCACGTATTGATTCAATAGCCCCGATAATAGTGCCTTTACGGTCGAAAATCCTGGTTGCCCGGGCCCACAATATGGCAGGTTTATCGCCCCTGATGAGGTTTTCCGTCTCTGCAATGAGCGAGTTCCCCTGCTGCCTCAGATTTTTATAGGAACTCTGATTTATTTCCGGATCAGGTTTCAGTATGAGGTCAATAAGAATAGGTTTTCTTTTTCCATAAAAGGGGAGAGAGTATTCATAATCACCTTTCCCGATGATATCCTCTTCTTTAACTCCGGTCAGATCTTCCATGGCTTTGTTCCATGATATGACCCTGCCGTCCCTGTCAATGGCAAAAGTGGCATCAGGGAGATGATTGATGATTTCAACCATGTGGCGGTCGGCATGCCGGATGGATTCTTCAGCTGACCTCCGCTGTATTGCCTGCCGGATCATTCCATCGAGGGCTGCAAACTGGGACCTCGGATCCTGGCCTTTCTGGAGGTAAAAATCGGCCCGGTTATTGAGTGCCTCCACAACCACATGTTCCCTGCCTTTTCCGGTGAAAATGATAAAGGGGGTCTGATCCCCCTGGGCCCGAAGAATTTTAAGAAAGACGATCCCGTCCATCATTGGCATTTCATAATCTGATACGATGGCATCGAATGCCTTGTTTTTTAACTTATTGAGTGCCTCCAGTGCCGAACGGCTGGTCTCTACCGTCATCTCCCCGGAACGCTCGAGAAAGAGCCTTGTTATCTCGAGCAGTGCAGGCTCATCATCAACAAATAAAACCGATATCATCTGTACACCTGGTTACAGAGGCATATTGTCCTTGTTTTCTTATTTATCGGGCGAATAAATAAATTATTGCACTAAATGCAGGAGGTCATGCCGGTTCGTGGGGGAACGATATGGATCCGGGATGACGTATTTCATGCAGGTATGTGTTGCAATTTTATTATGCGGCAGGTGAAGCCAAAATAAGGGTATTCGGACAGGTCTTCGGGGCGCCCTTTGCCGGAACCCCCGGATAACGTATAACTTCAATTTAGTCTCAAAAGTCCCGGAATTATCTTATTATCTCTCTCAATTGACAAATAAACCCCAAATTAGTATTTTTTATATTACCTCTCCAAAATGGAGATATTTCACTGATCATTAGCCGGATATTGTTTGAATTTGCAATTTCAGGCTACTAATTTATATATCAGAAAATAAAACCAACCCTATGGTGCACCGGTCCCGCATTGCGACGCCTGCCCGAATAATCGTCATTTAAGGTGGCACCAGGTATGGCTTTTTATGACGGCATGGCATGACGGGATGGTTCTCGGTACACCTCATTTATAGTACCTGTGCCTGACGCCGACCTGTGTACATTCCGGTCAAAGGCATCAGCAGAGACCAGGTTCCAGGGTTTTTTCTTTAAATCCTTGTGTTACCCGGGGAATCATAAACATTTATCCGGTTGAATATTTTAAAAACGGCTTTCAGATAGTAGTGCAATGCAATATCCGGCTCTGTTTTGATCGTAGTTTCTTTTCCCGTGTCACCCATATGAAATGGCGGGTATCCCGGAAAAAATAAAAAAAACCTTTTGTTGAAACGCTCATCTCAATAAAACCTGTTCGATTCATTTCTCTGACAGGAGGGGTTCTCACCCCTCCCTGCCCCACCCCCGGGTGATATCCGGTGTGCAGGGTTGATTGGGATCCTGTTATAATTTTAACGAACTAAGTACGGCATCTTTCGCATTGAGGGGACACACACATACGATCATTCGGCATCAGCCCCGGGAGTGTCGGTATGAGGGTGCTGCGATCAGAGGGATAGTGAGATAACGGGAAGGGTTTCCTACGAAACTGGTGAAACAACCCCCAATATAAGGAAATTTTGAATGGACATTTTCTTGGTTCGGGAGTGAACCCTGCTGGTTCATGTCCGTTTCAAAAGAGAAAAAAATAATCAATCGATAAAAACGGGTACCTGCCGGAAAGAATCAACATCAAAAAGGCCATGATCGGTTACCCTGAGATGAGGTATCACTGTCAGAGCAAGGAACGAGAGATACATAAACGGGTCGGCAATTGCCCCCATTTCTTCCGCATGTGCATTGAGTCCTGATAATAAACCATACACGTCTTCATAAGAACGGACTGACATCAGCCCGGCACATTCGAGGGGAAGATAGGTGACTTTTGTCCCCGATACCGCGGCCATCCCGCCACCACCTGAAATGATGGTGCCGACAGAGGTCCTGATATCTGAATCGTTCGTTCCGGTTGCGATAATATTATGGGAATCATGTGATACACTGCTGGCAAGAGCCCCATTTTTCAGTCCGAAACCATGTACGAGTCCGGTTCCGACAGAATGATTCAGATAACGGCTGCATACAACGATTTTCAAAATATCACGTGAAAGATCAGGGATCTCATTTCCATCGATCTCTAAGTGAAGTGTACTGGTCAGGATCTGGTGAGGAATGATTCCTATGACGCGGGCGGTACCGGTGCCGGGAATAAAAATGTCCTTCTCTGCAGGTACATTGCAGAGAAATTTTTTCGAAATGATTCCTTTTTGCTGATACCGGCTTTCTTTAACGCATTTACCGCATTTAAACGTGACATCGACATCAAATGCAGAATCCGGTTTAAGGATGCAGAAGTCGGCAATTTTACCCGGGGATAATGCCCCCCTGTCCGTCAGAAGGAATCGTTCGGCAGGGGTTAATGTTGCCATCCTTATCGCCAGTTCGGGTTCGGTCCCATATTCGATAGCCTTTCTGACACAATCATCAATATGGCCGTTTTCTACAAGCATGTCAACATGCCTGTCATCAGTGGCAAAACAGCACCTGCATGCAGTATGCCCTGTTATGATCGGAACAAGTTCTTTTAAGTTTTTTTCAGTAGAACCTTCCCGGATAAATATGTACATGCCTTTCCTGAGTTTTTCAAGGGCTTCACCCGCACCGGTACATTCATGATCGCTCTGAATCCCGGCAAGGACATATGCATTCAGGTCATTGCCCGAAAGCAGGGGTGCATGGCCATCGACCAGGGGGAACATCCTGATTTTTTTCCATACCTCTTCATCAAGGGCGAGCACACCCGGGACATTCATCATTTCTGCAAGCCCGAGGACTCCTGGTATTCCCTTAAACCCGGAAAGATCTGATGCATTCAGTACTGCACCTGCCCTGTCAGCCGGTGTTGCAGGGACACATGAAGGAAGCATGATGAAAATATCGACCGGAAGGCCTTCGCGTTCGGCGAGCATATATTCCAGACCAGCACTCCCGCATACATTACCGATTTCATGGGGATCTGCAATGACCGTTGTTGTCCCATGCCGTACGACAAGCCTTGCATATTCATGGGGACAGAGAAGTGAACTTTCAATATGCACATGGGAATCGATGAGGCCCGGTACCACCCGCCGGCCTTTAAGGTCGTATTCCCCAATTCCCTTGTATTCTCCGGTTCCGATGACAATTCCGTTTTTTACGGCGAATCCGGAATTTTCCCATTCGCACGTAAAAGGGTTGAAAACTTCTCCATTATAAAAGACGATATCTGCGGGGACATTTCCACGTGCCGCTTTAATATACTGTTTTCTATTAAACCCTGACATCACGTATCACCGTATATCTCTGTTCATCACCGGTAACGATCGAGAGACAGACTTTATAGGTCCCCGGTGTAAGGTTTGCAGGGATATGTACCCTGCTTGT
>JBFYKV010000180.1:0-4217 GCA_041305745.1 Methanoregulaceae archaeon | reverse complement strand
TCCCGGGAGACAAATGACCCGGACGGACCAGTGGATTACCATGTATCCGAAGCGAATGGTAATTGTCAGTGTCCGGTCCGGAACCCGGTACATGAGATTATTTTCATGACCAGCTTTTTCCTGCTGGACGGGCAATATATACGGAACAGGCTGCCTGTTGCAACCAGTGACCGGCAGGAGTGTGGAATAGTATGAACTACCGTTTTTCGTCCCGGATGAAAACAACCCCGCGTTCTTTCATCAGGGAAATACTGAAAGTGGCTGAACGACCTGATATCATCTCCTTTGCAGGCGGACTCCCGAATGCAGGGCTCTTTGCAACGAAGGAACTGGCACGGGCAGCACACGCCGTAATTTCCGGGGACGGGCAGACTGCGCTCCAGTATACAACAACCGAGGGATATCTTCCCCTCAGGGAATTCATCGCAGCACGTTACCGGAAACGGCTCGGCCTCGATATATCCCCGGATGAGATACTCATAACAAACGGCTCACAGCAGTGCCTTGATCTCCTCGGAAAAATCTTTCTGGATACGGGGGACCCGGTGGCTATCGAGTGCCCGGGTTACCTCGGTGCAATACAGGCGTTTTCAATGTACCAGCCGGAATTTTCCGGTGTGTCGCTCGTTGAGACAGGCCCTGATCTACAACACCTGGAAACCGTCCTGAAGACCCGGCATCCGTACATTTTTTATGCGGTTCCGAACTCTCAGAACCCGTCCGGCATAACATGGTCGGAAGAGTCACGAAAGGGTGTTGCAGACCTCCTCTTAACGGAAGGTACCATCTTTGTGGAGGACGATGCATACGGGGAACTATGTTTTTCCGGAAAACGCCCGGCGTCACTGCGGGAATATATCCCTGAACAGACCGTTATTCTCGGATCGTTTTCAAAGATCGTCTCTCCCGGCATGAGGATGGGATGGGTATGCGCCCCCCGTGAGATAATCGAACAGGCAGTTACCGCAAAACAGGCATCTGATCTCCATTCAAATTACCTCTCACAGCGGATTATTGCCCGTTACCTTGAAGAAGGACACCTTGACAACCACATCCGGACCATTAACAGGGCATATAAAGGCCAGTGTGAATGCATGCTCTCGTGTATCAGGAGATCCTTCCCCGGAGATGTGGCCTGTACCCGCCCGGACGGGGGTATGTTCCTCTGGCTCACCCTGCCGGACGGATGTTCATCGATGGAACTGTTCCAGAGAGCCCTTGACAGGAATGTGGCAATTCTTCCCGGGCTGCCGTTCTATACCGACGGCGGGGGAGCTAACACCGTCAGGCTTAACTTCTCGAACGCATCATGCGACCGCATTTCAGAAGGAATAGAAGTCCTCGGAGAAGTCCTTGGGGAGTATATCAGGGGAACCCACGAACAGGCGTGCGGATGATGGGTCCTGCTGAATCTCTTATTTGATTCCTTAAAAACACCTATGAAAACTATGTTAACAGGCCTTACATATGAAAACCAAGGGGATTCAATATGAAAATGTCCCCCTGACATTTTCATCCTGTATGCTTATGACCCGCCGGCTTCATGTCCGTTTTCATGCCAAATATCAGAATTATTAAGAATCCTGTAACAATAGCATATTTTTTGCCTCCTCGCTCTTTTATTTTGGTTCATGGGATATTGGTTATTTAAAAAAACACTGAATCGCCGCCAGGGCGCCCTTCGGGGCGTCGAAGTTTATCTTCTCAGGGGTGTATGGGCAACAGCACTCACATTTCAAATGTAAAAAGGAATACAATAGCCCACACCGGATAACGAAGCGCATATTTTTCAGATCTTATCAGAACTGTTTTCTGCCCTGGAAAGGCATTGTAGCACTTCTGATTCAACCTTCTCCTTCAGCCCTTCAATCTTCCTCACATCGTGTATCCTGTCAGCATCGTCGACAAGGATACGTCCGCACGGGGATATCCCGATATTCTGAAAAAACGGTTGTACTACATTTGTAATACAACGGAAATGTTCTGTCCCCTCCCGTCCGGCGACCGAAAAAAGAAGTCCCTTCTGGCCAGTTACTCTTTCAGAAATACACCTTTCAGCATGATATGCCTGGAAGCGGTCTATAACCATCTTAAGACCCCCGGGGACCGTGTTTGTATATATTGGAGTACAGATAATCAGGAGCCTGCATGCTCGTACCGCTGCAATTAAAGGAGACATATCGTCATCAAATGTACACATTCCGGTATTGTAACACCGGTAACACCCGATGCAGGGGCTGATATACAGGTCATGCGGATATATGACCCTTGCATGCTCCCCTGATTTTGATACCGATTCCACAGCCCATTCAATCAGGATACTGCAGTTACCATCAGCCCGCGGACTACCCTGGATAATGATTACTCCGGCCTCTGGAATGTTGTGCGGGCGTTGCACAGGTCTCTGGGACAGGGAGGTAAGAAACAATTCTGTGTTCCCACGTAATCCTGATTCCCATTCAGCAGCCTTTTTTAATACCGCTTCCTTTGCATCGAGGGGATTGGAAGGTGTGTATTCATATGTATTTGTCCGGAATAGCGCAATTTCACGCATCCGGGAAAAAAGCCTGAGTGAATAACGGGTCATGCCAGGATATACAGCACTCATATCCTCTTCTGCAACTGTCAGCGTAAAAAGTCCGTCCGGGGTTTTTACTTCTTTTTCATAGACCGGACGCTCCGGAAACTCCATACTGGATGAAGGGCAGGGAAGATAAAAAAATGTGTGGTATGGCGGATATCCATTTCACTGATACAGGGGTTATCCGGAATTGTGCTTCGGAAAAATCTCCCTCTCTATTGTAATTTTAGAATCTGTTCAAATCCACACTTTGAAAAAAAACTGCTCTGTCGACAGCCTCATCTCGGTAAGACCTGTTGGATTCATTTCTCTGCCAGGTCCCGGCAAAAACGGCCCTCATCCGGATAGAAACGGAATATTCATCAGCCTGCCCTGATAATGACCGGGTACGAAACCCCCTGAGGGTAATTGTCGCCATTGCAGGCAAGATTGAGGACCCGGCTGGTGATAAAATTCTGTTCCATGCACCGGAGATTAACAAAATCGTTACCCGCCTTGATAGAGGCTGGATGGAAAGCGCAATAATTCACGACTTTCTCACAAAGTATTATCATTTTTACGCTGATTATAATATTAAAATGTATAATGATCCGAATACAATTGAGAAGAGGTGAAAACGGTTCATGACAATATTTCTTCTTTTTGATGATAACCCGGATATTTTATCGCTGTATTCGAAAATGATACAGAACTGCGGGTATGAACCGCTTACCGCAATCAACTCTGGTGAATTCCAGGCCATTCTTTCCGGAAAAACCCCTGATTTTATCCTTCTTGACCTCATGATGTCCCCGGTTGACGGATGGAGAATTCTGGAGGGGTTAAAATCTGATGACCGGACAAGTTCGATTCCTGTTCTCATACTGACCGCCAAAATACCAACATTTGATGAGATATCCCGGTATTCAGATTCTATAGACGACTATATCATGAAGCCTCTCACACGGGAAGACCTCTGTGCCCGGCTAACAGGCGCGATAACCAGATCCGGCGAGATCAATTCAAGGGTTGATCATGCAAAACGTTCCGGAATTGATCCTGCCATTGTTGAAGAATACAGGCAGCTTTCTAAGAGATGTTATCTCTACGGTGTTTTCTCCAGGATAATTCCCGGGTACCCCGGATCTGTTACAGAAACGAGTGATTACATGGAAATTGATGATTTCAGAAATTTCATTGAAAATTACAGGAAAGTGGAACAGAGGTTGAACAAAATCAGGAAAATTGTTGAAGAAGGGGCCTGAATTTCGAAATTTTGCGGGTATTTTCGTTTAACCGCGATAAAGAGTTATATAAAATTATCGTGTACTATGGCTGTTTCCAGGGGGAAGGACGCGTTCACACTCTCTTTTCTATCTTCGACCTGTTTAAAAACACCTATGAGAACTATGTTAACAGGCCTTACTTATGAAAACCAAGGGGATTTCCTATGAAAATGGTAAAACTAACCCCAGAATAAGGAGATTTCTATCGACATTTTCATGGTTCTGGTGTGAACCGTAGTAGTTCATGTCTGTTTCTAATGAAAATACTATTCAAGGGGGGTCTGCAGCCCCCTGAAATCGTTGGATATTTATGGGGCTATCTGACTTTCGAATACAATACCCTGCCTTCACGAGAATTTCAATTGAACGTT
>JBFYKV010000179.1:0-27742 GCA_041305745.1 Methanoregulaceae archaeon | reverse complement strand
AGTTGGACATAAGACTTTTGACAGGATACGGGGGCAGAATTTTTCAAATTTTGTTCCGGTCAGCTCTTCGATCACCTTGTACCGCATGATAAGAACATGAGTCTGTGCATGCTTGATCACCTTCGATGATACGCTCCCGAGAAAAATTCCCTTTATAAGTCCTTTTCCCCGTGCCCCCATCACGATGGTCGAAATTTGTTCTTCCCGGGCAATTCGAAGAATTGCCTCGGCAATAGATCCGCTGGTTATTGCTTCAATCCGTGAAATTATCCGTGCCCGGGGATGCTGCAGAGACATTTTCTCTTCATTTATCTGTCGTTCTGCCTCTTCCCTTACGTCATCCAGTACCCAGTCACCCCGTGCAATTTTTGTAGTGCCTTCAATGACATGAAGCAGGTGGATTTCACCAATTCCCGGAAGTCCTGCAATACAATCCAGGGTCCTTTTTGCGTATTCTGAAAAATCTGTAGGAAACAAAATTTTTTCAAACATAGCATTCACAACCCGAAATGTCCTCACCCATAGGTAAGGGATGATAGATCCATGATCTGATATAACTGACCCCTGACTTTTTATCGCCGGGTCCGCAGTTATATGGCAGATATCGATCTTGTTATGGGGAGGGGATGAACACATATTGCGCGGTATTAAAACAAAAATAAAAAAATTAAAATAATTTGAAAATATTTAACCTCAAATCTACAATAATATTATATACTATAATTACTATTATCTATGCGACCTTGGAAATAAGGGGGTCTGCCATTATGCCGGTACTCAATCATGACGCTATTGAGAAATTAAAAATTACTGCATTGAGGCGGTGCCATGAAAGAATAATTGAGGCGTCAGAACGGACCGTGGGGAGTGCAAAAGAAAATCAGGTTACCCCGTCGTGCGGGATTACTTCTCACCTGAAGCATCGGTACGGGTTACTATAGGTGTGGTATAAAATGGATGATGAACAGTCACTGCTCGAACAGGTCAGGCAAAAAGAGGGCGAATTGAAAACAAACTTTGAAATCATTCGTGTTCTGAACGAGAGGAAAATTCTGGAGGCCAAAAATCAGGCAGCTGATAATATTGCCGCAGCCGAACGTGAATCGGAAGAAGAAACCAGACGTTATTGTGCTCTGCAAAGGCTCGGGATGCAAAAAGAGATGGATGGTTTAAAACAACTGAATGATGCCAGAAAAACTGAAATAAGTGCCCGGGGAGAGGAGAATCTGCAAAAAGCAGTCAGCAGAATAGTAAACCTTGTATCCATGAAGGACGATTATGCTGCAGAAAATGGTTAATGTCCTGGTAGTAGGCCCGAAAAATGATTATGAAAAAATGGTAGATGTACTTTATCAGCTCGGGACAATTCATCTTCAGGACGTATCCGACAATTTTAACAGTGACGATCTTACTTTCAAAAAAATGGACCTTATAAAATCTGAAGATATCTCACAATTATTAGTAAAAATTAATGGTATATACCAGATCATTCCGGAAATTTCTGATAATACCACCAGACAGAATGAGATTTATGAAAAATTCAAATGGCAGACCACTGAAGAAATTATGAACCGGGCTCAGACCGTTATTACGGAACTGGAGGACAAAACCCGCGACCTGGCAAATAAAAAGAGCAATAATAAACTGACCATCACCTCTCTGGCCCGTTATCAGCAGATTATGGAAAAATTGTTCCCGCTGGAACAGCAGATCCCCACGCTGGAAGGATTTGAAGTCACGGTTCTTCTTATTCAGAAGGAATACGGGGAGATTCTTGATCAGATACGCCCTGAAATGAAAAAAATTACCAACAATCAGTTTGAATTTATATCAGCAGATATTGACGAAAATACAATCGCGGCAATAACCGTATTTAATAAAAAATATTCAGGCCCGGTACATTCTCTGCTTTTTACAAAAAATGTGAATGAAGTTATAATTCCGCCAGAATGTTCAAATTTGCCTTTAAATGCTGCAATCATTTATATCGATAATGAAAAGAAGCGGATTAATGAGGAGATAGCGGCCATTGATGAAGAACTGAATCAGCTCTCTTCTTCCTGGTGGCAGGAACTATCCGTACTTCGTAGTATCATTAACGACCGTAAAGAAGAAGTAAACGCGTACAACAAATTTGGACAGTCTGAAAATACAATCATGGTCCAGGGATGGATACCGAAAAAATTTTTGAAAAAGACGAAAAAAGAGCTTTATTCGGCATTCCAAAACCGGGTCGTACTGACTGAAATGCCCGTGTCACAGGAAAAGATAGAAAATGCGCCTGTTTATTATGATAATCCGCGATGGGTTAAGCCATTTGAATTTTTTATGAACCTGGTGAGTCCTCCAAAATATCTTGAGGTTGATCCAAGCCCTGTAATTGCAATTTTTTTCCCGATATTCTTCGGGATAATTGTGGGAGATATCGGATACGGTCTCTGTATACTTGGATTTGCACTTGTAATGAAATGGAAGTTCAAAAAACTGGACTGGTTACAGCAACTGATGAATATCATGATAATTTCGGCAATTCCCACGATATTTTTTGGATACCTGTTCGGTGAATTTTTCGGTAATTTCGGTGAAATGATGGGCTGGCTGCACCCGGTCCATTTCCTTGGTATCACATGGAACCGCCTTGAAGCGATGATCCCGATGCTCATACTTGCCATTACCCTTGGAGTATTCCACATTTTTG
The DNA here is from genome assembly GCA_041305745.1 of Methanoregulaceae archaeon. Taxonomy (GTDB): domain Archaea; phylum Halobacteriota; class Methanomicrobia; order Methanomicrobiales; family Methanospirillaceae; genus UBA467. The sequence continues at coordinate 25,044 of JBFYKV010000179.1, read as the reverse complement.
TCGGACTTGGAATAGGGGCTTTCAATGCCTATACCAGACGAAGTAAAAAGCATTTATGCGAAAAATGCGGGATGATCGGAGTCCTCGTTGGAATTATTTTACTGCTTGGAATCATTGCCGGGTTCGCCCCGGGTATCGTTCTGATACCTGCAATAATTATCGTTGCAGTAACAATACCCCTGATATTTATTGGGGGGGGGACACTCGGGGTTATCGAGATCATGAGTACTCTCGGGAATATCCTTTCATATGCAAGGATTATGGCAATCGGAATGGCATCAGTTATCCTCGCCATGGTAGCAAACACCCTTGGTGGCGCAATAGAAGTCGTCGTCCTGGGTATAGTCGTTGCGATACTGCTTCATGCGTTAAACATAGTTCTTGCTATGTTCAGCCCCTCGCTTCACACGGTCCGCCTGCACATAGTGGAATTTTATTCAAAATTTTATGAGGGAGGAGGGGAATTATACCTTCCTTTTGGGAAAGAAAATAATATTCAAGAAACTGTTCTTCATAAAAAAATATCAGAACCCTGATTATTAATAATAATATTAATATATTATTTTATAAATAAATATTGTATAAAACTTATAACATAGTTTGTATCACATTTAAATAATATAATGATTATGATACGTACTTATTGGAGAGACATCATGGAAGGATGGGAAGTACCAATTGGAGCGGCGATCGCGTTTGCAGCCGGGGCAATAGGAACCGCATGGGCACAATCACGGATCGGTGCAGCGGGAGCAGGAACGATAGCAGAAAAGCCCGAAACTTCCGGGTCAATTATTGTTCTGGAGGCAATTCCTGAGACCCTGGTCATTCTGGGTTTTGTTGTGGCTGCGATGATCATTCTGATGGTAAAATGATCTGGTTGCCTGATTATGATGGATATCCCTTACGCATTTAAAAATTACAGAGATTTCCTGATTTATTCGCATATCTGTCCAAATTCACAAAAAAGCACCAGTTGAGAAGATGACATATAATGACCTTATCAAGTCTATGGAGAACGGCGCCCAGGAGAAGATAGATGAAGCGCTTTTAACGACTGAAAGAATTATCAAGGATATTTTAGAGGAGTCCCAAAGAAAGTCAGACGCGCTGAAAACAGAACAGATGCAGACAGCCCTGGAAAAATTGAAGATGGAACGAAATACGGCCGTTTATTCACTTAAAGAGGAACTCAAAGCGGATATCGGCACAACAAAAAATTCAATTTATTCCAGTGCATTTTCTGAAGCTGAAGAAATTCTGAAAAATATTCGCCAGGACCCTTTCTATCAGGAATGTTTCAGCCGCTTGCTGCGGGAAGCCATCCTTGATGCTGGTGATGCCGAAATGCGAATACACATCGACAGGCGTGACGAAGGAATATGCAAAACCTGTATGGAAAAACATACAATTAAAGGAGAAATTGTCCCGGATCTCACTTGTTCAGGCGGTCTCAACATTAGTATTTACAGGGATAAAATTATTGGGTATAACTCAATTGAATCACGGTTTGAGAGATCAAAGGAAACCCTTCGGAAAGACATCTATTCCCTTCTTTTTGGGTGATCTGACATGGATTACGGGTATGTGAATGCCAGGGTAAAAGGGATGAACAGCGATCTTGTCAATCGAAAATTTTATGATACACTGATCTTAAAACCCGATATCGGTTCATTAATTATCGAACTGGAAAAATCACCGTACAAAAGCGAAATTGAAGAAGGATGCGTTTTACATCCGGGAATTCTCGGTATTGAGTATGCTTTAAGAAAAAACCTCATCAAAAACTACCAAAAAATTCTCGGTTTTGTCCAGGGAGATATCGGGGAGAAATATATCAAAGTATTCCTGAACCGTTGGGATATCCAGAATATAAAAACAATTTTGCGGGGCAAAAATATTCATGCATCCCCTGATGAGATCCTCGAATGCCTCGTCCCTGCCGGTGAACTCGATGAAGCAACCCTGACCGAGTTAATGAAACAGCAGGATATCCGATCAGTGATAGACCTGCTCGCGACCTGGCAGATATCATATTCCAGTCCCCTGACACAGCATCTTGACACGTACATTGAAAAGAATGACCTTGCAGTTCTGGAATATGCACTCGATAAATATTATTACGAGCATTCACTGAGCATCGTTTCCGGAAAAAAATATGATAACCGCATTATTCACGATTTACTTGCAACTGAGATTGACATTGTGAATATCAAGACTGTTCTCCGTGTAATCCGTGACTCAACAGACATAGAAGAGACGAAATACATGCTCCTCTCCGGAGGAAAAATTCTCGGACAAGAGGTCCTGCTGGATCTTATCACCACCGGTTCAATCAGGGACGCAGTCCGGAAACTCGAATCCACCCCTTATTCATTTTTATCCAGGATTCCGGAACAGGCATTTCTCGCTGATAAAATATCGGTATTTGAAAAAGAACTGGATAAATACATCATAAGAAAAGGGAGCAGGACACTTCGTGGCGACCCGTTGAGTGTTTCAATTGTTATCGGGTATTTATGGGCAAAATTCAACGAAATTACAAACATACGGATAATAGCCCGGTGTAAAAATGCGTGCGTCTCCGATGAAGAACTTCAGGAGGAGTTGATTTATGTTTAAATTTGTTGTCGTCACTGACCCTGATTCAGCATCCGGGTTCCGTCTGGCTGGTGTGGATGTCATCGAGGTTTCCACGATGGAGGAGGTAAAAAAAATCATTCCGGATCTCTTATACCAGGATGATACCGGAATAGTTGCACTAAACGAGGATTTTGTACCGGCACTTGATGACAAACTGATGAGCAGGATAGAAAAGAGCTACCGTCCGATTATTATTCCCATTCCTGCACGTAGCAAGGCAGTCAACCGGATAAGTTATATTGAGCGCCTTTTGCGGAGAGCAATCGGATATAATGTCGTATTGAGGAGATAACCATGATTCAGGGTTTCGTTTCAAGGATTTCCGGACCAGTCGTCATTGCCGATTCAATGATGGGATCGAAAATGTACGATGTGGTCCAGGTAGGAGAGGACCGCTTAAGCGGGGAGATAATTCGACTTGAAGGTGATAACGCTGTAATCCAGGTATATGAAGATACAACGGGGTTAAAAATCGGCGAACCGGTACACAATACCGAAGAACCCCTGTCGGTCGAACTGGGGCCGGGCCTGATTTCATCGATTTATGACGGCGTACAACGCCCGTTGCCTGCCCTTGCCAAAAAAAGCGGTTGTTTCATCTCAAAAGGCATATACGTCCCAGGTCTTGACAAAAAGAGAAAATGGATATTCCACCCGGCTGTTAAAAAAGGAGACCGGGTTATTGGCGGGGACGTACTGGGAACGGTAAAGGAATTTCATATAGACCACAGGGTCCTGGTGCATCCCGGTACATCAGGGATCGTTTCAGATATCAACGAAGGCGAATATTGTGTCGGGGACTCCGTTTGTACACTTGAAGACGGGACGCTGATTTCCATGGTCCAGAAATGGCCGGTCAGGAAAGGGCGGCCATATTTACGAAAACTTGACCCCGAACTTCCATTATTAACAGGACAACGCATTTTTGACAGTCTCTTCCCACTCTCAAAAGGTGGTACGGCAATGATCCCGGGGGGATTCGGGACGGGAAAAACAGTATCCGAACAGACCCTCGCAAAATGGGCAGACACCGATATTGTAATTTATATCGGGTGCGGAGAACGCGGGAATGAGATGACGGATGTCCTGACAGAGTTTCCTGAACTGGTTGATCCGAGAACCGGCCTGCCCCTTATCCAGAGAACGATCATGATTGCGAATACCTCAAACATGCCGGTTGCAGCAAGGGAAGCATCAATATATACCGGGATAACCATGGCAGAATACTACCGTGATATGGGATACGATGTGGCCCTCATGGCTGATTCCACATCCAGGTGGGGCGAAGCATTGCGTGAAGTATCGGGAAGGCTCGAGGAAATGCCTGGCGAGGAAGGTTATCCGGCATACCTGGCTACCCGGCTTGCCGCATTCTATGAACGTGCAGGAAGAGTGACCTGTATCGGGTCTGATAACAGGAATGGATCTATTACCGTTGTTGGGGCGGTCTCTCCTCCCGGTGGAGATTTTTCCGAGCCGATAACCCAGAATACCTTACGCATTGCAGGTACATTCTGGGCACTGGATACCAACCTTGCCTACAGGAGGCATTTTCCATCAGTAAACTGGATTAAAAGTTATTCCCTGTACCTGGACAGCCTGGATGAGTGGTATTACAAAAATGTCTCTCCTGAATGGCGTGAACTCCGGGATAAATCGATGTACCTCCTTCAAAAGGAAGTGGAGTTACAGGAGATTGTCCAGCTTGTGGGACCCGATGCCCTTCCTGAAAGTGAGAAAGCAATTCTGGAAGTAACCCGGATGATAAGGGAGGATTTTCTGCAGCAGAGTGCTTACAGCGATAAAGATTCGTTTTGCGGGATGGAAAAACAGTTCCTGATGCTAAAAGCGATACATGTATTTTATGACTCTGTCAGCGATGCGATGAGCAGGGGAGTATCCCTCCGCCAAATCACATCACTTCCAATAAAATCCGAACTCGCACGCATGAAAGAAATTGACAGTGTCGGAAGAATACAGGAACTTATCAATGATATCAACGGAAAAATTCTTGCTATTGAGGTGGAATCATGAATCACACCCTGCTGGTAAAAGAATACCAGACAATCAATTATGTATCGGGTCCGCTTCTCTTTGTAGAAAAACCAAGGGGCATATCCTATGGTGAAACCGCACTAATAACTCTCCCGAATGGGGAACAGAGGACAGGACAGGTCCTCGATATTTCCCGCGAAATTGCAGTTGTCCAGGTATTTGAAGGTACAAGCGGTATTGACAATCTTAATTCCAAAGTACGTTTCATGGGCGAATCTCCCCGTATTGATGTCTCTATCGAGATGCTCGGGCGGGTGTTCAACGGGGTGGGAAAACCGCGTGACGGAAGACCCGCTATCATCCCGGAAGATACCGTCGATATCTCAGGGATGCCGATAAACCCGTATGAGCGGGACAAACCTGCTGATTTTATCCAGACCGGCGTGTCCGCAATCGATGCACTTAACACTCTTGTGAGAGGTCAGAAACTCCCGATATTTTCAGGAGCGGGACTTCCCGCAAACAGTCTCGCAGCCCAGATAGCCCGGCAGAGCCGCGTGCTGGGGGAAGGTGAGAATTTTGCCGTTGTATTCGTTGCCATGGGAATCACGTTTAAAGAGGCATCATTTTTCATGAAAAATTTCGAAACAACCGGGGCACTCGAACGGGTGGTATTTTTTATGAACCTTGCTGACGACCCGACAATTGAACGAATCGCCACTCCTCGTTGCGCACTCTCGGTGGCTGAATATCTCGCCTATACACACAACCTTCATGTTCTGGTGATCCTTTCAGACATGACTAATTATTGCGAGGCCCTGCGTGAAATTTCAACCGCCCGCGAGGAGGTCCCGGGCAGGAGGGGATACCCGGGATATATGTATACTGATCTCGCATCGATTTATGAGCGGGCCGGAAGAATTAAAGGAAAAGAAGGATCAATAACCCAGATCCCCATCCTCACCATGCCTGATGATGATATAACACACCCGGTTCCCGACCTGACAGGATATATTACCGAAGGCCAGATCGTGCTCAGCAGGGACCTCTTCAGGAGGGGCCTGAATCCACCTATTGATGTACTTCCCTGCCTTTCCCGCCTTATGAATCTTGGAATCGGCGAAGGAAAGACCCGTGAGGACCACCGTAATGTTGCAGACCAGCTGTATGCCTCGTATGCGTACGGGAGAGACCTCAGGCGTCTGGTAGCCATAGTCGGTGAAGAAGCACTCACCGAACTTGATAAAAAATATCTGAAATTTGCAGAAGAATTTGAGCGCAGGTTCATCACCCAGGGAGACCAGAACAGGTCTATCGAACAGACACTTTCGATCGGATGGGAGCTCTTTTCGTTGCTTCCTGATGAAGAACTGAAAAGAATAAAGCTTGAATATATCCAGAAATACCACCCGGCATACAGGGCGGGATGAAGAATGGAGCAAGTGAATCCCACCAGGATGGAGTTAATAAAAAAGAATGCACAGATTAAGCTTGCCGAACAGGGACGAGACCTTCTCCGCGAAAAGATGGACGCATTGATCCGTGAATTTTTCCAGATAATGGAGAATGTATCAAAGTCAAGAGACGAACTGGAAAAGTTATCTGACCTTGCACAGCGGTCACTCCTCATTGCGCAGGCTGTCGACGACCCTGTAGCGTTAAAATCAGCATCCTTTGCAACAAAGAGGCATATAGCGCTTGATATTGGCGGGAAAAATATAATGGGGATTCCGGTCCCGGTTATCGGAAAAAAGAGAGTCTCACTCAGTCTGCTGGAACGTGGATATAGTATACTGGGGGTCAGCGGGAGAATCGATGAGACTGCCGAAAAGTTTGAGGCAGAGATCGATCTTATTATCGGACTGGCAGAGACCGAAACCGCACTAAGGCGTCTTGGTGATGAGATCCAGATGAATCGCAGAAGGGTAAATGCCCTTGAACAGGTCCTGATTCCCGAATTGAAAAAACATGCAAAATATATTAAAATAATAATTGAAGAACGTGAACGGGAAGATTTATACCGCCTGAAAAAAGTAAAAAAAATCCTTGACCAGAAAAAGAAGGCTGCTCACGGGATGAAGAAATCCTAAAAACCGGCTGTTTATGCATATTTGTATCATTAATACAGGATTAACGGTCAAAAACCGGTAGGATTTCAACGGGGCTTTTATTTTTAGCGTGCGGGGGTGAAGGGGGCGGAGCGGGAAGTCCCCGATCTTCAGGCCGGGGTAGTTCACACATTGCTTCATTCATGATAACTGTTGCATTATCGGGACGTACACATACGGATGCAGGGTCAGTCGCAGGAGTTTTCAATGGAACAGAGAGCAGGAAAACAAGAATTAATCGCGAAATAATCCGAAAATGCGGAATTATCTCCTTATTTGATTTCACCACAACCATTATCAATCCTCAATGCCATTCTCGCATACCCGTAATGGGAATGGGGGGAGGGAATTATTTATGCCAGAGGTTTCAAGGACAGAAATTGGAAGAAGAATTTACCGGCTTCATCAGGAAAAAAGTGTTGAAGAAGCCATAGAGAAAATCCGTCAGAAACTGAGTAGTGAATGGAAAACTATCACAAAAGAGGATATTCATTCTTTAAAATTCATCCTCGGGGAGACATGGGTCTATGTTGAAAGGGATGTCTGGGAAAAGATTGCATTCACAAAGTTATCCTTCGATGAAGTCAGAAATCTTATCCGGCTGGGAAAAGGAGCTGCCGGGGGGGATATTAACCAGAAATCAGCGGTTGAGCAGGCGATACTTATTCTCAAAAAAACAATCTGATCCGTTTTTTTAAAAATTCACATTAGAATTCACAGGAAATACCGTTATGGAATTCATGGTTTTAAAAAGAGCGGCATTTAGCAGTTTCACTGTAAAAAACCACGCGGCATTCCATGAAGATATCAGCTATTAAAAATAGTCTGCCAGCCAGGGACCTATTTTCCGGAGAAGGGACCATCCCCACGGTAATACATGATCATCAGGGGGATTGAATCATGAAATCGTTGAGTTATCCTAAAAAACCGGAAAAGCGAACCTGGCTAAACGAAGAAAGAAAATACCGGTTTGCAGATATCTGTTCACGCGAAGAGTTCTGCCCGTGAGTTTCATATACCCGGTAAACAGGCTCTGGGGGTATCATTATTTCATGATTTTTAATTGTATCGTTATAGAAAGAATTCCGGAGAGGATATACCGGAATTTTATCGAATTTTCTGCGCTCCTGAAACGTGTATGAACCCGCAGGGTTCACTCCGGGACCATTGAAAATGTCCATTTAAAATCTCTTTATATTGAGGTCCATTCCACCATTTTTAAAGAAAATCCCTGCATTTGGTTCTTCCCGGGGAATGAAAGAAGAGCGGATTATCAATAACGTTGTGAAATGGTTAAAAACGGCAAAAACGAATGAAATTTTTTTGCCTGCCAGAAAACGGGACCGGAACTTTACGGCGGGGAGAATAATCCCCGTCACTGCCATACATGAAAAAACTAATTATTTTCAAAAAATTCCCTGGAAAGTCATCAATATTCAATATTAAGCGAAAAAAGAGATAATTCTTTGATTTTATTCTTTTTGTTAAAATAGAATTATTAATAATGATAAATTTCCCATAGTAAAATAATGAGGGTTATTGATGATTGATCTCGTGTTTCTTATCGTTTTTCCGCTTATTGTTGCCATATTGCTTCTTATCGTGTCAAAAGAATCAATTCGCAACGCTATAGTGAAGATCTCCGCACTTTTGATCGGTATCGGCTCTCTGATATCCCTGTTCCTGTATTATAATAAAGGAGCCCTTTATTTCCCGGCAGGTTATGAATATATAAGCCAGATAATATTTCTGATCGAGGTATTTCTTGCGCTCTTTATCCTGTACCTCGGTATAAAATACCGAAAATCCATGGCGGTATTACTCATACTCGTTCAACTGGGTTTATTAGCCTATTTTGAAATATTTTATGCAGGAGCCCTTCATTCGGTTCAGAATCTCTTTATCGATCAGCTTTCCATTATTATGGCCCTTATTATCGGAATTATCGGGAGTGCGATCGCCGTCTATGCAGTCGGGTATATGGAGACATATCACAAGAATCATCCCGAAATTCAGGACCGGCGGAGAACATTTTTCTTCATGATCTTTTTATTTATTTCTTCCATGTTCGGGCTGGTCTTTTCCAATAATCTTATATGGGTCTTCCTTTTCTGGGAACTAACCACGGTATGTTCTTTTATCCTTATCGGGTATTCCCGCACTACCGAGGCGATAAATAATGCATTCCTTGCGCTGGTAATGAATCTGCTTGGCGGAATAGCCTTTGCGGCGGCCCTGATTTACCTTGCCGGCATTGACCCGTCAGGAAATCTTTTTGAGATTAATCAGTTGATCAATGCGGGGCAGGTAATTGCAATTGTTCCTGCAGTCATGATATGTTTTGCAGGAATTACAAAGGCGGCCCTGATGCCATTTTCTTCCTGGCTGGTTGGCGCAATGGTTGCACCCACTCCTGTATCAGCCCTTCTTCATTCAAGTACCATGGTCAAGGCAGGAGTCTACATCATCGTTCGATTTTCGCCTGTCCTTTCCGGGAGTTTCGAGGGATTAATCATTGCCATGATAGGCGGTTTTACGTTCCTTCTCGCCTCGGCTATTGCTATCTCTCAAAGCAATGCAAAGAAAGTGCTTGCTTATTCTACAATTGCAAACCTGGGACTTATTGTCGCATGTGCAGGAATAGGGACGTATAAACTGGTCTGGGCAGCTATTATGCTGATAATATTCCATGCTATTGCCAAATCACTGCTCTTCCTCTGTGTCGGCACAGTCGAAAACAGGATCGGCAGCAAGGATATTGAGGACATGGCAGGCCTTATTGTCCGCATGCCAAAGATCGCAGTCATGATGTTTATCGGCATAGCAGGTATGTTCCTTGCGCCATTTGGCATGCTTATCTCGAAATGGGTTGCAATCGAAGCCTTTATCGACGCCCCATTCGGCATCATATTTGTAACGATCCTGGCATTTGGCGGATCAATAACCGTATTATTCTGGTCAAAGTGGATGGGAAAGATAATTTCGATTACCCAGTACGGAAAACGCGTGGAAGGGAATATCCGTTCAGAAAAGTGGTTTGTTCTTTATTTACTCACAGGTTTAACCGTTCTTGTCTGTCTTATCTTCCCGCTCATATCTTCTGTACTCATCGAGCCGTTTGTCCTGTCGGTATACGGGTATACGACCAGACTGGCACAGGATAATATCATGATAATGGTCATGATGCTTTTCCTCCTGATGATTATGCCCCTTTCAATGTTGTTTTACCGGAATGGTGTCAAGGAACTAACTCCCTACATGGGAGGAAGACCAACGACTCCCGATATGAAATTTGCCGGTTCGATGGGTATGGTACGTGAATCTTCATTTTCAAATTATTATTTTGAACAATATTGTGGTGAAAGCAGGCTTCTTATGGCCGGGACAGGACTTTGCCTGGGGTTAATTCTCATTGGCGCCACGCTTCTCCTGGGGGTGATCATATGATTTCAATCCTGAATGCAATCCTTTTCATATTACTGGCCCCGCTGATAGGAGGTTTAATCGCTGGTATCGACCGGAAAATAACCGCCAGGATGCAGGGGAGGATGGGACCGCCCCTGTTGCAGCCATTCTATGATGTTGCAAAACTCTTTGAAAAAGAGAACGTTGTCGTTACACCGTCTCAGAATTACTATGTACTTAGTTATATCGTATTCATCGCAGTGAGCGGTGCATTGTTCTTCTCGGGCGGCGACCTGCTTTTAGTTATCTTTGCCTTCACCCTTGCGCATATATTCCTTGTACTGGGAGCATATTCAACCAATTCCCCTTACAGTTTCATCGGGGCTGAGAGAGAACTTATCCAGATAATCGCCTATGAGCCAATGATTATTCTCAGTGCGGTCGGGATGTACATGGTGACAAAGAGCTTTTTTGTGAGCGATATTATGAACTCTCCAATTCCGGTGATTGTCTATCTCCCGGGGATTTTTATCGGATTTCTCATGGTATTAACGATAAAACTTCGTAAATCTCCATTTGATTTGTCTACGTCGCACCATGCCCACCAGGAAATTGTTAAGGGGGTCACCACTGAATTTTCAGGTTCCGGGCTGGGAAAGATAGAGATTGCCCACTGGTATGAAAATGTCTTCCTCCTCGGATTTATTTACCTTTTCTTTGCGTTTAATCCGCTTCTTGGAGTCGCTGCAATTATTGTGACATATTTAATTGAAATATTTATTGACAATACATTTTCGCGGGTAAAATGGCAGTTTGCAATAAAAAGTTCCTGGATTATCGCAGGTACCCTCGGGATCGTGAATCTTGCGGTCCTGTATTACCTTTCGGGGGTGCTGGTATAATGTCATATATGTCAAAGTCCCCATGGATCATTCACTATGATGCATCAAGCTGCAATGGCTGCGATATTGAAGTCCTTGCATGCCTGACACCCCTTTATGATGTTGAACGGTTCGGGATTATCAATACCGGAAATCCAAAACACGCCGATATATTTGTGGTCACCGGGGGCATTAACGAACAGAACAAGGCGGTTGTTAAAAACATCTATGACCAGATACCGGAACCAAAGGTCGTGGTTGCAGTAGGCATCTGCGCAACCTCGGGCGGAGTGTTCAGGGAATGCTACAATATCACGGGAGGGATTGATAAAATAATCCCGGTGGATGTATATGTGCCAGGGTGTGCGGCACGACCCGAATCAATTATTGACGGGATTGTAACGGCACTGGCGATTCTTGAAAAGAAACGGCTATTAATGAAAGAACCTGCAGACAGCAACGATGTGACAGGTGGAGAGAAGAAATGACAATAGAAAACCAGCAGACGAAAGAGATCGATCTTATCTCCCTTATCGGGGAGGTTGAATCGTTCAAAAACGATGGGTACCGGCTTGTCCAGATGCACTGCACACGGATAGAAGAAAACTTTGAGATCAACTACTCGTTCGAAAAAGACCTCATGTTTAAAAATGTACGTCTGCTTATCCCGATGGGTACGGAACTCCCCTCAATTTCAGGGGTTTTCTGGGGTGCATTCATTTATGAAAATGAGATGCATGACCTTTTCGGGGTGACGGTCAGGGGTATGAATGTTGACTTTAAAGGAAACCTCATCAGGACATCAGTACGCTACCCGTTCCGGGAGCCGGTATTCAATGGGGAGGGTCCATGTCACGAAGGATAGTTATCCCGTTCGGGCCCCAGCACCCTGTGCTCCCGGAGCCGATACACCTTGACCTGGTGCTTGAGGACGAGACGGTAGTTGAAGCCGTTCCCTCCATCGGGTATGTACACAGGGGACTTGAAACACTGGTAACAAAGCGTGAATATCCCGAATATGTGTATATTGCCGAACGGACCTGTGGTATCTGCAGTTTCATCCACGGCATGACCTACTGCCAGGGAGTGGAACAGATCATGGGTCTCGAAGTCCCTGAACGTGCACATTACCTGAGGACCATATGGTCAGAATATTCAAGACTCCACTCGCACCTGTTATGGCTCGGACTTTTTGCAGACGGGATGGGCTTTGAAAACCTCTTTATGAACTGCTGGCGTCAGAGAGAGACGGTCCTTGACGTCCTTGAGGAGACAACAGGCGGCAGGGTCATCCAGGGGAGCTGCAAGGTAGGAGGTGTCCGAAAGGATATCACTGCAGAAACGCTTGAACGCATGCTGGCAGGTCTTGATCCTTTTGAAATGAAATTGAAAGAACTGGCAGATATCTTCCTCCACGACGATTCGGTTATTCACCGTACAAAAGGCGTAGGTCTCCTGCCACCGGGCGAGGCATACACTCTCGGTGCGGTCGGCCCGACCGGAAGGGCCAGTGGTGTTGCGATTGACATGCGGATGACAGGATACGCTTCATACGGCAAACTGGGCTTTAAACCCGTGGTTGAGACAGGCGGAGACTGTTGGTCACGCTGCGCCGTCCGGGTAAAAGAACTCTTCACTTCAATCGACCTGATAAGAAGAGCAATCCAGGCAATTCCTGACGGTGAGATCGAGGTCAGGGTCAAAGGGAACCCTGATGGGGAGTATTTCTCCCGTTCTGAACAGCCACGTGGCGAACTGGTGCATTATGTGAAAGGAAACGGAACAAAACACATCGTCAGGTCACGGATACGTACTCCCACGCTGACGAACATTCCCCCGCTTGTCAAAATGTTGCAGGGATGCGAGCTTGCAGATGTTCCGGTGATTGTGCTGTCGATTGACCCCTGTATAGGGTGCATGGAGAGGTGAAATAAAATGGCATTTTTTGAAATGGCGAAGACTGCGATCAGGACCGTTCTTGGAAAACCGGCCACGCGCCCGTACCCCTATGTCCCGGCAAAGAGGACCGGACTGTCCCGGGGGCATGTCACAATCGATGTGTCAAAGTGCATCTCATGCGGTATGTGCATGAAAAAATGCCCGTCAGAGGCGATATGTATCAACAAAGAGCAGAAAACGTGGGCAATCGACCGGCTTCGCTGTATCGTGTGTAACTCGTGCGTTGAGGTGTGTCCGGTGAAGTGCCTGGCCATGGACCAGGCGTATACACCCTCGTATACCGTGCGGCCCGGAATGGAAGTCTTTGCCATCACGTATGTCAAACCTGAAAAACCCGCAAAAAAAGAGGAGCCTGAATAATCATATCCGGGCTTCCCGGTTGCATTTCAGAAATTCCAAAAACAATAATTTTTCATACCTGCACATTTTTCTAAAACCCGCGATCTTTTGATACCGTTCACGTTCTCTCCTTCACCCTGCTTATTCTATTACTTCGGGGGCGGATGCCAATGATCGTTTGGGTGTCCCCACAATGCGAAAGGGACAGTGCTTCGTATTTATAAAAATTTTGGGCTCTTCGTCAAACTGAGTGGGTAAATGTTAGTGGGGCTTTTCCCCAAACCCCGATACGATAGGTCCGCCGCCCCCGAAGGGCGCCCCGGCGGCGTTTCATAAGCTAAAAAACATACCTTACACCTTTTAATGAATGATTATGGATCCGGGGTTCCAGGGGCAAATATTCAGTCAGGCGTTAAACTTCCAAAAACCATGGTACATCAACGACATCAAATTCAGGAGAGAAGAGAGACGTTTAGATATCCGGTTAAATTTTGAGCGCGGTGCAAAATTTGCCTGCCCGGACTGTGCAGGAGAAGAATGCCATATACACGACACCGTCGAAAAAGAATGGAAACACCTCGATTTTTTTCAAGTTCCGAAGCATACATCCATTGCCGGGTTCCGCGAGCAGTTTGTGAGAAATGTGGAATTCGACTCATAGAAGTCCCGTGGTCGCGGAAGTCAAGCGGGTTTACAAGTCTGCTTGAGGCCATGATCGTCCTGATGGCAGGAGATATGCAGGTTTCTCAGATCGGAGAAAAAGTCCGGGAAACCGATACCCGACTCTGGAGGATTATTAAGTACTATGTGAAAAAAGCGGTAAAAGGTCTGGATCTGTCCAACATTACTGCAGTCTGTGTCGATGAAACGTCTGAAAAGAAAGGGCATAAATATATCACAGTTGCCCGGAGGATATCACACACGGGTGGGCTGGGGGAGGGAGTTAAACTCCATCCGGTCACATCATCTCGTGAATACTTCCTCTTTCACCACGATCAAATACACATTATACTGACACTCCCGGGGCTGATGCCGGGCGGTTGTGACATCCCCATGACATCACCCGGGGCGGTACTCACCTTACCGGTTTCACCATTGTATGACAGGAACAGGACGTAGTGACCCGCGTCTGTCCTTTTAACACCGGCAGCCAACCCGTGGAACAGCGTGATATCATGAGAGCCCAAGCTGGTCCCGGATATCCACAAGCGCCCCGATGGCTATTCCAAAATACTTGGGAAGGTCAATGAGCGGCTCAATCAACGCCACCTGCTCCCTCCTGCACCCGGCGGCGAACGATTTTTCTTTGAATTTTTTCGAGATTGTTTTTGGGGTGACGTCTGTGACCCGCCCGCCTTTCATGAGTGCCGCTGCAATAATAAGCCCTGATACATTATCGGCAGCCTGAAGTGCACGGTCTGCAGGTGTGTCAGTATTCCCATAAATGAAATCGTTGTGCCGCTTCACAACAGCTGCGATATCCTCATCCACGCCTTCATCCATGAGAATCCGGTATCCCTCGGAACCATGCCTGGCCATGTCCCCGTCAATGAACTCGTAATCAATATCATGTAAAATTCCGATTATCTCCCATTTTTGGGCGTCATGGCCCAGGTATTCAGCAGTTTTCTTCATGATTGCTGCAGTGGACAGGCAGTGATTGAAGAGGTTTTCACGGGTAACGTATTTCCCGAGCAGTGATATGGCATTGTCACGAGTGAACATGATTCCATTTTTTACCCCGGGAACGATAAACTGATCCGGTTCAGAGAAGGGGGAATCTTATAGGAACGCTGCATCTCAGGCTCCGCCTTTTTCTGCCCTGCATTCCCTGACACGGGTCGTGGCGAGCTGATGAGCCCTCCGGAGCGGTTCGGGCAGCCGGTGACCCCCGGTTACCATGGTAACGATCTCAACGGATTGATCGAGTGATACCTTGTGTCCCGGTGAAATAAAGATCGGACGCGAACCGGGTTTTTTTCGTATTCCCATTGCAACCGCCTCGTCCCCCATGCAAACCGGAAATTTAAGAGTGTCCATCCCCAGGGGGAAAGTATAATTCCCTGCCATAAGCCTTCGCGCCACGCCAATCACCGGCATATCAAGGAGAACCCCTATATGCGAAGCGATCCCGAACCGCCGCGGGTGAGCGATTCCATGACCGTTTATGATGAGTATCCCCGGTTTTTCATCAAGTTTCCCCACCGCTTCAATGATCCCCGGACCTTCGCGAAATGCAAAATATCCTGAAATGTAAGGAAACGGCGCTCCAGAACGAATAACGACATTCTGAATTTCAGACAGCCCGGGAAATGACATGAGCACGACTGCAGTATACACGTTGTCCCCGTCATATGCGGCATCTGCTCCCGCAATCGTACTCGCTGCAGACAATTCCGGAAAAGGCCGGACCGAGCAACGGCTTCGAAGGGTCTCCTGGATTTTTTGCGCCCGGGCGATCGAGGCCGGATCTGTTCCTTCGTACGTCGTATTCCCTGCCGGTTTATTCCTTGCTCTCTCCATTTTCGTTTCTTTTTCCTGATACGAAGAAGCCGCGAGAGGTCTTCCCGTTCCCGTTACTCGCGTGCATTCTGTATCCATTCTGTGTCCGTTCAAGGTCCGGGAGAAGTGCATTTAGTTTTGATTCGTATTCTGCCGGTTTAATAATCCTAAAGAGAAGTTCCTCATATGCATCAGCCAGTTCATTGACAACAGAGCGGGTCCCGAGAATTCCATACCCCCGTTCTTCAAGGTCCTTATTGAAATAGACCGGCAGGTCATGACAGGTGTTTTGCCTTGAATGGTACACTACCAATTATCATATATAAGATAATAAGGAATTATTCATTCCTGAAATGGCCGAAAATAAACACGAGGGGACACCCCAGGAAATCCTTGTAGTAGATGATAACCGGGATCTCGTGGATCTCTATGTTACGATATTGAATATGGACGGGTATACTATCGTCAGTGCCAACAGCGGAAAGGAATGTCTTGAGATTTTAAAAACACGCGTTCCTGATCTCATATTGCTTGATATTATGATGTCCCCGATGGACGGATGGGAAACACTGTTACATATCCGGTCGAATCCTGCAACACAGAATATCCCGGTCATAATGGTCACAGGGAAACAGTTCGTATTTGAAGAACTGGAAAAATATGGACGCTATATAGATGGATATGTTATTAAGCCGATAAGCCCGAAGAACCTTAATGCACTCATTGAAGAGTTCCTCGGCCGAAAAACAGCGATTGATAATGTGGCTGAAAAAGCAGGAAAATCAGGGATTAAAAGCGATACTATCAATGAATTCAGGGAACTTTCAATGAGAGTTCCGGTGATGAAATGCCTGATTGCAATGATCGAGGACGCGTATCACGAAGGCTATAAGTCACACTACCACGACGATCAAAAAGAGATGGTCAGGTCAATGCTTGAAACACTTCGCAAAAGAGAGGACCGGCTGCAGGAAATTCAGAGGATTTTTTCCTCCTCCACGGGTGCAGGATAAGGAATTATTCCAACCGGTTTGTCCTCTTAAACCCCCCCTTCGGGACCTCGATCTCAAACCGTGCACCTTTTCCGGAAGTACCCCGCTCAGTTATCGCACAACCGGTGATTGAGACTATCTCTCTTATCAGGAATAACCCGTATCCGGTATTTTTGCCATATCCACGCATGAAAATTTCTTCTTTTTCTGCATCCGGGACACCACACCCGTTATCTTCGTAGATAATGGTAAGATTCCCTTCCGCCTCTGCCAGTTTCATCCCGATGTATGAAACCCCACCCCCGTGACGCAGGGAGTTATCGATCAGGTTAAAAAAGACCTTTTCAAAGAGGGGGTCTGCATACACTTCCACCGTGTCCGGCGGATATGATACCGGGATACCTGATAATTCAACAGATTCTGCAGCTTTTCTAAAAATTTCTCCTATGTTCTGCCACTGCGGGGCGTGTACACCTATCTCCTGGTAATCCCTTGAAAAAGTAATCTGACGTCGTATTGTTTCTGCGGAATTCTCAGCCTTGCGAATGTAATTAAGGACGGTCTGGTTTTCTTCGATGGTCCGTACCATTTCAAGATATCCCCTCAATATTGTCAGCTGGTTAAAGACATCATGCCGTGTAACACTTGAAAGAAGGTTCAGTTTTGTATTTACCAGCCGAAGCGCCCGCTCCGCCATATTCCGCTCGGTAATGTCATGCAGGGTCGCAAAGACCATTTTTTTGCCTTTCAGAGTGAGAGCCTTCAGTGAGACCTCCGTCTCTACCGGTGTGCCGTCTTTTTTATGAAACTGCCAGAAAAATGACTGTGGGCGGCCCAATAATGCCTCACGAACGTATTCGGCTGACACCATTTCCGAATCTCTTCCGTCCGGCTGCCGTGGGGGTGAAATATCAGGAAAATTCAGGCCGATCAAAAATTCCCTCTCATAACCGAGAACCCGGCACAGCTGATCATTACAGTCTGATATTGTGTTGTCGAGGAAAAAGATTCCGTCTGAAGAATTTTCAAAAAGGATCCGGTATTTTTTTTCGTTTTCTGTCAGGTTCTGCTCGGCGTTTTTCCTTCTGGTGATATCATCCACAATACAGATTATCTTCCTGTCGTGATCACCCCTGTCAAAAACAACTGAGCAATGAACTCCTGCCTCAATAATATATCCATTTTTATGCCACATCTGCAACTCGGAATACGCCGGATGAGGGGAATTTGCAAGATGTCTAAAAAAATCATCTGCGGGTTTCTCATATCCGGGCGCAAAAAGAATTGTCACAGGATGTCCTGATACCTCCTCCCTGCTATAGCCAAGCATCTGCTGTATTCTTTCGTTACAATCAAGAATTGTAAGACTCCTGTCAAGAGTGATCAGGAGATTCGGAGCAGTTTCGAAAATACCCCGGAATTTTTTTTCATTCTCAATGATCGCTCTTTCTGCCTCTTTCCGGAGCCTGATATCAATAAAGGTTAAGACAGTCAGGGAACCGTTAAGCATCGACCCGGATATCATCACCGGGACTGGTTCTTCACTGCTCGTTACAAGGTCAAGTTCATAACTCGAGATTGATCCATTCTTTCGTATCGATTGAACAAGGGTATCGAGATCCCGGTTCGCCAGAAAAATTTCCCCTGCAGGTTTCCCCTTCATGGACGCCGGTAAATACCCAAGCATTTCCGCCCCGTGTGAATTGATATCAAGTATGAAAGGGCCTGGTTCCCCAGACTGGATCAATACAATACCTGCCACACACTGGTCAAAAATTCCACGATACTGTGTTTCTTTCTCCCTTACTTTCCGGGAAAGCGAGGATACCATCACGGACACCGCAACGAGAATGTAAAAACTCGCGGTAATGACTGCGTAGCTTAACGATTCAAATGCCGGGTACTGGTATACCAGAATCATCAGAAGCTGGAGAAGACCGGTCACAACGGTATACAACACTCCCCTCCGGGGGAACCAGTACGAGGCAAGAATGATTGGGATGTAAAAGATCAGGGGTGTGAATATGAGAAGCCCGTTCTGTAACCCGACAAAGTTACCATATAACGCAAGAATCGTGCTGATAACCAGGACAAAAATACGGACATCCGTTCGGGAAGTCCATGGCAGATCAGCATTTTCTCTCATAACCGGCTACACAATCTGTTTCTTTAAGCACTCAATACTTAAATCTTTGTGAATGGCAGCACAATCAGGGAATGATAACCCGGCATTTTTCTATTGTCACAGTAATGATACCTTTTTTTCACGGGAGGGTATGTCCCGGGACCTGCCATGACCTGCGAAGACAACCCTGTATTAGTACAGAATGTTTTTGTCGAAGTGTGACGATTGTACTGGTAAGGATGGTATGTGAATGAAAGAGAGCAGTCAGGATGAAGCCCGAACTGTTGTACTTGAAGAAGTCCCCGATTATTTTTTGGAACTTTCGGAATATCTTGAGGTGCTCAGCAATAGCCAGAGGTTAAAAATCCTTAAAATTCTTGAAAAGAAACCAAAAGACGTACGCGCTATTGCTTCTGAAATTCACACCAGTTACGAGAATACAAAAAAACACTTAGACAAGCTCATCAGTACAGGCCTGATAAAAAAAGAAGTCGGACTTGGACAGCAGACTTCAAAGGGTGTTCACCCTGTCTGGAAATATTCACTTGTACCGGGTGCGATGGAGGCACTTGTCCGAAACCTTGGAATTTTCTCGAACATGCGTATAAATCTCTCTGATACCGGATTAAAAAAGAGGCTGGATGATGTTCGCGATGCCGTGGAAGATGAACTGACCGGTGACGGTCCCATGGTGATTGTACTGGGCGGCCCCGAGGACGGGAAATTCTTCCTTCTTACCACCCAGGACATACGCGTCGGCAGGGTAGATCCTGGCTATGAAGAGAGGTATAACCCGGAAAATGACATTGTCCTTTCACCCGATTACTCTTCGGTGAGCAGGGTGACAAAACCCCATTGTATTCTCAGGAAAGAAACCGGAAAATGGTATATCGAAGACAGGGGAAGCACAGGGGGAACTTTTTTAAACAGCAATTCCCTTTTGAATAAAAAACCTGAACTTCTCCATGACGGGGACCTTATCGAACTGGCGAAGGGGTCTGCCTCGGCAAAACTCCTCGTTATCCTGCCCGAGAGTTCCGGATAACGCCCTTACAATACAATACCATGACAGAAACACGAACCCGTTATCCCTCGGTTCAGGCGATATCAGCCGCGATCTTCCTTATCCTGCTGTGCGGTATTCTCATCGCCGGAGCCGAACAAACCTATATCATTTCGGCAGAAGCAGGTCCGGGGGGCTGTATAACACCTGCCGGGGATATCCCGATCCAGAAAGGTTCAAGTCAGGTTTTTGCGATTCAGGTCGATGACGGGTATATCCGTGAAAGTGTCATTGTAGACGGAAAAAACCTTGGTGGAATCGAATTATACAGCTTCAACGACGTCAACTCTGATCATACTATCAGGGCAACTTTTTTACAAAAGACCGGGACACTTTCAATTTTTTCGGTTCCTTCCGGCGCGACGGTCTTTGTTGACGGAATGGCGTCTGGTCAGACCCCGGCCTATATCGGGGGAATCCCGGAAGGCACACATCCCGTATCGCTCATGCTGGACGGTTACCAGCCATGGAACGAGAACCTGGAAATCCAGTTTAATAAAATCACCAACCTTCCGGCAGTAGTACTGGTTCCGGTGACGGTCCCGACAACAACTGTTCCCACGACGACCGTTCCGACGACGACGAGCCCGACACCCATCCCGACAACTGTCCCGACAACGACCATTCCGACGACAACAAAACCAACAACGATACCGACAACGACCGTTCCGACGACAACAAAACCAACAACGATACCGACAACGACCAGTCCAACGCCGGTCCCGACTACCGTCCCGACGACAGTATCCACCACCATCCCGGTAACCAGCTTCACTCCCGTCCCGACGACAATCGTTACCACGGTTCCTACAACAGTCATACAAAAAGGTGCGATTCTGGTCACTTCCTCCCCTACCGGGGCGACTATCTTCATTGACGGCGAAGAAAAGGGAATTACCAATTCGATCGTGCAGGACATCCCGGTGGGGACCCACGACGTAACGGTCAAAAAAACCGGTTACCTGTCAGAGACACGTTCTGTCAGTGTAAATGAAAACAGGGTGACAAACGTTCCCTTCATCAGGATGGTTCCCGGGACGGAAACATCTGTGCCAACAACGGTCCCGACGGGTACAATCACCGCTCAGCAGACCGCTGTTGTAACACCGGCCATCTCCGCGACCCCTGACCAGGGCAATATTACCAATACAACAGGTCAGCCCTCCGATACCGGACCGAAGGAACCGGGAATATCACTTATTGCCGGTATCCTGGTCACGATAATTGCCGGGGGGTTCTGTGCAGGGGTGCTTTTCTACGACCTCTTTTATATGAAGTCCCCCCGTTATCAGGTATCCGCCGTAAAAAGGGCAGTTTCTGCAATTGCATATGCAATTATTACATTTTTCCTTGTGAATGCATTAATACAGGCGATATCTTCTGGTCTGTTCCCGGTATTATCCCCGTTAAGTCTTCCGTTCATCCTTATTTTTTACCTGGCGATATCGAGTATTGCACTCATCATCGGCTCCGTGCTCTCGTGGCCTTTCCGCTGGACACTGAGGATTCATGCGGTCAGTGGCGTGATGGTCCTTGTTACCGGGTTGATGGCACTTGGAGAGCCTTCTCAGATCACTATCTTCCCGCTGGCCGTTGCGATGGCATTGTCTCCCCTGTCATCGGTCCTTGCACTCTGGCAGGAGCGCCGCCTCTATTCGACAGACAACAACGGCACAGCGGCATCACCAGATACGAACGCTGCATCGTTGTCTGATTCAGGCGGGTATGACAACGACAAAACTGTCCTTGCACAGCCCTCCATTACAGATTTCTTACCTCAGGAGCTGAGCGAGAAGTATTCAGAGATCAGCTTCATCGGGATGGGGGGTCTTGCCCGGGTATACAGGGCGACAGACAACAGGTCGGGTGAAGGTGTGGCATTGAAAATCCCCATTCATTTCAACGAGGCTACGGGGAGAAGTTTCATGAAGGAGATAGTTGCGTGGGAAGGCCTGCATCACAAAAATATCGTCAGGGTAACAGAAGTAAATATCCTGCCAATCCCGTACGTTGAGATGGAATACGTTGATAAAACACTGACCGACCTTGCGCTTCCACTGGATGAAAAAGAGGCGATACGAATTGTTGCAGGTATTGCAGAAGGCCTCGCGTATGCCCATTCCAAGGGAATTATTCACCGGGACATAAAACCACAGAACATCCTCCTGACTGCTGACGGGACCCCGAAAATTACCGACTGGGGAATGAGTAAAATTCTTGGCACTGCAGTCGTTCCCACCATCACCGGGTTTTCCCTGTCATATGCCGCACCGGAACAGGTCTCACCTGACGGATTTGGAGAGACTGACCAGCGGACCGATATTTACCAGCTTGGAACTGTTTTTTATGAACTTGTAACCGGAACACAGCTCTATGGCGGTGACGATATCGGGAAAGTCAGTGCCCGTATCATCTCTGAACTGCCTCCCCCTCCATCCCTGAAAAACCCTGCCATAAAGGATCTCGACAGGATAATCCTGAAATGCCTGGAGAAAAGACCCGAAAACCGTTACCAGTCAGTCACGGAACTGCTTGAAGATCTCAGTTCGCTGCTTTGCCTCCGGAGAAACCATGACCAGTACGAAATATTCGAGGACTGAACGCGGAGAGACCTGATCATGAGCGGAATTGAAACAGTTGGAAATTTTATTGCAGGAATCACCTGTAAAGGTACCCGCAGTAATAATGAGGACCGCATACTCATGTTCAGGGCGGGGTCCCTTGTCGTCCTTGCAGTTGCAGACGGCGTCGGGGGCTTTGAAGGCGGCGAAATCGCTTCAGGGATTGCCGTCAGTACACTCGAGTCCGAAGTACTCCGGACCTATCATGAAGGAATGAGTAGTACTGAAATCGAAGCGATGATGCGTGCTGCATTTACACTGGCACATGAAAAAATTCTTTCCCGGGCACCAGCCGAGGGCAAAGGCATGGGTACAACTCTCGTTGCTGCATTTATTGAAGGTGATACCGCAATCATCGGGAACACCGGAGATTCAAGGGCATATATCATATCAGAGGATTCTTTTTTTGTTACGCGGGATCACTCACTGGTCCAGTCCCTCATCGACCAGAATGTCATCAGGGACGCGAATAATGCACCAAGGCACCTTCGTTCATGCATAACACGTTGTCTTGGCGGTCCTTTTGACATTGACATTTACACGGAAAAAATTGAAAAATCAGGACTGGTCCTGCTTTCCAGCGATGGCTTTCACTCGTTTGTTGATCCTTTACACGTTATTTCAAAATTTTCCACCCAACCAGCAGAAAAAGTCGTACTGGCATGTGTTCATGCAGCGCTGAAATGTTCAGACGATAACATTTCAGTCATTGTCTATAAACCGGAACCCGGGGCAGGCGGCCCTTCTTCATAAAAAAACACCTATGAGAACTCGGTTCACGGGCCTTGACTTATGAAAACCAATGGGATTCCTATGAAAATTGAATAGGAGGGGTCAATCCCCCAAGTCAAGCCGGAGGAGATCCTGACTTGAATCTTTGATAATCACTTCAGATGCCTTTGACAACAACTCGACAATCCTGTCAATCCCGAAGGATTGGATTTTTTTTGGCAATTTTGGGAACTTGACGCTTTTAGATCGGGGGCAATCATCAACAAATAACTCGTCATGAATCAGGAGATGCCATGCGATACGCAACATTTTACGCGCAACAGCGACGATAGCTTTCTTGAATCCTTTTTTAGGTAACAATCGTTCAAAGAAAGATCTGATCCTGCCCGGCGATCGGATAGCGATATGAGCCATTTCGACGAGGATCCACCGGATATGTCGAGATCCCTGTTTGGTAATTGAGCCCATTCTTGTAACGTTTGCAGATTGGTACACGGCAGGAGTAAG
The DNA here is from genome assembly GCA_041305745.1 of Methanoregulaceae archaeon. Classification (GTDB taxonomy): domain Archaea; phylum Halobacteriota; class Methanomicrobia; order Methanomicrobiales; family Methanospirillaceae; genus UBA467. The sequence goes on along the minus strand of JBFYKV010000179.1, from coordinate 1,172 downwards.
ACCGGCCCATTTCGCAAGTTTATCGGCATTTTCGAAATCGCGAACATTCCCAATCTCAGCGATAAGCGTGGAAGCCCCGATAAACCCGATACCAGGGACTGACGTCAGTATCTGAAGTTCCCGTGACTTAACCGTCAATGCCTCCCGGATCCTCCCTTCAATGAGTTTGATCTCTACCGTGAGATCGTCCACGAGCTTTACGTAGGACTGGAGAAGTACGAGGGTAGTCTGAGGAATTGTAGCAGGTAAAACCGCAGAAATCGCCTCTGCCCTCCCCTTCATCTTCTTGGGAAGAGACGCAAGGATCTCCTCGAACGGTTGGTTATTTAGGGCTCCTTTGAGGACGATCAATCCGGATTTCCCGAACATATCTGTGAATACCGATGACAACCGGATACCTGCCGCGTCAAGAAGGTGATGAATTTTGTTCTTCAGTTCGGTACGGTTCTGGACAAGTAATTCTCTGCTCCGGGTCAGGGACCGGAGATCATAATCAGCTCCAGAAAAGATCCGTGAAGGTTCGATGAGATCGTTCAGTTCCAACTGCGCGATCCATCGGGAATCGGTGATATCCGTCTTCTTTCCCGGGACATGTTTGATATGATGGGCATTTGCGACAGTAACCGGTACCAGGTTCTCTAAAACGAGATAGAGGGTTCTCCAGTAATCGGCCGTCGATTCGAATGCCACCGAATCACATTGTTCAATCTGGATCCATTTCCGTAATTCAAGAAGCGATTCGACGTCCTGTTGATACTTCCTTGTCTCATGCTTCCCATCACGATCCAGGATAGTTGCTACAAGAAACGACTTATGAACATCTATCCCACAAACTTTTCTCTTCTCTCTTGTCATATTGATCCTGTGGGCAGCTGATTCCTCTACACCGGTAATTTCCTATCCGCGTTCATTCGACGCATCCGGGTGTACAGGAAGGACTACTTTCTAAAGCAGGATTAAATCCTAAAATCCTCTCAGTCTTTGCTGCCCACAAAAAAGTACTGTTTTAGACAATTTTCATGGTTCGGGTGTGATACCCCGATTCATACGCGTTTCTAATGAAAATACTATTCAAGGGGGGTCTGCAGCCCCCTGAAATCGTTGGATATTTATGGGGCTATCTGACTTTCGAATACAATACCCTGCCTTCACGAGAATTTCAATTGAACGTT